>OMZP01000012.1 GCA_900315585.1 uncultured Eubacteriales bacterium | reverse complement strand
AGCCTCAGCACGCTGATAGTACTTGGCTGGAAACGGCCCGGTAGGGTAGGTCGTCGCCGGATCTCATTGAGAGTCATCTATGGATGGCTCTCTTTTCTTTGCCTTTTTACAGCTCTGCGACATTCTTTCTTCCATGGTGTATTAGCTGCTTGTCTCCCCGTTCCGCTCCTCCCTAACCTCCACTGCCTCGCTCCTCATTGCCTCCCCTGTGTAAGGGGAGGTGTCTGCGAAGAACGGAATCCAAAGCCTTCCCCAGCGAAGCGCGAGGCGCTGAGCGGTTCAGGGGAAGGTGGCTTGCCAGCGAAGCGCAGCAAGACGGATGAGGTCGTTCCCCTTGTCCCCTCCTGTGCAAGGGAAATGGTTGCAGAAAGATGATGGAGGGGTTCCGGGGAACGCTGATTTTTGGCGGCCTGCTTCGCTGTTTGGTGAAGCTTCGCGCTCAGCACATCGCGCTGAGCAGCTTGCTTCAAAGCACGACTCAGCAGGCCGCCTTTTCCGTTGGGGAGCAGCGAGGGAGGGTTGTGGAATTCGTAGAGGCGGCATATATGGCGTCCGTTGATGTAGGGGCGGCGTTGCGCCGCCCGCCCAAATGGATACAACCCCTCCGGCGCTTCGTGCCACCTCCCCTTACACAGGGGAGGCAGGGGGAGAGACGACCTCTTTCGACCTCGCTTCGCTCGGCCACCGTTCCACGGGACTGCCGTCCCCGTCTCGTTGAAAACAGTTCACAGAACTGTTTTCCGGGCGCTCGACGCCCCTAAAGGGGAAGGCTGATTACGATAAACAGGGGTGGAAAGGCGAAATATTACAGATGTTGCGGAAATGTGCGCGATTCCAAGTGTTGTCACAGGTTTTCACAGGTCTGTCGCGGGGGCGTCGAGAAGGTATTACGAAACTAAGTTCTGTCACCACCTGTCCGAATAATACCAAGTTTTGTTTGCGGGAATGTCTTTGCAATCGCGGGCGGCTTCCATTATGCTGGTAGAGTACCGGTTGACGGAGGTGATTTTCATGCGATTGTTGAGAAGGGCAGCGGCCCTGATTTGTGTTTTGGCGCTGATGCTGGCGCTGGCGATGCCGGCGGGTGCGGAGGGCCTGTACTTCGGCTCCCATCCCGGGGACGACGTGTATCTGACCCAGACGGTGCCCCACACCTGCACGCTGATCGCGGCGACGATGATGCTGCGCAACTATTCCTGCCAGCGGGGCACGCCCTATGAGATGGTGACGGACACCGGCGTGGGCCACTACGCCTGGACCAAGCAGTGGGGCCTGAGCCAGAACTTCACCATCGGACAGGTCTCCGTGACCTGCAACGCGGACATCCGCAACTGCATCGACAAGAAGGCCTATCTGATCAACGTGCTGCAATACCATCCGGAGGGCGTGGTGATCTACGACACCGGCGCGCCCCACGCGATCTGGCTGTTCGGCTACGACCAGGACAGCGACACCTTTTACTGCGCGGACACCATCACCCGCAACGGCGGCCACGCCATTCCGCTGGTGGAGAGCATCATCCGGGGCGAGACCCAGCAGGACAAGGTGGACACGATCGACAAGATCTGGTACGTGCTGTAGAGACAGGATTCAAGGCTGCTGTGCCGAAAGGCGCGGCGGCCTTTTTTGATAGGTTAAATTCCAATAAATAAAGTCGGAATTGATTGACGGGCGCATAAAACGGTGATACAATACAGAAGCTAAGCTGATGAAAAACCTCGGAATTGACCCAAGGAGGGACGGACGATGAAGCTTTCGACGCGGGGCCGTTACGGCATCCACGCCATGTACGACCTGGCGCTGAACGTGGAGGGCGGACCCCAGTCCATCAAGGCCATCGCCGAGCGGGAGGGCATCCCGGAGGCCTACCTGGAGCAGCTGATCGCGGTGCTCAAGCGGGAAGGGCTGGTGAACAGCACCCGCGGGGCCCAGGGCGGCTACGTGCTGGCCCGGAAGCCGGAGGAGATCACCGTGGGCGACGTGCTACGGGCGCTGGAGGGCGGCCTGGGCCTGGTGGACTGCCTGGACGAGGAGGACGCCTGCGGCAAGAGCTGCGCCTGCCCCTCGCGCATCGTGTGGATGAAGCTGCGGGACGGGCTGAACGCCATCGTGGACGGCATCACCCTCAGGGACATGACCGAGGATTACAAGCGCCTCACGGCGCAGGAGGACGAAACCACATGAGAGTTTATATGGACAACGGTGCGACGACCCGCGTGACCGAGGAGGTCTTCGCGGCGATGCAGCCCTATTTCTGCGAGATCTACGGCAATCCCTCGTCGGTGCACGGCTTCGGCCGGGAAGCCCGCAAGGCGGTGGAGGCGGCGCGGGCCCAGGTGGGGAAGGCCATCGGCGCGGAACCCCGGGAAATCTACTTCACCGGTTGCGGCACCGAGGCCGACAACTGGGCGCTGCGGGGCGCGGCCTACGCCAATATCAAAAAGGGCAGGCACATCATCACCACCAACTTTGAGCACCACGCCATCCTGCACACCTGCCAGCAGCTGGAGAAGGAGGGCTTCGAGGTCACCTACCTGCCCGTGGACAGCGACGGCCTGGTGACGCCGGAGCAGCTGGAGGCGGCCATCCGGCCGGACACCGTGCTGGTGTCCATCATGTACGCCAACAACGAGATCGGCACCATCGAGCCCATCCCGGAGCTGGCGGCGGTGGCGAAGCGGCACGGCGTGCTGTTCCACACCGACGCGGTGCAGGCCATCGGCCACGTGGAGATCGACGTGAAGGCCCAGAACATCGACCTTTTGAGCCTGTCCGGCCACAAGTTCCACGCGCCCAAGGGCATCGGCGCGCTGTACATGCGCCACGGCGTGCGCCTGCAACGGCTGATGAACGGCGGCGCCCAGGAGCGCGGCCAGCGCCCCGGCACCGAGAACCTGCCCGGCATCGTGGGCCTGGGCAAGGCCATCGAGCTAGCCACCGCGGACATCCCTGCCAAGGCCGCGAAGATGAGCGCCATTCGGGATCACATGATCGAGCGGATCATGAAGGAGATTCCCCACGTGCAGCTGAACGGCCATCCCACGAAGCGCATGTGCGGCAACGTGAACCTGTCCTTCTACTTCATCGAGAGCGAGAGCGTGCTGCTGCACCTGGACCTGAAGGGCGTGGCGGCCAGTTCCGGCTCCGCCTGCACCAGCGGCTCCCTGGACCCCAGCCACGTGCTGCTGGCCATCGGCGTCTCCCACGAGCACGCCAACGGCAGCCTGCGGCTGAGCCTGTGCGAGGAGAACACGATGGAGGAAGCGGACTACGTGGTGGACTGCCTGAAGGAGATCGTGGCGAAGCTGCGGGCCATGAGCCCCCTCTACAGCGATTTCCTCAAGGGCGTGGAGACCGTGGGCACCGACGACTGAAAACTTAATGTGCATACAGGAGGCACGATTATGGAATATACCGAGCAGGTCATGGACCACTTCATGAACCCCCGCAACATGGGCGAGATGGAGGACGCCAGCGGCGTGGGCACCGTGGGCAATGCCAAGTGCGGCGACATCATGCGCATCTACATCAAGGTGGAGAACGACGTGATCACCGACGTGAAGTTCAAGACCTTCGGCTGCGGCGCGGCCATCGCCACGTCCAGCAAGGCCACCGAGCTGGTGAAGGGCATGACCCTGGAGGAGGCCGAGAAGCTGACCAACAAGATGGTCATGGAGGCCCTGGGCGGGCTGCCGCCGGTGAAGGTGCACTGCTCCGTGCTGGCCGAGGAGGCCCTCCACGCCGCCATCCAGGACTATCGCGAGCGCCTGGAGAAGGGCGAAAAGCCCCGCACCGAGGAGGACGACGAGGCCATCAAGTACGTCTGAGACGACAGGGCTTTGGCGTTGACATTCATCGGATTTCATAGTACACTGAATGGGGCTGTCTCAGGACGCATAGTCATACAGCGGGTATGTCTTTGTAGGGGCGGCGTTGCGCCGCCCGCCTCCCGGCAGGGCCGGGTCCCGATCGCTGTCGCGCAGAATCGCGGAATGCGGTCAGGATGATGGGCGGGTGCCGCAACGGCGCCCCTACAGCTGTATTATGCGGGCGTATTCATTTTGGCTCATCACGGAAAGTTGTGGGATTTCCCCCTCATCAGTTACCTACGGTGACAGCTTCCCCCCAGGGGGAAGCCTTTCTGCACTAAGCCTTCCCCTTGAGGGGAAGGTGCCCCGAAGGGGCGGATGAGGTGTTTGTCATCCCCCAACTTTCCGTGAAGAACCTTCATTTTGAAGCAGGGTCCTGGAAATGTCGGAGGGGAGGCGCGGGGATGATCGAGCGGGTGCATGACACGCCCCGCGGCGCGATCCATTACTGGGTGGACGCGCTGCCGGGAAACGGCCCGGCGCTGGCGCTGCTGCCGGGGCTGACGGCGGATCACCGGCTGTTCGAGAAGCAGGTGGAGCACTTCCGGGGCAGGGTCAGTCTGCTGGTCTGGGATCCGCCGGGACACGCCGCCTCCTGGCCCTTTCAGCTGGACTTCACGCTGATGGACGCGGCGGGGTGGCTGGACGGGATCCTGACCGCCGAGGGCTTCGATAAGCCCGTGATCGTTGGCCAGTCCATGGGCGGCTACGTGGGCCAGGCCTATGCCCAGCGTTTCCCGGGGAAGCTGGCGGGCTTCGTGTCCGTGGATTCCGCGCCGCTGCAAAGGCGGTACGTGACGGGCGTCGAGATTGCGCTTCTGAAAAGGATGGAGCCGGTGTACCGTTATTACCCGTGGAAGTGGCTGCTGAGATCCGGCACGAACGGCGTGTCCACCACGGAGTACGGCCGGGCGCTGATGCGGGAGATGATGATGACCTACGACGGCGACAAGGCCCGCTACGCCGCGCTGTCCGGCCACGGCATGCGGATGCTGGCCGAGGCCATGGAGGCCGATCTGCCCTATGCAATCGACTGCCCGGCGCTGCTGATCTGCGGCAGATCGGATCGGGCCGGATCCTGCAAGCGATACAGCAGGGCCTGGCACAGGAACACAGGCATCCCGCTGCACTGGATCGAGGGCGCGGGCCACAACGCCAACACCGACCGACCGGAGGAAGTCAACCGACTGATCGAGGAGTTAGTTGAGAGGATATAGGAGGTGCTTGATATGAAGCATTGGATCATCGCCTGCATCACTGCGATTGTTTACCTCGCGGCCAGCCTGGGGACGGGGGCGTGGCAGTGGACGTGGCTCATCTGGGTCGGCTACGCGGCTTATCGCTTGACAGACAATGCCATCAATTCCAAACAGGAGGACGACAGATGATTCACGGCAATTTGACCGGCATCCGCGAGAGCACGCTGAACGAGCTGGAAAAGCTGTATGACGCCGAGTTTGGCAGGACGGACTTCCTGCCGGATCGTCTGCTCAACCTCCTGGTGCGGTACACGGACCTGTTGAACCGGGAGATGCTGGTGTACCTGGGCCGGGACGGCTCGGTGCTGGAGATCGCCATCGGCTCCATCGGCTCCATCGCCCTGCCGGAGCTGCACCTGAGAAGGAACCTGGACCGGCTGTCCGGCTTCCGCTGCATCCACACCCATCCCGGCGGGGACGCGCACCTGTCCGACGTGGACCTGCAGGCCCTGCGCCTTTTGCGCTTCGATTCCATGTGCGCCGTGGGCGTGGGGGAGGGCCGCTGCACCGGCATCAGCGCGGCGTTCCTGGGGGAGATGGAGTATGACAACCTGTCCATCGTCCTCAAGGGCCCGGTGAAGCCCGGGCGCATCCCCCAGCAGCTGTGGATGAAGGAGATCGAGCTGGCCGAGGATCGGGTGAAGGCGGCCATCGAGAAGGGCGGCATCGTGGAGGAGGTCGAAAAGGCCATGCTGATCTCCACGGACAGCGAGGAATCCCTGGACGAGCTGGCGAGCCTGGCGGAGACCGCCGGGGCTATGGTCATCACCCGGGTGATCCAGAACCGCCAGCGCCCGGACAGCGCCACCTACATCGGCAGCGGCAAGGCCGAGGAGCTGGCCCTGACCTGCCAGGCCATGGAGATCGACCTGGCCATCCTGGACGACGAGCTGACCGGGGCCCAGCAGAAGAACCTGGAGAACATCCTGGGCGTGCGGGTGATTGACCGCACGGCGCTGATCCTGGACATCTTCGCCCAGCGGGCCCAGTCCGCCGAGGGCAAGCTGCAGGTGGAGCTGGCCCAGATGAAGTACCGCCTGCCCCGGCTCACCGGCCTGGGCACGTCCCTGTCCAGGCTGGGCGGCGGCATTGGCACCCGCGGCCCCGGCGAGACCCGCCTGGAGGTGGATCGCCGCCGCATCCGAAAGCGCATCGACGACCTGGAGGGCCAGCTGAAGGAGATCAAGAAGCAGCGGGACCTGCGCCGCGCCCGCAGGGAGAAGACCGGCCAGACGACGGTGGCCCTGGTGGGCTACACCAACGCCGGGAAGTCCACGCTGCTGAACGCCCTTTCCGGCGCGGACGTGCTGGTGGAGGACAAGCTGTTCGCCACGCTGGACCCGGTGATGCGCCATGTGGAGCTGCCGGACAACCGCAGCTGCCTCGTGGTGGACACCGTCGGCTTCATTCGCAAGCTGCCCCACCAGCTGGTGCAGGCCTTCCGCTCCACGCTGGAGGAGGCGCTGTACGCGGATCTTCTCGTGGTGGTGTCAGACCTCTCCAGCCCCCACTATGCCCAGCAGCGGGCGACGGTGTTCGAGGTGCTGAACGACCTGGGCGCCGCCGACAAGTCCATTCTGGAGGCGCTGAACAAGGCGGATCGGGCCTCTGTCGGCGGCATGATCGAGCCCGCCGACGCCATCCTGATTTCGGCGAAGGAGGGCATGGGCCTGGACAAGCTGAAGGCGGAGATTTCCCGCAGAATCGCCGCCCTGCGCCATCGGGCGGAGCTGGTGATCCCCTACGACAAGGGCGGCGTGCTGTCGCTGATCCATGGCAAGGGCCAGGTGGTCGAGGAGGAGTACACCGCCGAGGGCACGCGGGTGGTGGCGCTGATGGACGCGGCGCTCTACCAGCGGGTGTTGAATATGCTGGCATAAAGCAAGAGGCTGTCTCAAACGATAGTCCATGCGCGTTCTCAACCGTAGGGACGCCATTCATGGCGTTCGCGGACTGAGAATCCGCTCCGGGCGGCAAGAATGCCGCCCCTACGATGATGTAACGGAAAAAGACTGCTTTGAAACAACCCCTCAGTCACCTTCGGTGACAGCTCCCCTTACACAGGGGAGCCATAGGTGGAGCGTTATCAAGCCTCCCTTGTGTAAAGGGAGGTGGCCCGTAGGGCCGGAGGGATTGTAAAAATTTAATATTACATCGTATTGCGAAGAAAACCCCGTTGCATGGAAGTGTTTGGAGAACGCCCTTTCTTCATCAGCAAAATCATACCATAACGCTAAATTATTGGACAAAACTATAGTGCTTGTGTATAATAATACAAACACCGTCGGAAATGGAGGCCGCGCCATGACCCTGCAGCAGCTGAACTACATCATCACCATCTCCGAGATCGGCTCCATCAACCGGGCCGCGGAGAAGCTGTACGTGTCCCAGCCCTCGCTGACCAGCGCCATCAAGGAGCTGGAGAAGGAGCTGGGCATCGTGCTGTTCAACCGCACGGGCCGGGGCGTGACGCTGACCGCCGAGGGCGCAGATTTCCTGCCCTACGCCCGCCAGGTCTACGGCCAGTATCTGAACCTGATGGAGAAGTACGGCAAGGCGGGGGAGCGCAAGCAGAAGTTCGGCGTGTCCTGCCAGCACTATTCCTTCGCCGTGAAGGCCTTCGTGGAGATGGTGAAGGCCTACGACGTGGCCAAGTATGAGTTCGCCATCCGGGAGACCAAGACCCTCTCCGTTATCAACGACGTGGCCCAGATGCGCAGCGAGATCGGCATACTCTATCTCAGCGACTTCAACCGCAAGGCGCTGCTCAAGCTGCTCCACTCCAGCGGCTTGGCGTTCCACCACCTGATCAACTGCGATGCCTACGTGTACCTGTGGCGGGGCCACCCGCTGGCGGGGAAGCAGTCCATCACCTTCGACGATCTGGCGCCCTATCCCTGCCTGTCCTTTGAGCAGGGCGACGACAGCTCCTTCTACTTCGCCGAGGAGATCCTCTCCACCAACGACTATCCCCGCAGCATCAAGACCACCGACCGGGCCACCAACCTGAACCTGATGACCGCGCTGAACGGCTACACCCTCTGCTCCGGCATCATCTGCGAGGAGCTGAACGGCCAGGAGTACATCGCCGTGCCCTACGAGGCCGACAGCACCAACCCCAACAGCGTCATGGAGGTGGGCTACATCGTCAAGAACAATGCCATCCTCTCCGCCATGGGCGAGCGGTACATCGCCGAAATCAAGCGGTATTTGGGGATTGAGGGAGTAGGGATTAGGGATTAGGGAGTAGGGAACAGGGAACAGGGAACAGGGAATAGGCAACAGGGAATAGGCAATAGGGAATAGGCAATAGGCAATAGGAATAGCGGCTGCCGCGTCCCGACCCGTAGGGACGCCATTCTTGGCGTCCGCTTCCCGTAGGGGCGGCGTTGCGCCGCCCGCCCGGCCCCCAGGCCTTCCCCTTTAGGGGAAGGTGGCACGGCGAAGCCGTGACGGATGAGGTCGTTCTCTGAAAGTCGATCATAGACGGCTGCACAACCGTAGGGGCGGCGTTGCGCCGCCCGCCCGGCACTCCAGCCTTCCCCTTTGGGAAAGGTGCCCCGAAGGGGCGGATGAGGTCGTTCTCTGAAAGCCGGTCATCAGCGGCTGCATAACCGTAGGGGCGGCGTTGCGCCGCCCGCCCGGCACTCCAGCCTTCCCCTTTAGGGGAAGGTGGCACGGCGAAGCCGTGACGGATGAGGTCGTTTTCTGAAAGCCGGTCATCAGCGGCTGCACAACCGTAGGGGCGGCGTTGCGCCGCCCGCCCGGCCCCCAGCCTTCCCCTCAGTGAGAACCTTTTTTTGTGAATATTAACGCAATCAACAGCCCCGCGTGATTGACACGCTCCTTCCGGGAATACTACAATACAAGTTGTGGTTTTTAGACCATACCGTAGTATTACCCGCGAAGGAGCATTTATCATGTGCAGGCCGATTTAAGCCGGACCTCGGACACGAAATGAGACGAGCAACGATCAGGAGGAAGCGATCATGAATCATCCCGAACTCGCGGCGGAAGTGGCGCGCAGGCGCACCTTCGCCATCATTTCCCATCCCGACGCCGGCAAGACCACGCTGACCGAAAAGCTGCTGCTCTACGGCGGCGCGATCCGCCAGGCGGGCAGCGTGAAGGCCAGGAAGGCCGCGCGCCACGCCACCAGCGATTGGATGGAGATCGAGAAGCAGCGCGGCATCTCGGTCACGTCGTCGGCCATGCAGTTTGACTACAACGGTTACAGAATCAACATCCTGGACACCCCCGGCCACCAGGACTTCTCCGAGGACACCTACCGCACCCTGGTCGCGGCGGACAGCGCGGTCATGCTGATCGACAACGCCAAGGGCGTGGAGGAGCAGACCATCAAGCTGTTCAAGGTGTGCCGCCTGCGCAGCATCCCCATCTTCACCTTCATCAACAAGATGGACCGCACGGGCCGGGACCCCTTCGAGCTGATGGAGGACATCGAATCCGTGCTGGGCATCCGGTCCTGCCCGGTGAACTGGCCCATCGGCATCCACGGCGATTTCAAGGGCGTGTACCACCGGGACACCCGGCTGATCGAGCTGTACACCGGCGGCGACCACGGCCAGGCCCAGGTGCAGGTGGAGACCGTGTCCATCGACGATCCGGCCTGCCCTTCAAAGATCGGCCAGACCTACTACGACAAGCTGATGGAGGACATCGAGCTGCTGGACGTGGCGGGGGATGAGTTCGACCTCGAAAAGATCCTCTCCGGTCAGCTGACGCCCATGTTCTTCGGCTCGGCCACCAACAACTTCGGCGTGGAGCCGTTCCTGAACCGGTTCCTCACCTACACCAAGTCGCCCACGCCCCGCGTGGCCGAGGAGGTGGGGCCCATCGACCCCGCGGACGAGAAGTTCACCGGCTTCATCTTCAAGATTCAGGCCAACATGAACCCCGCCCACCGGGATCGCCTGGCCTTCATGCGGGTGTGCAGCGGCGTGTTTGAAAAGGGTATGACCGTGTGGCACTCCTCCACCAATTCCCGCGTCAAGCTGGCCCAGCCCCAGACCTTCATGGCCCAGGAGCACGAGACGGTGGAGACCGCCTATCCCGGCGACATCATCGGCCTGTTCGACCCCGGTATCTTCCGCCTGGGCGACACCATCTGCACCGGCAATCCCGTGCGCTATTCCGGCATTCCGCTGTTCGCGCCGGAGTTCTTCTGCCGCGTCAGCCCCGAGGACTCCATGAAGCGCAAGCAGTTTTTGAAGGGCGTGAACCAGCTCTCCCAGGAGGGCGCGATCCAGACCTTCAAGCGGCCCAACATCGGCCGGGAGGAGATGATCGCCGGCGTGGTGGGCGTTTTGCAGATGGACGTGCTGGAGTATCGCCTCAAGAGCGAATACGGCGTGAACATCACCCGGGAGAACCTGCCCTTCCGCTACGTGCGCTGGGTGGTGGAGACGCCCAAGCCGCTGGATCGACTGCGCCTCACCAGCACCACGGCCATCGCCGAGGACCGCGTCGGGCGGCCCGTGCTGATGTTTGAAAACGATTGGTCCATCCGCCTGGCCTGTGAGAACAACGAGGGCCTCGTCCTCGCCGAGACCGCCGACCGGATGAACGCGGACGAGCTTGAATAAATGGGGAATTGGGAATGAGGAATGAGGAATTGTGGATGAAATCCTTACGGTTTTCTTTGGATTCAATAGATACATGGCCCTTCCTCATTCCGCCGATTCAATCAAATCAAATCCCGAAGGGATTTGAACCGCCATTCCTCACTCCTCATTCCTCACTCCTCATTCACAACCTGAAACATACCGAAAAGAGGTAATCCCCTTGAATATCACTCGCAACGATCTTCGCAACATCGCCATCATCGCCCACGTCGACCACGGCAAGACCACCCTGGTGGACGAAATGCTGAAACAGGGCGGCGTGTTCCGCCAGAACCAGCAGGTTCAGGACCGCGTGATGGACTCCAACGACCTGGAGCGGGAGCGCGGCATCACCATCCTGTCCAAGAATACCGCCGTGCACTACAACGGCGTGAAGATCAACATCGTGGACACCCCCGGCCACGCGGACTTTTCCGGCGAGGTGGAGCGCGTGCTGAAGATGGTCTCAGGCGTGCTATTGCTGGTGGACAGCTTCGAGGGCCCGATGCCCCAGACCCGCTTCGTGCTGAAGAAGGCGCTGGAGCTGAATTTGAAGGTCATCATCGTGGTGAACAAGACGGACCGCCCCGACGCCCGGTGCGACGAGGTGGTGGACGAGACGCTGGAGCTGCTGATCGACCTGGACGCCAGCGACGAGCAGCTGGACAGCCCCATCATCTACGCCTCCGGCCGCTCCGGCACCGCCACCACCGACTGGACCCAGCCCGGCACGGACCTGCGGCCCCTGTTCGACTGCATCCTGGAGCACATCCCCGCGCCCGAGGGCGACCCGGAGGGCCCGCTGCAGCTGCTGATCTCCACCATCGACTACAACGACTACGTGGGCCGCATCGGCGTGGGCCGCATCGAGCGCGGCAGCATCGACGCGGGCCAGATGGCCATCCGCTGCGTCTACGACTCCGCCTTCGTTTCCGCTCCGGCGCGGCTGGCGGGCCTGTTCGAGTTCGACGGCCTGAAGCGGGTGAATGCGGAGCACGCCGAGGTGGGCGACATCGTGGCGGTGTCCGGCTTCCCGGACCTGCTCATCGGCGACACCATCTGCCCCCCGGCCATGGCCGAGCCGCTGCCCTTCGTGAAGATCGACGAGCCCACCATCTCCATGACCTTCTGCGTCAACGACAGCCCCTTCGCCGGCACCGAGGGCACCTACGTCACCTCCCGGCACCTGCGGGCGCGCCTGGAGAAGGAGGCCCTGACGGACGTATCCCTTCGCGTGGAGGAGACGGAGAGCACCGACGCCTTCCGGGTCTACGGCCGCGGCGAGCTGCACCTGTCCATACTGATCGAGACCATGCGCCGCCAGGGCTATGAGTTCGCCGTGACCAAGCCGGTGGTGCTGTACAAGACCATCAATGGCGAAAAGTGCGAGCCCATGGAGCGGCTGGTGTGCGATGTGCCTGCCGAGTATTCCGGCGCGGTGATCGACAAGATCGGCCGCCGCCGGGGCACGCTGATCTCCATGAACGGCGAGAGCCGCATGCGCCTGGAGTTCATCGTGCCGTCCCGCGGCCTGTTTGGCTATCGCAGCGAGTTCCTCACAGACACCCGCGGCGAGGGCGTCATGAGCGCCGTGTTTGAGGACTACGAGCCCGTGAAGGGCGAGATCCCCACCCGCAACTCCGGCGCGCTGGTGGCCTGGGAGGACGGCATCGCCACCTCCTACGCCCTGTTCAACATCCAGGACCGCGGCGAGCTGTTCATCGAGGCCGGCGTGAAGGTCTACAACGGCATGATCATCGGCAAGAACTCCCGCCCCGGCGACATCGACGTGAACGTGTGCAAGAAGAAGCACATGACCAACAGCCGCAACTCCGCCGCCGCCGAGGAAGCCCTCAAGATCACCGGCGTCCACGTGCCCACCCTGGAGGAGGCCATGGAGTTCATCGATGACGACGAGCTCGTTGAGATCACGCCCCAGTCCATCCGCATGCGCAAGCGCATCCTGGGCACCGAGGCCCGGAAGAAGCTGGAGGCCAGGAAGAAGAACGCCTGAGCCCCGCATCCGATGGCTGCCGCGCGGATAGGCCAGTGAGGTGCTTTTCCCGCAGGGGGGCTGTCTCAAAATACATCCGGACGCTGCAATCATCCCCGTAGGGGCGGCATATATGCCGCCCGCGGACGCCATATATGGCGTCCCTACGGCGGAAATTGAATCGCCATCCGCATTTTGAGACAGCCTCGCCCATAACCGCATAGGACAAGGCCGCACGCGAAAGCGTGCGGCCTTGTCGTCAATGCGGCCTGAGCAGTGCTTCCTTCAACGCGGGGATGTCCTCAGTGACGGTCTTGTAGACATCCTCGAAGTCGATCGCCCGTACTGATGGGCGGCGATGTTGCGGAAGCTGGCGGATGGCCTTCCAGGGAATCTCCGGCCTGGCGGCGAGGTAATCCTCGGTGAAGGACTTGGACAGCTTGCCGATGTTGATCAGGCTCATCACGATGGCTTTCTGGCACATGCGGTCATTCAGCAGGTCGTCGATTTTGCGGTGGAGGATGAATGCCTCGATGTCCCCGATCTCGTCCAGCAGCTTCTGGCGGATGACCTCGTTTCGGCCCTCATGCTCCATACAGCGTCACCGTCCTGTTCACGGTCAAGCCGTCGTCCGGCTTGCGGGGCAGCTTGACGATGTCCACATCCAGCTTCAAGAGCTCCGAGA
Source organism: uncultured Eubacteriales bacterium (assembly GCA_900315585.1). GTDB lineage: Bacteria > Bacillota > Clostridia > Christensenellales > Aristaeellaceae > UBA2862. The sequence continues at coordinate 42,389 of OMZP01000012.1, read as the reverse complement.
GGGTCTCCCGGAAGCCGCAGATGTGCACCAGGGAGGTGGGGTTTTCCGAGAACTCCACCAGGAAATCCACGTCGCTGTCCGAATCGGCGGTGCCGTTGGCATAGGAGCCGAACAGCTCGACCCGCTTGACCGGGTATTGCGCGGCGGCGATGTTGACCGCCTGCCGGATCTGACTGAGCGTAGTCATGGTGCTCCCTCCCTTCGCCATCAGTATAACACAACCGCGACGGGTTTATCAAGCGCAGAAAAACCGCCTTTCGGCGGCTTTTCTCATTCCTTCCCCTGCGCGAACAGCCAGTCGGCGTTTGCCTCGAATTCCTCGCCCTCCAGGGCGGCGAGCTCCACGTGGTGGAAGCTGTAGGTGTTCTCCTGGCCGAGGGCGGCCCCGGCGGCGTACATCTCCGCGTCGGAGTAGACGCGCAGGGTGACGCGCCCGTTGCCCGCGGCGGTCAGCGCCTCCGCGGCGCCGCGGCCCACCTCCACGGGGATGGTCTCATCGTGCTCGGCCTGGCAGATGGTGACGGGGATGTCGGTAAGCTCGCCCAGCCGCTGGGTGCCGTGGACAGAGTAGTTCAGGGCGGGGCACAGCGCCAGGATCGCGGCGACGCGGTCCGGGTGCTGCTCGGCCAGCTCGAAGGCGGACATGCCGCCGAAGGAGTTGCCCATGGCGTAGATTCGGCTGCCGTCGATTTTCCCGGCCTCGATCTGCCCGTCGATCCAGTTCAGCACGCCCTCGAACACCTTGCTGCGCACAAACTCGCTGGTGTACAGGCTGTCGGGAATGGAGGGCGCGATCACCGCGCAGGGCCGCTTTGCCTGGCTCTCGGGGTCGGCCCAGGCCACGGCGGTGCGGTAGGTGAGCAGGTTCGCGGTGTCGCCGTAGCCGTGGAACACGATCACCACCGGCACCGGCCCATCCGCCTCCGGGAGAAAGACGTGGGCGGTCAGCTGGTATTCCGGGTCGTCCAGGGGCTGGAAGTCGTCCGCCACGGCGGTTTGCGTCTGACCGATGTCCGCCAGCGCAAAGCCCAGCTCAGGTTGGCTCTCGCAGGCGATCGCCAGCTGCTTCACGTAGAAGTACTTGTCGGGGAACTGCTCCGGCGTCAGCCGCCAGCCCTCCTCCGTCGCCTCCACGGCCTGAACGCCGCAGGCGAAGGGGTGCAGGCTGGACGCGCCCCAGGCCGTGGCCTCGCCGGTGATGGCGAACTCCCGGGCGGTCACGCCCTCCAGCAGGTCCTGCCCGGAGATCTCAAAGGAAACGGGCAGCTGCCCCCACTTCGTCACCTCGGTTTGGACGACGATCTGCCGCCCTTCCGCGTTAGCGGCCAGGGCCGAAAGCGCCGCGAGCATTGCCATGACAAACACCGCCAATCTGCGCATGATAGGACCTCATGTCTTTCTCACTTCTTCCACGCGCTGGGGGAGAAGAGCATCAGGATGGGGAACACCTCCAGGCGGCCGATGAGCATGCACAGGCTCAGCACGATCTTGCTCAGGTCGCTGAAGGCGGAGAAGTTGCCGGTGGGACCCACCATGCCCAGGCCGGGGCCAATGTTGGACAGCGTGGCCAGCACGGCGGTGAAGTTGGTCTCGAAGGAAAAGCCGTCCAGGGAGACGATCACCATCGCGCTCAGCAGGATCAGTATGTAGGCGAAGAAGAAGCCCTGTACGCCGGAGAGGATGCCCTCGTCCACGGTGTGGCCGTCCAGCTTGACGGTGTTGACGGACTTCGGGTGCACGGTGCGGCGGATGTCGCGCACCATGCTCTTCACCAGCAGCTGGAGCCGGATGACCTTGATGCCGCCGCCGGTGGAGCCCGCGCTGGCACCGATGAACATCAGCATCACCAGCAGCACCCGGCTCAGCTGGGGCCACAGGTCGAAGTCGGCGGTGGCGTAGCCGGTGGTGGTCATGATGGAGGAGGCCTGGAAAAAGCTGTAGCGCAGCGCGGTGAAGAAGCTGCCGTTGTACAGCGGCATGATGTTCACCGCCACGACGGCGCTCACGCCCAGCAGGATGATCCAGTACCAGCGCAGCTCGCTGTTGCCGAAGGCGGCCCGCCAGTTGCGGTGGATCAGGTAGTAGTAGATCGAGAAGTTCACGCCGAACAGCGCCATGAAGATGCCCACGACGATGTCCACCGCGGCGCTGTTGAAATGGGCGATGCTGTCGCCGTAGGTGCCGAAGCCGCCGGTGCCCGCCGCGCCGAACATGTGGGTCAGGGAGTCGTACCAGTCCAGCCCGCAGAACAGCAGCGCCGCCACCATGAACAGCGACAGGGCCACGTAGATTTCATACAATATCTTGGCGTTGTTGGCCACCCGCGGCACCAGCTTGTCGGTGGAGGGGCCGGGGCTCTCCGCCCGCATCAGGTGGATGGAGCGGGCGCCCATCTTGGGGATCAGCGCCAAGGACAGCACCAGCACGCCCATGCCGCCGGCCCAGTGGGTGAAGCTGCGCCAGAACAGCAGCCCCTTGGGCAGGGCCTCCACGTCGGTGAGGATGGTCGCGCCGGTGGTGGTGAAGCCGGAGACCGTCTCGAAGAAGCAGTCCACCAGGGAGGGAATGTGGCCGCTGAAGAAGAAGGGCAGCCCCCCCAGGAAGGACACGATGATCCAGCTGAAGGCCACGATGGCGAAGCCCTCCCGGGCCCGCAGGGTGTCCCGTCGGGGCTGCACCAGGGCCAGCGCCGTGCCCACCGCCAGGGCGATGAGCATGGACAGCAGCAGCGGGAGGGTGTCCCCGCTGCGCTTGATCAGCGAGACAATGATGGGCAGGATCATCAGCGCACCGCAGACGCGCACCACGTTGCCCACCAGGTGGCAGAGTAATCGCTTGTTCATCTTCTGATCTCCGTAATGTCAAAGGCGTCCTCCAGGTTCACCACCGTGCCCGCCTTGGCGGTGAGGATCACGGTGTCCCCGGCCTCGATGCGGTCGCTGCCGAAGGGGATGATGCACTTGCGCTCCCGCACCAGCACGGAAACCAGGATACCCTTGCGAATGTTCAGCTGGTTCAGGGGGATGTTCAGGTAGGGCGCGCCCTCCAGGGCGGTGAACTCATAGGCCTCCACCTGTCCGCCCAGCATGCCGTAGACCTTTTCCACCACGGAATTGCGGCTGTTGTTCAGTGCGCGCACGGAGCGGAGGATGGCGTTGGCAGTGGTGAGCTTCGGGCTCACGGCGCTGTCGATGCCCAGGTCGTCCATCACGTCCATGGCGTTCATGCGGTTCACCTTCACGATGACCTTCTTCACGCCGTGGCGCGCGCCGTAGAGGCCGGTGATCAGGTTTTCCTCGTCCCGGTTGGTCAGGCAGATCAGCGCGCCGCAGTCGCCCACGTTCTCCGAGTCCAGCACCTCCTGGTCCGTGCCGTCGGCGTTGATGACCATCACGCCGTCCAGCTGGTCCGCCAGGCGCAGGCACTTCTTCTCGTCGATCTCGATCAGGCGCAGGTAGACCCCCATGCCGGCGATGATCTTCGCCAGGTAGTAACTGATGTGGCCGCCGCCGATGAGCAGCGCGGACTTGAGCCGCTGGGTGTCCTTGCCCAGGTGCTTGAAGAACTGGGTGACGGACTCCCGGTCGCCGGTGGCGTACACCCGGTCGCCCGGCAGCAGCACGCTGGCGCCGTCGGGGATGAAGGCCGAGCCGTTGCGCTGCACAGCGGTGAACTGGATGCGGGGATAGCGGCTGTGGAGCCGGGACAGGGGCGTGTTCAGCACGGCGTCCCGATCCTCGGTGCGAAATTCGACCATCTCCACCCGGCCGTGGGCGAAGGATTCGATGTTGATGGCGAAGGGGAAGCGCAGCAGCCGGGAGATCTCCTGGGCGGTGGTGCGCTCCGGGTTGATCACCTGGTCGATGTCCAGCTTTTTTTGCAGCAGCGTCAGGCTCTCGGTGTACTCCGGGTCGCGGATGCGGGCGATGGAATACTTCGCGCCCAGCTGCTTCGCCGCCAGACAGCACACCATGTTCAGCTCGTCGTTGCCGGTGACGGCGATGATCACGTCCGTCTGCTCGGCCCCGGCCTCGATCAGCGTCTTCACGTTCGCGCCGTTGCCCCGCACGCACATCACGTCCAACGTCTCGCTGGCCCGGTTCAGCGCCTGCTGGTTCCGGTCCAGGATGGTGATGTCGTGCCCGTCCTTGCTCAAATACTGGGCCAGCGTATAGCCCACCTTGCCGTTGCCGACGATGATGATGTTCATTGACTTACCTCATTAAGCATGGTTTGTATGACGATTACCGCGTTGTCCGTCTTCGAGGGAACAGGGCCAAGGGAACAGGGAACAGGAAATGCCAGAAGGCAAATACCGGTTGTGGATTCCCAACACGATTCCAGCGAAGCATAGAAAAAATGCGACAGCAGCTAATCCTGTTCCCTGTTCCCTGTTCCCTGTTCCTTGATGTACTCAAGCGCCCTCTCCGCGTCCTCTACAAAGCTCTCCGTAATGATGCCGGTGAGCGTCACCCCGCCGGCATAGCCGATGTCGCGGAGGGTCTCCAGCAGGCGGGCATAGTCCTCGCCGTCGCCGGGGCGGGGGAGGGCGCGGGTCAGGGCGTTCTCCACGCGCACGTGCTTAAGCAGCGGCGCGGCCCGGCGCAGGGCGCTCATGGGCTCTGAGGCCATGCCCATGCTGCCGAAGTTGGCGCAGACGGCGATGCTGTCCAGCCGCAACAGCCCCGCGATCAGCGTGGCCTCGGACACCAGGTTGAGCAGGTTGCAGTCCGCCTTGCGCAGCGGCTCCAGCGCCGCGGTCATGCCGCAGTCCCGGGCGTGGCCCTGGAGGAGGCGCAGGAAGTTGCCCAGCTGCCGCCAGGCGAAGGGAAAGTCGCCCTCCGCGGGCACCTGGCGGGACTTCGCCCCGTCCAGCACGATCACCTTCGCGCCCAGCCGCTGGGCACGTCCCAGGGCGTGCTTCAGATAGCCGTGCAGCGCCGTGGCGTTCACGCCGTCCCCGGTGATGGGCAGGTCCTCCGGCAGCATGTCCGAGCAGGCGTCCACGCGGATGCCGCTGGCCTCGGCGTAGTCCACGAAGGCCTCATAGTCCGATTCCGGAAGGTCCGCCAGCGCGTTCAGGGGGATCTCCACGTAGTCAAAGCCCAGCCGCGCCACCTCCGGCAGGTTCACGAAATCGGTGCGAATGCCCAGCTTCACGGATCAATCCCTCCCGTCGCGCTACTTTTCCATAATATAAGAATGTATACAGTATACCCCTATTTGCCCCTTTCGTCAAATCCCGGGGCATTAAGAAAGGGCCCGGGCGTGTTATTTTCCCGTGACGTGAAATGGGGACGGTTCTCATTTCACATTTTCGCACTCCAAAACGTGAAATGAGAACCGTCCCCATTTCACATTTTTGGCTGGATGTTGACGGGGATTGGACCGGGATGGTATACTTCCTGTGTGACAGTTCTGTGACGCTCACACAGGTATAATGGCCCCAACAGAGGAACACACGAGGAGGAAAACACCATGAAGAAACTGATTTCAATGATCCTGGCGCTGTGCGTGGCGCTGGCCCTGATGACGGGCGCGGCGCTGGGCGAGGGCAGGCAGCTCGCCTCCGCCGTCCTGGACATCGACACCCAGCCCGTCATCGCGACGGTGGACCTGACGGGCGGCTGGTCCGTGGAGTTCGTGGCCGGCGCATTCTTCCTGTACGAAGGCGAGTTTTCAGAGGATACGCCCGCGAAGGCCATCGGCCTGACGCTGGAGCAGGATGTCTACGAGGAATACCTCGCCTCCGCCAAGGCCAGCGACACCCTGCGGGAGCTGGACAACGGCGTCGCCTACGATTACGATGAGGGCACCTACTACGTGATCCCCGTGGGCAGCTCCGCCTACTTCCTGCTGGACGTGCCCGCCGGAGAGGACGGCGACGCGATCCTGGCGCGCATCGAGCTGATGAACCAGAACGATTACTATGCCTCCATGGCGCCGGAGCAGGAGGAAGGGGCCGTCGATGACATCCCCGAATCCGCCTTTGAAGGCCAGTGGGTGGCGGGCCGCGGCCTGCTGACCATCGCGGACCTGGACGACGTGGTGTACTGCACCATCGTGTGGGGCACCAGCGCGGCCGAGGCCTCCACCTGGGAGTACGAGTGCAGCTACGACGAGGTGTCCGGCGCGCTGACGAGCCTGGAGACCGGCGTGCGGTGCGATCTGACCTTCGGCGAGGACGGTGAGATCGCCAAGGAGGAGGTCGTCTTCGAGGACGGCGCGGCATCCTTCACGCTGAACGACGACGGCACCCTCACCTGGACGAACTTCAAGGAGACCCCCGGCCAGAACGAGACCGTGTTCGAGCGGATGCCGGAATAAACCCCCATGGAGGCGGCTTTCGGGGGCTCCCGGAAGCCGTCCGCCTTCTCAAGTTGACTGGACGCAAATTTCATCTTGATTTTATTTCCGGTAGCTGGTATAATTAATCCAGCCTAATATAAAGGAGTGTTTGCACATGGCTCTTGTTACTTCTACCGAGATGTTCAAGAAGGCTTACGACGGCGGCTACGCCATCGGCGCTTTCAACGTGAACAACATGGAGATCATCCAGGGCATCACCGAGGCCGCCATCGAAAAGCGCGCGCCGCTGATCCTGCAGGTCTCCAAGGGCGCTCGCGCCTATGCCAAGCATGTATATCTGATGCACCTGATCAAGGCGGCCATCGAGGACGCCGAGCAGACCGCCGGCTTCGACCTGCCGATCGTCGTCCACCTGGACCACGGCGACAGCTTCGAGCTGTGCAAGAGCTGCATCGACGGCGGCTTCACCTCCGTCATGATCGACAAGAGCGGCCTGCCCTTCGACGAGAACGTGAAGATCACTCGCCAGGTGGTTGAGTATGCCCATGACCACGGCGTGGTCGTCGAGGCCGAGCTGGGCAGCCTGGCCGGCGTTGAGGATGAAGTGAAGGTGTCCGCTGAGGATTCCTCCTACACCCGTCCCGAGGAAGTGCAGGAATTCGTCGAGCGCACCGGCTGCGACTCCCTGGCCATCGCCATCGGCACCTCTCACGGCGCCTACAAGTTCACCGCCGCCCAGTGCACCCGCAACGAGAAGGGCATCCTGGTGCCCCCGCCGCTGCGCTTCGACATCCTGGACGAGGTCTCCAAGCGTCTGCCCGGCTTCCCGATCGTGCTGCACGGCTCTTCCTCCGTGCCGCAGGAGTTCGTGAGGATCATCAACGAGAACGGCGGCAAGATGCCCGACGCCATCGGCATTCCCGAGGAGCAGCTGCGTCAGGCTGCCCGCGGCGCGGTCTGCAAGATCAACATTGACTCTGACCTGCGCCTGGCCATGACCGCCTGCATCCGCCAGCATTTCTGCGAGCATCCGGATCACTTCGATCCCCGCCAGTACCTGAAGCCCGCCCGCATCGCCATCAAGGAAATGGTGGAGCACAAGCTGGTCGACGTGCTGGGCTGCGACGGCAAGGCTTAGAGTGTGTCTCTAAAATCCCTGAAGCGCGTTTTCGGCGTCTCAAGCTGCATTTCTGTGTTGCTTTTCCTCGACTTGCAGCCAGTAAGCCTTCGGAAAAGCGCCTTGAAATACAGCCCGATACGCTCGAAACCGCATCTCCCGGGATTTAGAAACACACTCTAATCCACACAACGGTATCACCACGGGGCGCGTCCGCGTTGACGCGCCCTACACTTTTGACTGAGAGTGGGGTTTGGAGAGTGGAGAGTGGAGTTGAGACGGCGGCTGCCACGCCCATGCGCCTTCCCCCTCTGGGACAATGATGTTGATCACCGATTGGGCTTCCAAAAGCCTTCCCCTTCAGGGGAAGGTGGCACGGCAAAGCCGTGACGGATGAGGTCGTTTCCCAATAAATCGATTGCGTTACGCCGCACCTGCACAGGCATATCCACCGTGCCGACGGGCGGGGCGTCTCATTAGCACATCGGTACTTGCACTATGATTCGCGGATAACATGTCAAGGCATACGAGAGCAAACAAGGGTTCCGCCCGGCTGTGGCGGGGCAAGCGACAGGCGATGAGCGCGGCGGACAGGCTGCGCGGGCTCGCCCTGGCGGCGCTGATTGCAGTGCTGGCCTGGGCGGGCTATGCCCTTTTGCCCGCCGCCCATGAGGCGACAAGCCCCGTGGTCATCCATCGGGTGATGACCTCGAACCCCTCCGTGTGCTACAGCGTCAAGGGCCGCTACTACGACTGGCTGGAGCTGGTGAACCTCACCGACGAGCCGGTGTCCCTGAGGGGATGGAAGCTGGCGGACACGCTGGATCTGCGGGAGGCCTTCGTCTTCGGCGACGTGACCCTGCCGGGGCGCGGCAGCCTGATCGTCTACTGCGGCGACGCGCCGGAGGGCCTGGAGGGCAGCCAGGTGTTCAGCGGGTTCAAGCTGTCCGCGGACGGCGAGCTGCTGGTGCTCGCAAAGGGTGAGCGGCTGATGCAGACGCTGGGCGTGCCCACAATGGGGGCCTCCGATGTCTATCAGCGGGGCGAGGACGGGCGGTATGCCGTCATCACCTTCGAGCAGATGGCGGCCAGCGGCGCGGTGGACCTGCACCCGGCCTACGACGCTCACGGCGTGAACATCACCGAGGTCATGGCCCGGAACAAGACCGTGCTGGCGGATGCCGACGGCGACACCAGCGACTGGATCGAGCTGCACAACGGCTCCGACGCGGCCGTGTCCCTGGCGGGCTGCGCCCTGTCCGACGACGACGTGAACCAGCGCAAGTGGGTGCTGCCGGACATCGTGCTTCAGCCGGACGAGTACCGGGTCGTGTTCGCCTCCGGCAAGGATCGCCGGGAGGGGGAGCTCCACGCCAACTTCAAGCTGTCCTCCCGGGGCGAGGCGCTGCGGCTGTACGGCCTGGAGGGGAACGTGCTCTCCTGGGTGGAGTACGACGGCCTGGCCTCCGAGACCTCCCTGTCCCGCACGGCGGACGGTGCCTTCACCACTGAGCTCAAGCCCACCCCCGGCTTTGAGAACACCGAGCTGGGCGCGCGGCAGGCGCTGAGCGTGGCGGGGGAGAACCCGCGGGGCCTGTACATCAACGAGATCATGGCCAGCGGCGAGGGCTTCGACTGGCTGGAGTTGCGCAACGCCTCCGGCGAGGCCGTGGACCTGACCGGCATGGGCCTCTCCGACAGCACCGACAAGCCCCGCCGCTGGCAGTTCCCCGAGGGCGCGACGATCCCGGCGGGCGGCTATCTCACTGTGGCCCTCACCGGCAGCGAGGGGGCCAGCGGTCAGGTGGACGGCGTGTATGGCGCGAACTTCGGCCTGTCGGCGGGGGAGACGGCCTGCCTGGCCCTGCCGGACGGCACGCTGCTGGACAAGGTGACGCTCTTCGACCAGTACCGCGACATCAGCTACGGCCGGGCCGAGGGACAGGCGCGCTTCCGCTATTTCACCGAGGCCACCCCCGGCGGGAAGAACGCCGCGGAGTCCTACGAGCGAAAGGCCAGCGAGGTGCGCTTCTCCGAGCCAGGGGGCCAGCGCGCCGAGGGCAGCATGACCCTCGCCTTGGAGTCCGACGCGGACGTTGAGATCTACTATACCACCGACGGCAGCGACCCGGGCCTGAAGTCCCAGGTGTACACCGGCCCAATCCCGATGAACGAGAGCACGGTGGTGAAGGCCGTGGCCTGGCGGCAGGACATGATTCCTTCGGATCTGGCCGTGCGGACCTACGTCCTGGGCGCGAGCCACACCGTGCGCGTGGTCAGCGTGTCCGGCAAGCGCAGCCAGCTGAACGGCTCCGGCGGCATGCTGAACACCGGCGTCAAGGGCACGGGGGCCGAGGTGTACGTGGAGGTGTACGAGCCGGACGGCACCCGGCTTGTGGGCCAGAAGTGCCTGATGAAGCTGTCGGGCCACAACAGCCGCACCAGCATGCGCCAGAAGGCCTTCTCCCTGCGGGCGAACAAGGCCTACGGCGAGAGCCGCTTCAACGCCAATCTGTTCTCGGAGCGGAACTACGACTGGTCCAAGTCCGTCGTGATGCGCGCCTCCGGCCAGGACTGCTTCCAGACCCACATGCGGGATTCGGTGCTGACGGCTCTGGCGGCGGACACCGGCGTGATGTACCAGGAGAGCGAGGTCACGGTGGTGTACGTCAACGGAAGGTACTGGGGCGTGTACAACATGCGCGAGCGCGTGTCCAAGCACTCCATCGCCCAGTTCCACGGCTGGGACAATCCGGACGACGTGGAGATCGTCGAGGGCCGGGGCACCTCCAACGCCGACTACCAGAAGATGCTCCGCTGGGTGAAGAACCACGATCTGTCCAAGGATGAAAACGTGGAGGCCCTGCGCCAGATCGTGGACGTGGAGAACTACCTGGACTACATCGCCATGCAGATCTACACCTGCAACGAGGACCTGAACAACGTGCGCTGCTACCGCAACACCGGCGCGGACGGCAAGTGGCGCTGGGTGCTGTTCGATCTGGACCTCAGCTTCCAGCTCTCCACCGACAACGTGAAGGACTGGCTCCACGGCACCTCCGCCGGGTCCATCACCGAGCAGAACAACGGCCTGTTCAAGGCCATGATGAAGAACGCGGGCCTGAAGGACTACTTCCTCTCCCGCATGGGCAGCCTGCTGGCCACCACCCTGAGCGCGGAGAACGTCACCGCCCGGATCGAGGCGCGCTACAACATCCTGCTGCCGGAGATGCCCGCCGAGTGCAAACGCTGGGACTGGAGCCTGAACACCTGGAAGCGATACGGCGCGAAGATGGTGAGCTACGCCAAGGCGCGGCCCGCGGCGCTGATCGGCTACCTCACAGATAACTTCCACATCTCCGCCGCCCAGAAGGAGAGCTACTTCGGCGAGGCCCTGCGGGTGAACGGCGGATGATCGCCCATAAGTCGAGCGTTATAACAAAATAATCTGGCATTCCCGCCCCTTTTCCTATTGCACTTTATTGTTAAGTATGTTAATATGGAATTGGATAAGCGGGAATTATTATCCATCTGTATTGAATAAAATGAAGTTATGGAGGGGACGGCCATGATCGACGTGAAGCTGTTGACGCTGTTGAAGGTGAATGAGACGGGCAACTACACGCGGGCGGCGGAGCAGCTCTCCCTGACTCAGCCGGCCGTCAGCCAGCACATCAAGCAGATCGAAAAGGAGATGGGCATCAGCCTGTTCGTGCGCAGCGGCGGCAAGATCCGCCCCACGCCGGACGGCAAGCTGGTGATCGAGTACGCCGAGCGCGTGGTGTCGCTGTACGACAACCTGCGCCAGGCGCTGCTGGACCAGCAGCGGTCCATCGACCGCCTCCGCGTGGGCATCACCCACACCTCCGAGAGCAACGTGGTGACGGAGGTGCTGGCGAAGTATGCCGAGCAAAACGAGAACGTGAGCATCACGATTCAGACGGATACGATTAATAATCTTTATGCGATGCTTAAGAATTATAAGATCGATATCGCCATCGTGGAGGGCGGCGTTCAGGACGAGAGTATCAATTCCATCATGCTGGACACGGACTTCCTGGTCTGCGCGGTGTCCAACGAGAACCCGCTGTCGAAAAAGAGCATCGTGACGCTGGATGAATTGAAGCGGGAGCGCCTGATCCTGCGCCTGCCCAACTCCGGCACGCGCAACCTCTTCGCGGCCCACCTGGAGAGCCGCAACATCTCCATCGACGAGTTCAACGTCACCTTGGAGGTGGACAACATCGCCACCATCAAGGACCTGGTGCGCCGCAACTACGGCGTGTCCATCCTGCCCCGCAGCGCCTGCATGGACGAGCTGAAAAAAGGGAAGATGACCGTGCTGCCCATCGAAAACCTGAGCATGATCCGGGAGATGAACATCCTCTACCACAAGAGCTTCCGCCACGCCGACATCCTCCAGGACATCGTGAAGATCTACAACGACTCCGTGCGGGTCTTCAAGACGGGGAATTAGGGATTAGGGATTAGGAGAACAGGGAACAGGGAACAGGGAACAGGGAACAGGGAACAGGGACATCGAGCGCCCGGAAAACAGTCCGGCGGACTGTTTTCAGCGAGATGGGGCCGGCAGGCCCAAAGGGAACAGGGGCCTTCCCCTCTGGGGAAGGTGGCCGAGCACAGCGAGGCCGGATGAGGTCGCTGTCTGCCCCGATCCCATGTCATCAGGAGTGACCATGAACGTACTTTTGACCAACGACGACGGCATCCGCGCGCCGGGCCTTCTGGCCCTGGTCCGCGCCTTCTCCGGGGCGGGGCACCGGGTGTTCGTCTGTGCTCCGGACCGGGAGCGTTCCGCCGCCAGCCACAGCGGCACCTTCAACCGCCCGCTGCATGCCGAGGCCATCGACCTTCCCGGCGCGGAAAGGGCCTGGGCCGTGGACGGCACGCCCTCGGACTGCGCGGCCCTGGGTCTGTTCCTGGCCCGGGAGGCGGGCATCGACCTGGTGGTGTCCGGCATCAACCGGGGCATGAACATGGGCGGGGCCTGCGTCTATTCCGGCACGGTGGCCGCGGCGCTGGAGGCCGCCATGGACGGTACCCAGGCCCTGGCGGTGTCGCTGTACATCGACCCCTGGGGCAAGGGCGAGGAGGACTTCGATTCCGCCGCGAAGGCGGCGCTGCGCGTGGCGGAGTGGTTGCCGTCGCATCCGCTGCCCACGGGCTGCATGTATAATTTGAACGTGCCCGCGCTGCCCTACGAGCAGATCAAGGGCTTCGTGGCGGCGACCCTCGCGCCGGTGTTCCTGGACCTGCCGGATTACGTCCGAACCGAGGACGGCGGCTGGTTCTATCGCAGCGCGGAGCGCACCTTTGAGGATGAAAGCTGGGACCTGATCCGCGTGGAGCAGGGCTATTGCGCGCTGACGAAGCTGACCTGGGACATGCGCATGAACGCGGACGATTCAGAGCTGAATGAGATCCAACTCTGAAGAGTTAAGAGTGGAGAGTTCAGATGGATTGGCACAGCCGACCTGTGGATTCCGGCTGTCTTCAACTCCACTCTCCACACTCCACACTCTGTTCCGACCAAAGGGAGGAAGAATTATGGCTGCTGGAAAGCACTATGAAATCGAGCGAAAGTACCTGATTCGCTATCCGGATATCCAAAAACTGCTGGCCCAGAAGGGCGTGGAGCAGTGGGAGATCACCCAGATCTACCTGACCTCCGGCGAAGGGGAGACCCGCCGCATCCGCCAGATCGTGTCCGGCGGCGAGATCCGGTACTACAAGACCTTCAAGCGCCACCTCACCAGCGTGAAGAACGAGGAGGACGAGGGGGAGATCGACCAGCTGGAGTACATCCGGCTGTGCCGGGAGCAGGCGCCCGGCTGCAAGCCCCTGGGCAAGACCCGCTACCGCATCCCCTACGCGGGCCACGTGCTGGAGTTCGACATCTATCCCTTCTGGACGGACCGGGCGATTCTGGAGATCGAACTGGAAAGCGAGAACGAGGGCGCGGCCATCCCGGAGTACGTGCAGATCATCCGCGATGTCAGCGACGATCTGGCCTACAAGAACCGGAGCCTGGCGGAGAATGTGATCTACGAGGAGATTTAGGCGCAAAAAAAGAACCCGAAAGGGTTCTTTTTTTGCGCCCGTCAAGCCGCGGCCTTCGCCCGCTTGCGGAGCACCTGCATCGCCACGCCCAGGGCGATCACGCCCAGGCCGATGAAGTCGGTCAGCGTGCCGGGGACGATCAATGCCAGGCCGCCGCCGATGGTCAGCAGCCGCTCGATGATGTTCATGTTGGTCAGCAGGTAGCCGGAGAGGCCGGCGGCCACGCCGATCATGCCCAGGGTGGCGGTGAGGGTGATCAGGATCACCTCATACCACACTGTGTCCACGAACAGCAGCGCGGGGCTGGCGGCGAACACGAAGGGGATGATGAACGCGCCGATGGCCAGCCGCGTGGCCGTGACGCCGGTCTGCATCGGCTTGCCCTTGGCGATGGCCGCGCCCGCGTAGGCCGCCAGGGCCACCGGCGGGGTGATGTCCGCCACGATGCCGTAGTAGAACACGAAGAAGTGGGCCGCAATCTGCGGCACACCCATCTGAATCAGAATCGGCGCGCAGGTGGAGGCCATGATGCAGTAGGTGGCCGTGGTCGGCACGCCCATGCCCAGCACGATGCAGCAGATCATCGTCAGGAACAGGCCCAGCAGCATGGAGCTGCCGGATACGCCCACGATGGCGCTGATCAGCTTGTTGGCCAGGCCGGTCACGGTGATGCAGCCGCAGATGACGCCCGCCACGCCGCAGGCCACGGCCACGGTCACCACGCCGCGCCCGCCGCTCTCCAGCGCGGAGAAGATGGTCTTCGGGGTGAAGGAGGAGGGGATCTCGCCCGCCGCGGCGGAGCCGCTGTTCTGGGCGGCGCGCTTGTAGTAGCCGGTCAGGTTGTTGATGAAGCCCACCGCGATGGCCACCACGATGGCGACGGCGGCGGAGAACTGCATCGTGCGGGTGTTGGAGCACACCAGGTAGATCAGCACGATCAGCGGCAGCAGCAGGTAGGTGTCCTTCAGCAGGCTCTTGAACCGGGGCAGCATGGCCGGGTCGATGCCCTTCAGGCCCAGCTTCTTGGCCTCCAGGTGCACCGCGATGAAGATGCCCAGGAAGTAGAGGATGGCGGGCACGATGGCGCGCACGATGATGTCGGAGTAGGGCACGCCCAGGTAGTCGGCCATCAGGAAGGCCGCCGCGCCCATGATGGGGGGCATGATCTGGCCGCCGGTGGAGGCCGCCGCCTCGACCGCGCCCGCGAACTCCGAGCGATAGCCGGTCTTCTTCATCATCGGGATGGTGACGGAGCCGGTGGTGACGGTGTTGCCCACGGAGCTGCCGGACACCATGCCGCACAGCGCCGAGGAGATGACGGCCACCTTCGCGGGACCGCCGGCGAAGCGGCCGGTCAGGCTGTTGGCCAGGTTGATGAAGAAGGCGGACACGCCCGTCTTCTCCAGGAACGCGCCGAAGATGATGAACACCACGATGTACTTCGAGCACACGCTCACCGGCGTGCCCAGGATGCCGTTGTCGCCGTAGAACATCTCATAGGCGGTTCGGGAGAGGGTCTTGCCGTTCAGGAACGTATAGCCGATGAAGAAGACGGCCACGCACAGGATGGGCAGGCCCACGCTGCGGCGGCAGAGCTCTCCCAGCACCAGTATGCCGATCACGGCGATCACGGTGTAGGTGGGGTTCGTCAGGATCTCCTTCAGGCGGGTGTTCAGGATGGCGTGGGCGTTGAAGGTGTAGAAGAAGAACGCGCCCGCGCCCAGGAGCATCAGAACGACATCATACCAGGGCAGGCTGTTCACCTTCACATAGCCCTTCTTGGCGGGGTAGGTGAGGAAGCCCATGATGATCACCAGACCCATGAAGCTCGTCATGCGCACCTGCTCCAGGAAGTTGGCGAACAGGGTCACGTAGATGCAGAACAGGGAGAACGCCGCCAGGATGCAGGAGACGACCACCTTGGGCTTGCCCTCCCAGATGCGGGTGTTGGATTCGCGGTCAAACTTGCGCATGACGGCCTCGACGTCCGCCGCGGTGCCCGTGGAGGTGTCGATGTCCGGCGCGTTCAGGTTGGGGTCCTGGGGTTTGTTGCTGGCCATGAAACGGCCTCCTTTATGGTTGGATGGTCACTGTAGGGACGGCATACATGCCGTCCGTCAAGAATGCCGAACGGACGCCATATATGGCGTCCCTACGGTGCATGGACTCTCGAAATTCGGGGCTGCGGCAGGAATCTGTCGCAGCCCCGTTTGTATCAGAGTTGTGGGGCCGTGCCCTGATACTAAACTCAAATAGGACATAGACAATCCTGCGGCGTCTTATGTGCCGTGACTGTGTTGGAGCCCCTTGACTTGCCGCCAGCAAGCCTGCGGGTCTCCGCCTTGTCACGACCCATAATCTGCTCGCATGCTTGTCCATATCCTAATTGAGTTTAGTATTATTCAGCGGTCTCGACCTCGATGCCCTTCTCGGCGAAGTACTTGGCGGCGCCGGCGTGGTAGGGCAGGCCGCAGGTGGAGGCGTACTCCACGTCCAGCTCAGCGCCCTTGGCGTGCACCTCGGCGATGGCGTCGATGTTCTCGAAGATGGTGGAGACGATGGTGTAGGCCTCGTCCTCGGTCACGTCTTCATTGGCAATGATGGTGGCCTTCACGCCCACGGTGGTGATGTCCTCGTCGATGCCCTCATAGGTGCCGGCGGGGATGACGCTCTCGGCGTAGGCGCTGGAGATCTCCTTCAGCTTGGCCACGTGCTCCTCGTCCAGGCCGACCAGGTAGCAGCCCTTGGTGGTGGCCAGGTCGACCACGGCGGGGGTGGGCGCGCCGGCCACGACGAACGCGGCGTCGATCTTGCCGTCCTTCAGGGCCTCGGCGGAATCGCCAAAGCTGAGGTACTGGGGATTGATGTCGGCCTCGGTCATGTCATAGGCGGCGAAGAAGTCCATGGCGTTGAAGTACACGCCGGAGCCCTGGGAGCCGATGGAGACGTTCTTGCCCTTCAGGTCCTCGACGCTCTTGATGTCGGGGTTGCAGGTGACCAGCTGCACGGTCTCGGTGTAAAGGGCGCACAGGGCGGTGAAGGAATCGATGGGGTTGCCCTCGTACTGCTCGAAGCGAATGCCGTTGTAGGCGTAGTTCGCCACGTCGTTCTGCACGAAGCCCAGCTGGGCGTCGCCGATGTCCAGCAGGTCGATGTTGGCGGCGGAGCCGTTGCCCGCGATGGCGGTGACGGCCACGTCGGAATGGTTGGTGATGTACTCAGCCAGCACGCTGCCAAAGGCGTAGTAGGTGCCGGAAGTACCGCCGGTGGTGAAGGTCAGCTCCGCCAGGGCGGCGACGCAGCTCAGCGCCAGAACCAGCGCGATGACCAGGGACATAACTTTCTTCATGGTGGGTTCCTCCATTTCCGGGCCGGAATCGCCGGCCGCTTGATGATGGTATTATACAATAAAAGGCCTCCAAAAGGCAATAGAGAACTGCCAACCTGAATGTTAAGAATTGCATTTTTATACCCGAAACCGGCGACGACCGGGATTTTTGCATTTTCTGCGATTTTGTGATGTAAATAATTTTCCGTGGTAAACGAATAAATATGCAGAATGCAATCATGATTATGCAAAACCAGGCCTTCCGCCGCCCCCCTTGATTAATTAACACTTACAGACTATGATATATCATGTACGAATATCAAATCACGGAGGGCTGCGTTTTGAGCTACGATCAGAGCCGAATCCGCAATTTTTGCATCATTGCCCACATCGATCACGGCAAATCCACCCTGGCGGACCGCATCCTGGAGCGCACGGGCGTGATGAAGCAGCGGGACATGACCGACCAGGTGCTGGACAGCATGGAGCTGGAGCGGGAGCGGGGCATCACCATCAAGTCCAAGGCCGTGCGCATGCCTTATACCGCGAAGGACGGCAAGGAGTACGTGCTGAACCTGATCGACACCCCCGGCCACGTGGACTTCACCTATGAGGTGAGCCGCGCGCTGGCGGCCTGCGAGGGCGCGGTGCTGGTGGTGGACGCCAGCCAGGGCATCGAGGCCCAGACGCTGGCCAACGTCTACATGGCGCTGGAGCACGACCTGGAGATCCGCCCGGTCATCAACAAGATCGACCTGCCCTCGGCCCAGCCGGAGGTGGTGAAGCAGGAGATCGAGGACGAGATCGGCCTGGACTGCGAGGGCTGCCCGCTGGTCTCCGCCAAGCAGGGCATCGGCATCGACGACGTGCTGGAGGACATCGTGACGAATGTGCCCGCGCCCCAGGACGATCCCGACGCGCCGCTTCAGGCCCTGATCTTCGATTCCTACTACGACAACTATCGCGGGGCCATCTCCTCGGTGCGCGTGAAGGCGGGCAGCGTGAAGGTGGGGGACCGCATCCGCATGATGGCCGTGGGCCGGGAGTTCGACGTGACCGAGGTGGGGGCCTACCTGCCCCTGGGCTACAGCCCCCGGGAGAGCCTGAACGCCGGGGAGGTGGGCTACATCGCCGCCTCCATCAAGGATATCGCGGACATCCGCGTGGGCGACACCATCACCCTGGCGGAGACGCCCGCCGACGCGCCCCTGCCGGGCTACAAGCCGGTGCTGCCCATGGTCTACTGCGGCATCTATCCCGCCGACGGCGCGGACTACGAGAGCCTGCGGGACGCGCTGGAGAAGCTGCGCCTGAACGACGCGGCCCTGTCCTACGAGCCGGAGACCTCCGTGGCCCTGGGCTACGGCTTCCGCTGCGGCTTCCTGGGCCTTTTGCACATGGAGATCATCCAGGAGCGCCTGGAGCGGGAGTTCGACCTGGATCTGGTCACCACCGCGCCCAGCGTGGTGTACAAGGTGGTCAAGACCGACGGGGTGACCGTGTTCATCGACAACCCCACGAACCTCCCCCCGGTGCAGGAGATCGACTGGATGGAGGAGCCGATGGTGGACGCCCAGGTCATCACGCCCCAGGACTACGTGGGCGCGATCATGGAGCTGTGCCAGGACAAGCGGGGCACCTTCAAGGACATGAACTACATCGAGGGCGGGCGCGTGCTACTCAAGTACGACCTGCCGCTGAACGAGGTCATCTACGACTTCTTCGACCAGCTGAAATCCCGCACCCGGGGCTACGCCTCCTTCGACTATGAGCTCAAGGGCTACGAGCGCAGCGACCTGGTGAAGCTGGACATGCTCCTGAATGGCGAGCAGTGCGACGCGCTGTCCATCATCGTGCACAAGGACCGGGCCTATCCCCGGGGCCGCAGCATCGCCGAGAAGCTGAAGGAAGCCATCCCGCGGCAGCTGTTCGAGATCCCGATCCAGGCGGCCATCGGCGGAAAAGTGATCGCCCGGGAGACCGTGAAGGCCCTGCGCAAGGACGTGCTGGCCAAGTGCTACGGCGGTGACATCAGCCGCAAGAAGAAGCTGCTGGAAAAGCAGAAGGAGGGCAAGAAGCGCATGCGCCAGGTGGGCAGCGTGGCCGTGCCGTCCGAGGCGTTCATGGCGGTTTTGAAGATGGATTGACGAAGCCAATCCATCCTGGAGTTAGGAGTTAGGAGTTGGGAATGAGGAGTGAGGAATGAGGAATGAGGAATGGCGGAGGAAATCCTGACGGATTTCTTTTGATTGAACCAGGAGAGAGGCAGCATGGGTTTCTTTTGACTGAATCAGGAACGAGGGAGCATGGATTTCGTTTGACTGAATCAGGAGCGAGGGAGCATGGGTTTCTTTTGACTGAATCAGGGGCGAGGGAGCATGGATTTCTTTTGACTGAATCAGGAGCGAGGGAGCATGGATTTCGTTTGACTGAATCAGGAGCGAGGAGCATGGATTTCTTTTGATTGAACCAGGAGAGAGGCAGCATGGGTTTCTTTTGACTGAATCAGGAACGAGGGAGCATGGATTTCTTTTGACTGAATCAGGGGCGAGGGAGCATGGGATTGCAGCCATTGAATAAGAACAAATCCCGGAGGGATTTGAGCCGGAATTCCTCATTCCTCATTCCTCATTCCTCATTATCCTTCGGCCCTCCTCATTCCTCATTATCCTTCGGCCCGCCTCATTCCTCGATATCCCTCTACTTCCACATTCCCTTCTGCGCGTCGAAGTGCGCCTACTGCGACTTTGCGTCCTATCCCGGCCGGGAGGGGGCGTGGGGGCGGTACTTCGAGGCGCTGTGGGATGAGATGGCGGGCTGGAAGGAGCGGCTTGCGGATTACGAAATCGTCACCGCCTTCATCGGCGGGGGCACGCCCACGCTGGTGGACGCCGGGTATATCGCTGAGACGCTCCGCCGGGCGCGGGAGATGCTGCCCTTTCGGGAGGACACGGAAATCACCCTGGAGGGCAATCCCGGCACGCTGACGCCGGAGAAGCTGGCGATCTACCGCAAGGCCGGGGTCAACCGGCTGAGCCTGGGGGCCCAGAGCTTCGACGACGGGCTGCTGAAATCTCTGGGCCGCATCCACACCGCCGCGCAAATCGGCGAGGCCGTGGCCATGGCCCGCAAGGCGGGATTTGAGAACATCAACCTGGATCTGATGTACGCCCTGCCGGGGCAGACGATGGACCAGTGGCAGCGCACCCTGGACGCCGCCGTGGCCCTGAACGTGCCGCATTTCTCCGCCTACAGCCTGATCGTGGAGGAGGGCACTCCCATGGCGGCGCGGGTGGCGAACGGAGAAGCCGTCATTCCCGACGACGAGGCCGTGAACGCCATGCAGCGGGAGGCCGTGTCCCGGCTGGCCGCGGCGGGCTACGGGCGCTATGAGATTTCCAACTACGCCCGTCCGGGCTTTGAGTGCCGACACAACCTGGTGTACTGGCATCGGGGCGAATACCTGGGCCTGGGCTGCGCGGCCCACTCCCTGGTGCAGGGCGTGCGCTTTTCCAACCCGGCCAGCCTGGAGGACTACCTGGCGGGCGCCCGGGAGATCGACCGGCAGGCGCTGACCCCGGTGGACGAAATGGAGGAGACGCTGATGCTGGCCACCCGCACGGCGCGGGGGCTGGACCTGGCGGCCTGGCGGCGGCGGTTCGGCGCGCCCTTTGAGGCGGGCCGTCAACCGGCCATCGCAAGGCTTCAAGAGGGCGGCTTTATCGAGATCAGGGACGGCTTTCTGCGCCTGACCCTCCGGGGCCTGGAGGTGCAGGACGCGGTGGTTCTGGAATTACTGGAGGCAGGAGAATGAGGAAGCGGTGGATCGCGCTGGCGCTTGCGCTGTGCCTGATGGTTCCATGGGCGCTGTGCGCCGGGGCCGAGGCGACGGGGGAGGCCGCGGACATCACGAAGAAGTGTTCCTTCAAGGTGTCCGAGGGCGACAAGGGCGACATGTTCGACGGCAGCATCCGCACCTCCTGGTCCTTCTCCCACCGGGGCGCTTATGTGGGCGTCAAGATCCCCGAGGACCAGGTGGCGGGGTGGATCCGCATCGAGTGGTTCTACGACCCCACGGACTACGACCTGATCGAGTACGACGGGGACATGAACGTGCTCCAGCAGCGGGACAAGACCGCCTCCTTCCCGAATATCTACACCGTGCTGCCCCTGCTGCCGGAAACCCGGTACATCCAGATCCGGCTGAACCGCACGGACGAGAAGATCTGCAATTTGAAGGTCTACAGCGCCGGGACCCTGCCCAGGGACGTGCAGCAGTGGGAGCCGCCGGTGGACAAGGCCGATCTGATGGTGGTGTCCACCCACCAGGACGACGAACTGATCTTCCTGGGCGGCACCATCCCGTACTACGCCACGGCACTGAAAAAACCCACCGTGGTGGTCTACGTGGCCAACTGCAACCGCCACCGCCGCTACGAGGCGCTGAACGCCCTGTGGAAGATGGGCGTGACGAACTATCCGGACTTCATCAACCTGGAGGACAAGAAGGTGGGCTCCATCAAGGAGGCCGTCGCCCTCTGGGGCGGCAAGGACAACATCCTGAGCCTGCTGGTGGCCCGCATCCGCCGCTACAAGCCGGAGGTGATCGTCACCCAGGACCTGAACGGCGAATACGGCCACAACCAGCACAAGGTGGTGGCCCAGGCCATGATGTACGCCATCGACGCCGCCGCCGACCCCGCCCGTTACCCGGAGTCCGCCGATACCTACGGGGCGTGGCAGGTGAAGAAGCTGTATCACCACCTGTATAATGAAAACAAGATCGAGATGGACTGGGAGACCAAGCTGGACGCCCTGGGCGGCTACTCGCCCCTGGAGGTGGCCAAGATCGGCATGAAGGAGCACGCCTCCCAGACCCAGTACTTTGCCGTGAAGAGCCACGGCACCTACGACAACTCCAAGTTCGGCCTGTACTTCACCACAGTCGGCGAGGACGTTCAGAAGAACGACTTTCTGGAGAACATCGACGCCAATGCCAGCGCGGACTACGTTTCGCAGCACACCGCGGAGATCGCCGCCTATCCCGTCTGGCCGGAGCTGGAGGACGAGGCGGCGGCGGAGGCGGAGGCCGACGCCGAGAGCGCCGAGGAGACCGCCGAGGCCGAGGACATGACAGAGACCGGCGACACCGGCGAGACCTTTGCCGACGCGGAGGCGGGGGAGACCCCGGCGGAAGCGCCCGTGGAAGCGCCCGTGGAAGCGCCTGCGGAGACCCAGGTCGAGCTCCCTGCGGAGACGGTGGAGCCCGCCGTCGAACCGGAGAGCACGCCCCAGCCCCAGCCCGTCAAAGAAGGCAGCGGCGGCGGCGCGGGCCTGGCGGTGGCGATGATCGCCCTGGGCGTGGCGGCGGTCGGCGCGGGCGGCTGGTACGCCTGGCGCACCTTTGCCCGCCGGACCCGCACCAAGCGTCGGCGGCGCTGATCCGGCAAATATTGCGCCGACTTAGGAAACATTTTATCGGAATATCGAATAGTTGACATCATATCACAATATAAAAGTTGTAAAATTATATAGATGTGGTGTCGATGGACACCGGAAGGATTTTCAGGGAGGCACCCAGTGGCGAACCAATCCCCAAAGAAGAATCAGAAAGTGAGCTGGCAGGACCGCCGCCCCATGGGCGCGCTGCCAGGTCTCATTGCGCTGATCGGCGTCGCGGCGCTGCTGGTGACGGGGCTGCTGCAAAACAGCGGCCTGGCGGTGCTGGCAAAGCCGTCCGGCGAGACCGGCCTGCGCCTCAGCGAGGTCATGAGCGCCAACGCCTCCACCCTGGTGGGGGACGAGCAGGGCATCGTGGACTGGGTCGAGCTGGAGAACGCCGGGGACCGGCCCATAGACCTGACCGGCTATTCCCTGATGCGGGAGACGAAGCCCGCCCAGGCCTTCGCCTTTCCCAGCGGCACTCTGAACCCCGGCGAGTTCGTGCTGGTGTATTGCGACGACAGCGGGAAACCCCTCCAACCCGACGGCTATCACGCCCCCTTCGCGCTGCCCGCCTCCGGGGAGAGCCTGGCCCTCATCGACAAGGCCGGCAACGGCGTGGACCTGGCGGACGTGCCGGCGCTGGACCGGGATCAGGTGTACTGCCGGGACGCCGCCGGCGAATGGGCCGTCAGCGACTATCCCACCCCCGGGACCGCCAACCGGGCCGAGCGGCTGGACGCCGCCGGCGACAAGGAGATCGAGGTTCGGGAAGGGGCGCTGGAGATCACCGAGGCCATGGCCGACAACGCCACCTTCTTCCCCGACGAGAACGGCAACCATCCCGACTATGTGGAGATCCACAACCGGTCCGGCGCTCCGGTGAACCTGGAGGGCTGGTACCTGTCCGATAAATCCGAAAAGCTGATGCGCTGGGCCTTCCCGGCTGTCACCCTGCCCGCGGACGGCTATCTGGCCGTGCACTGCTCCGGCGAGGAGAGGACCTCCGATCCGAACCACCTGCACGCCCCCTTCCGCCTGTCCAACAAGGGCGACAACCTGTTTTTGACCAGCCCCGCGGGCGTGACCGTGAGCCACGTGAAGACCCCGGCAATGGAGGCGGACCAGTGCTACAGCCTGCTGGAGACCGGCTGGAGCAAGTCCTTCTCCCCGACGCCGAATCAGCCCAACACCCAATCGGGCGCGGACGCGGCGGCGGAGCAGATTGCCTTTGGCAACACCCGCGGCGTGCGCATCACCGAGGTGCTGGCCTCCTCCAGCAAGTCCGACGACTGGATCGAGCTCTACAATCCCACCGCCAACGCCGTGGACCTGTCGGGCTGCGGCCTGTCGGACAACGCGGGCCGTCCCCGGAAGTGGCAGTTCCCCTCCGGCACGGTCATCCAGCCGGGGCAGTACCTGGGCGTGTTCGCCAACGGCCTGAACAGTGCCTCCGGCGAGCGCATCCAGACCAACTTCCGCCTGTCCGCCCAGGGCGGCTACTCAGTGGTGCTCTCCGAGCCCGACGGCAGCATCTTTGATCGCGTGTTCGTCCCCATGCAGTATGAGGACATCTCCTTCGGCCGGGCCGACGGGGCCAGCGGCCTTCGGTACTTCACCACCGTCACCCCCGGCGCGGCCAACAGCGGCGATGCCTACTACGGCCGGGCGGCCAAGCCCGTCTACTCCGTGGAGGGCGGCCTGTACCACACCGGCGACGTGCTGACGGTGGAGCTGTCGGTGCCCTCCGACTGCCAGGTGTACTACACCCTGGACTACACCGACCCGACCCAGTCCAGCACCCTGTATACAGGGCCGATCACCGTCAATTCCACGACGATCCTGCGCACCCGCGTGTACGGCCAGGGCTACCTGGAGTCCTACATGGACACCCAGAGCTATCTCTACGACGTGAACAACGGAAACGGCACCGTCTACGTGGTGTCCATGGTGTCCGATCCCTACAACCTCACCAGCGACGAGGCCGGCATCATGGTGAAGGGCCCCAACGCCCTGCCGAACTATCCCTTCGGCTCCATGAACAACGGCGCGAACTTCTGGATGGACTGGGAGCGCGAAGCCCACGTCGAGGTGTTCAACCCCGACGGCAGCACGCTGATCTCCCAGGAGTGCGGCATCAAGCTGCACGGCCAGTTCAGCCGCGCCGAGAAGCAGAAGGCCTTCAAGGTCATCGCCCGCAGCAAGTACGGCTCGAACCGCTTCCAGGGGGCCATCTTCAGCCACCGGCCCTATACCGAATACCAGTCCTTCCTGCTCCGCTCCTCCTCCGAGGACGGCTACAAGACCCGCTTCCGCGACGCGCTGCTGCAGCGGCTGGCGGAGGGCGGCTGCGTGGACTACCAGGAGACGGAGTTCGGCGTGCTTTACATCGACGGCCAGTACTGGGGCCACTACAACCTGCGCGAGCGCATCTGCAAGAGCAACATCTGCCAGTTCGAGGGCTGGGAGGGCGACGAGGACGACATCGACCTCATCAAGGCCAACAGCAACGTCATGCAGGGCTCCAACGAGACCATGGTCCAGCTGCTGGATTACGTCAAGTCCCACGACATGAACACCGACGAGGCCTACCGGGTGCTGGACGACGCCATCGACATCCAGAACTACATCGAGTACATGGCCATTCAGATGTACACCGGCAACACCGACACGCTGAACGTGAAGCGTTACCGCAACCCCAAGGCGGACGGCAAGTGGAAATGGGTGCTGTTCGATCTGGACTGGGCCTTCTACACCGACACCAACTCGCCCAAGCGTTGGCTCACCCCCGGCGGCATGGGCAACAACCTGCGCACCGACAACACGCTGTTCATCGCCTGCATGAAGAACGCCACCTTTGTGGATCGGTTCCTCACCTACCTGGGCGAGAAGATGGCCACCACCTATTCCACCGAGAACATCACGAAGCTGGCCGAGGAGTTCTACAGCGCCATCGAGCCGCTGATGCCGGACCACTACGCCCGCTGGGAGTTCACCGAATCCGAGCACAAGGCGGAGATCCGCAAGTTCCTCAAGTACGCCCAGCAGCGCCCGGGCCGCATGCTCCAGTTCCTCAAGTACAACGACTACCTGCCCCTCACCCAGGCGCAGTTCGAGCAGTACTTCGGGGACGTGATGGCCCAGGTGGGCGTGACCTACGACCAGATCACGAAGGCGAGCTAGGGTCAGGGAGCAGGGACATCGAGCGCCCGGAAAACAGTCCGGTGGACTGTTTTCAGTGAGATGGGGTCGGTAGACCCTGGGAACAGGAATGGCCCGCCCAAAAGCCTTCCCCTTTAGGGGAAGGTGGCAGCCCGAAGGGCTGACGGAAGAGGTCGTTCCCCGCTCCACAGCCTTCCCCTCTGGGGAAGACGGCGCGCAGCGCCGGATGAGGTTGATGCGCTGTAACATCGCAACAGTAATCCAAGAAGAAGGTATACTATGCAGCAAAAGAGAAACGGACTGCCCGCCCGGCATGAGTTGAAGTACTTCATCAATCCGGCGGAGCTGGAGGTTCTTCGCCAGCGGCTTCGAGGCGCGCTGGAGATGGACAGCCACTGCGTGAACGGCGAGCCCTACGCGATCCGCTCGCTGTACTTCGATGATGTCGAAGACTCCGCCTTCTACGACAAGCAGGCGGGTGTGATGCACCGCGACAAGTACCGCATCCGCATCTATAATTTCTCCGACAGGGCGATCTTCCTGGAGCGCAAGCGCAAGATGGGCGATCTGATCCAGAAGAGCAGCGTGGCCATCACCCGCCGCCTCTGCGACCAGCTGATCGACGGGAACCCCTCCGGGCTGTACCGGGCCCAGAACCCGCTGCTGCAGGACATGTACGTGCAGATGCGCACGAAGCTGCTCAGGCCCCGGGTGATCGTGGACTACGAACGGGAGGCCTACATCCACCCGGCGGAGGACGTGCGCATCACCTTCGATTTGACGCTGCGGTCGGGCCTGGCCAGCCGAGAGCTCTTCAACCCGAAGCTGCCCACCGTGTGTCCCCACGACCGGAACGTGGAGATCCTGGAGGTCAAGTTCAACAACTACCTGCCCGACTACATCAACGCCCTGCTTCACGGCATCTCCGCCGAGCGCAGCGCGGTGTCCAAGTACATCCTGTGCCGGCGGTTTGAGCCCCTCGGATGAGTGTGGAGTGTGGAGAGTGGAGTGAGGAGTTCAAGGGTGCCTTCGGGCGCTTCCCATCGCTCATTCCCCATTTCCCATGATTAATATATCGCAACCACGTAGACCATATACAACAGGAGGAAGAAGTCCATGAACAGCATCTTTGCCAATCTCTTCAGTTCCCAGACCATCACCCCCGCGTCCTTCCCGACGATCCTGCTGTCGCTGGTGCTCGCGCTGGCAGCGGGCATGTTCATCGCCTGGATCTACAAGCGCAACTATCGCGGCGTGATGTTCTCCAACAACTTCACCCTGACCCTGATCATGATGACGCTGATCACCTGCCCGGTGGTCATGTGCATCCGCGAGTCCATCCAGCTCTCCATGGGCATGGTGGGCGCGCTGTCCATCGTCCGCTTCCGCACCGCCGTGAAGGACCCGCTGGACACCGCCTACATGTTCTGGGCGCTGACCATGGGCATCCTGCTGGGCGCGGGCCAGTTCTTCCTCACCGCCTGCGCGGTGGTGGGCATCGGCCTGCTGCTCACCGTGCTGACCCACATCCAGTCCAAGGGCGTGAACAGCTACCTGCTGGTGGTGCGCATGGGCGAGGACGCCGAGCGCCAGGCCAACCAGATCGTGAATGGCCTGAAGATGCAGCAGCTCAAGAGCAAGACCGTCTCCGCCAATGGCATCGAGGCTACCTACGAGGTGCGCGTGGACAAGCCCGACGCCCTGCTGAACAAGCTGCGCGGCCTGCCCGGCGTGTACGACGCCACCCTGGTGTCCTACTCCGGCGAGGCGGCGTAACGCCAAGGATTCACCTCAAAATCCTTCCCCTTGAGGGGAAGGTGGCGCGTAGCGCCGGATGAGGTGGAATCATGTCACGAAATGTTGAGGAGTGATCCTTTTGACTGATAACAACCGACCGGTCCAGCGGCGGCCCCAGCCGTCCAGCCGGTTTGGCGACGTGGGCGAACGGCCCTCTCAGGCCCGTCCGGCCCGGCCGCGCCCCGCGTCCGGCGGTCGCCCGGCCCAGGCCCGGCCCGCCCAGGCGAGGCCAGCGGCCAGCCGACCCGCGACGGGCGGCGGCGCTTCCGCCGGGAGGTCCGGCGCGGTGAACGGCATCGGCGGCGGCAAGCTGCCCAAGGGCTTCGGCGTGATGCTGGGCATCTGCGCGGGCATCATCGTGCTGGGTCTGCTGCTCCAGGGCCTGCTGCCGAACGGCTTCCAGCTGACCACCCTCAAGGAGAGCAGCGAGCGCCCGGTGGCGGCGCGGGTCTCCGAGATCCACAGCGACGGCCCGGTGCGGGTGAACGAGGTCATGTCCGCCAACGGCGGCGTGATGGTGGACGAGAACGGCAACACGCCCGACTGGGCGGAGGTGGCCAACGTTAGCAACCGCCCCGTGAACCTGCGGGGCTACATCCTCGCCAAGAGTGCCAAGGCCGGAAACGTGTTCGTGTTCCCGGACATGATCCTGCAGCCCGGGGAGTGCGCCGTGGTCTACTGCGACAACACCCTGGTGGACGCGCCCGGCGGCGAGCTGCACGCACCCTTCCGGCTGTCCTCCGGCGGCGACGTGATGATGCTGTTCAACGACGCGGACGTGGCCGTGGACACGCTGAACCTGCCGGCGCTGGGCGAAAACCAGGCCTATGCCCGCCGGGACCGGGAGACCTGGGAGATCACCGAGCAGACCACCCCCGGCATGCTGAACACCGAGGAGAACTACCGCGCCATGACCAGCGTGGTGCAAAACGGCCCGGTGCAGCTGGCGGAGATCGTGGCCTCCAACCGGCAGTACGCGCCCGATGAAAACGGTGCCTTCTACGACTATGTGCTCCTGCGCAACACCTCCGGCGAGGCGGTGGACCTCAGCGGCTGGTACCTGTCCGACAACCCGGCGCTGCCGCGGCTGTGGAAGTTCCCCGCGGGCGCGTCCATCCCGGGCGGCGGCACCCTGCTGGTGCACTGCTCCGGCATGAACCGCCTGGAGGACCTGTCGCACCTGCACACCTCCTTCCGCCTGTCCAGCGAGGGCGAGACCGTGACGCTGAGCAACGCCAACGGCCAGCCGGTGGACAGCGCCACCTACGACCTGCTCAAGACCGACGCGGCCTACATCCGCGGCGCGGACGGCAGCTGGAGCGTCGGCACGCCCACCGCGAGCGCGCCCGCAGCTCCCGCCGCCCCCGCGGCGGAGGAGCCGATCCCGGAAGCGCCGGAAGACGAGGGATGAAGAACCGGGGCATGGCCGTCGGCCATGCCCCGGTTTTGAGTGAGGCGTGTGGAGAGTGGAGTTGCGGCGCAAATCCTCGCGGATTTGGACAGACTGCGCCGCCCGCCAAAAGCCTTCCCCTTCAGGGGAAGGTGGCACGGCGAAGCCGTGACGGATGAGGTCGTTTTCCATAAAGAATGAGCCGCTGCACCCCCGCAATCAATGACTACCCCTTGGAGCGATCATCATGCGAGAGTATACCATTCAACACACGTCCGTCCCCTTGCCGACCCTGGCCGGGACGGTCTTCACCCCCGACGCCGAGCCCTTCTGCCGGCTGCCCTTTGCCGCCATCGACTGCTATGCCTGGGGCGGGGACTACCGGCCCGAGGCGCGGGCCTATGTGGGCTGGGACGAATGCGGGCTGCAAGTGCTACTGTGCGCGAGGGAGGCGACGATCTCCGCCCGACACGCCGCCTTCAACGACGATGTGTGGACCGACAGCTGCCTGGAGTTCTTTTTCCGCCCCTTTGAGGACGATCCCCGCTACCTGAACATCGAGGCGAACGCCGCCGGCGCGGCGCTGATCGGCATCGGAGCGGACCGGGAGCACCGCACGCGCCTCGACCAGTGCCCCGCCGGGATGGACTTCCGAGCCAGCCGCCACGCGGGGGAGTGGTGGGCCGTGGCCTACGCGGTGCCCTTCACGCTGATCGAGGCGCTGTTCGCTCGCGGCCTGGCCCCCGGCGCGTCCTTTGCGGGCAACTTCTACAAGTGCGACGAGAGCCTGCATCCCCACTTCGGCGCCTGGAACCCCGTCGACGCCCCCGCGCCGGACTTCCACCGGCCGGAGTGCTTCGGCAGGCTGATTCTACAGGCATGAAAAAGCAGTTCCCGCTTGGAAATTGCTTTTTTCATGCCTTTGTTCATTCCGTGAAGTACATCATCATGGACATCACCCTTCCCCCGCCCACCAGCCTGGTGAAGGCGTCGGCGTACCGGCTCTTGTACATGGTGCAGGTGGAGGCTCCGGCGTCGAACTCCACGGCGTTGGTCACGCCCAGATTCATCAGGTAGCTCTGGAAGTGGGGATAGTCCATCATGCCCTTGTCGGTGCTGGAGACCAGGATGAAGTTGTGGGCGTCGATCTGGCACAGGGCCTGCTTGCGCTTGGGCCCGGCGGTGCTGGCGATGAATTCCTTCGTCATGGGCACGGCCACGTGGTTGCGCACCAGGATGGGCCGCCAGATCATGGTGTTGCGCGCGCCGCTGGCAATGATCTGCTGGTAGAGGACGGCGCGCTCCTCGGCGGTGTACTCGTCCAGCATCCGATCCGTGGCGCAGAGCTGGTTGTTGCCGTCGATCCAGTAGATGTATTTTCCGGCGTTCACCTGGTTCGGGTCGTTGGCCAGCACCTGGCCGTTGCTGATCATCAGCGGCAGGGGCTCGCGATACCGGTAGGGCTCGCCCATCTTGAACCAGGCCGCGTCGAACCGGGCGCTCACCGGCGGGCTGGCGTTGAAGGCGAGCGTCAGCTTCTGGGCGATGCCGTCCTGCTGGATGGCCTCGTTCAGAATGTCCTTGGGATAGGCGTTGCCGTAGTGCTTGAACAGCTGCTGGTTGGCGTTGGCCACCCAGATGTAGGTCAGCATCACGCCGTGGTCGTTGACGATTTTGATCTTCAGCGTATCGGTGTCCTCCTGGAACACCACGTTGCCCTGGCCCGCGGAGCCGTCCAGGCTCTTCACGGTGACCTTGCAGGTGGCCTTTTTGCCGTTGGAGGTGGTGACGGTCACGTTGGCGGTGCCGGGGTTCAGGGCGACAACGAGGCCGCTCTGGTCCACGGCGGCCACGTTCGGGTTGTCGGAGGCCCAGCTGATGTCCGCGATGCTGTTCTTGGTCAGCGTCGCCGTCAACTGGAAGCCGTCGTTCACATGCAGCGTGACCTTCCGGGAGTTCAGCGAAACCTTCTTGGGCAGGATGTACACCTGCACCGCGCAGCTGGCGGTGAGGCCGTTGTGGGTGGTGGCGGTGATCGTGGCCGTGCCCGCCTTCTTCGCCGTCACCAGGCCGTTCTCATTTACCGTGGCGACCTTCTTGTTGGAGGTGGCGAAGGTCAGCAGGGCATCGCAGCCGGGCTCGAAGCCGACGTAGAGCTGGGCCGTGCCCTTGGCCGGGATCAGCAGCGCGGTCGGGTCCATCCACACGGTGCTCGGCGCGGGACCGCCCAGCACCCGCACGGCGCAGCGGGCCGACTTGCCGTTGTAGGCGGTGGCCGTCACGGTGGCGGTGCCGCCGGAGACGCCGTAGAGGTTGCCCGCGCCGTCCACGGCCATCACGCCGGGGTTGTCGCTGGCGTAGGTGACGGCGCCCGCGCTGCCCTTGGGCAGGGTCACGGCGAAGGGGCGCACCTGGTCCTTGCTGATCACCACCAGCTTCTTCTCCGGGAAGACCAGCTTCTTCGGGGCCTTCAGCACGGTCACGGTGCAGGCGGCCAGGGGAACCTCGCCCAGGTAGACCGTCACCACGGCGGTGCCCCGCTTCCTGGCGGTGACGACGCCGTTTCCGTCCACGGCGACGATCTTCGGCTTGGAGGAGGCGTAAGTCACCGGCTGACCGCCGGCGAGCTCCGCGCCGGGGAGGGCGCATTGCTCCTTCTGGCCCAGGGTCAGGGCCTCCGGGAAATACACGGGGGCGGCCACGGCGGCGGGCTCGGCGGGCGCTTCCGCGACGGGCTCCGGGGCCGCGATCTCCGCGGCAGGATCGACTGCGGGCGGCTGCTCGGCGGGGAACTCCGAAGCGGGTTCGGCGGGTGCAGGTTCGGCGGGAACCTCTGCGACGGACTCCGCGGGCGCAGGTTCGGCGGGAGCTTCCGCGACGGGGTCCGCAGGCGCAGCCTCGGCGGGGACCTCTGCGACGGGGTCGGCGGGCGCAGGCTCGATGGGCGATTCCGCCGCAGGTTCGACTTCCGCTTCCGGCGCGGCCACCTCCCCGGGCAGGTCGATCTCGCCCAGATCCTCGACGGCTTCCACGGCCTCCACGATCTCCGCGGCCTCCACGCCCTCCGCAAGGGCCGTGCCCATCAGCAGCAGGGCCAGCAGCGCCGCCAGTGCGCGCAACGCAGTTCTCATACCCAACGCCTCCTTCAATGGAGCTTGATAGACTTATGATACCATAAAATATGGAAATAATCAAACCTCCCACCCGAGGCTCCGGGCGGGAGGTTCTGTCGACGGTTGTATCAGCTGGGATCGTAGTCGTCGCCGTGCTCCTGGAAGGTGACGGTGCCGGTGACGGGGTCGTAGATCGGGGGCTTGCAGCGGTTGCAGGGCTGGAACCCCAGGTAGTAGGCCTCGTACACGGTCAGCCGCTGAGAGCTGGCGAAGGCGAACTTGCACTTGTATTCGTGGTAGCACTCCGCGCCGTCGGCGGCGTACACGTAGTGCACGTCGTTTTCCACGCCCGGCACGATGATGGATTCGGTCTGGTCGTTGGTGTAGCCGGGGACGATGAAGTTCGGCAGGTCCGGGCCGTAGACCTCTACCTCCGGTTTGTTGGTCACCAGCTCCACGCCGCCCAGGGTGTTCTTCGCGGGGGTGGGGAGGATGAAGATGGCCGCCAGGATCATCACCATCGCCGTGGAGATGCCCGCCTTCAGGGCCATGGGCCAGCGGCAGCTGCGCCGCCACATCATCGACAGGCCCACCGGGGGAAACAGCAGCCACAGGGCGGTTTTCAGGTTTGGATTCATGCCCCTTTTGCCCGCCTTCTTGGCGGATTTGGGCTTTTTCTTGACAAATACGGGTGTTTTCAAGTCAATCACGACCTTTTATCGACAAACTACGACAAAATTCTCTTGAAGTACGTCTATTATAGTCATTTTTTTCAAAATAGTAAAGGGGAAAACGGAAGAAATTGCGTTTTAGAAATAAATTTAACAATTTAGAAATAATATTTAGGCTTCGACGCGCATAGACCACGAAAGCGTAGCCTACAGTTAATCGACGAAATCTTGACAGTAATTGCGAGAAAATGCTATAATGCGCATAATATAGGAAGATTTTCGTAGACTGTATGGATTGGACGGGACGAGGTGAATGGCCATGAATGGATATGAGGTGCTGAACATCCCGGTCACGGCGACGCGGGACGAGATTCGCGCCGCCTATCGGGAGCTGGCGCGGCGCTGGCATCCGGACCGCTTCCTGCCCGGCCCGGAGCGGGATTGGGCCAACGAGAAGATGGCGGACATCAACGCGGCCTATCGCACGTGCCTGAACGGGCTTAGGGACGCGCGGGTCACCGCCGACAGCGAGGGCGAAGCCCTTCGCCGGGCCCAGGCCCTGATCGACGACGGCAAGTATCAGTCCGCCCGTCGGCTGCTGATGGGCTGCAACACCCGCTGCGCCGAGTGGAACTACCTCTTCGGCGCGATCCTGCTGAACCAGAGCGAGACGGAAAAGGCCCTGATCTACCTGTCCGTGGCGGCCCACCAGAACCCGGCCAGCGTGAAATACGCCCGGGCGCTGAAGGAAGCCCAGGGCCGGGGCAGCGCGAGCCGCCTGCAGGCGCTGTTTGCGCGAAGGAGATAGAGGACCCACGATGGCGCGTTTCCCATGGAGACACGCCCGTTTTATAGGAGGTGCTCTATGGCAAAGAAGCTGATTGCCCTGGTGGTGCTGCTGGCGCTGGCGTGCGGCGCGGCGGCGATGGGGGAGGTCTACGAGATCTCCGACGAGAACGAGCTGAACTTCGGGCGGCTGCTGATCAACCTGCTCCGGGCCTACGAGACGCCCTCCGACGGGGATCAGGCGGCCATCGAGAGCGTTCTGAACGCCATCGGCGCGATGAACCCCACGGACCGGGAGGTGGCCGAGGCCATCGCGGATCACTGGATGAACGTGTACGCCAACGCGGACTACCCGATGTTCCTCTACGACGGCGGGAAATCCGCCGACGCGCTGAAGGACACGGGCATCCCCGACAGCGCGACCCACGCCTTCGTGGTGCTGGGCTTCGAGTTGAAGGACGGGGAGATGCAGGACGAGCTGAAGGGCCGGTGCGACGCCGCGGGGGCGGCGGCGACCGCCTTTCCCCGGTCGCTGCTGATCTGCTCCGGCGGGCCCACCGGCCACAACAACCCCAAGAACCACACCGAGGCGGGGATGATGAAGGACTATCTCACGGGGAAGTGGGGCGTGGACGGCAGTCGGGTGCTCATCGACGAGCGCGCCCGTACCACCCTGGAGAACGCCGTGAACACCTTCGCCATGATGCGGGAGGCGGGCGTGGAGACCTACACCATCGTCACCTCCTCCTACCACCAGAAGTGGGGCCAGGCCGTGTACAACTGCATGGCCGAGTTCTACAGGCAGGCCTATGGCTACGACCCGCAGTTGGTGTCCAACTACAGCTACGACATCGAGCCCATCGAGAAGTACCAGAATCCCCAGCGGTTCGCCATCCGCCAGCTCTGCGCCCTGCTCGATTTGCCGGACGAGGTGCTGGAGGGCATGAAGCAGGCGCTTTCGTAAGAGTGTGGAGAGTGGGATGTGGAGTGTGGAGAGTGGAGTGAGGAGTTGCAGTTAGCCGCTGCCGCGAACTCCTTGAGCCTTCCCCTTTGGGGAAGGTGGAATGCTGTCCCTATGGAAGGCTGGCCTATCCTGAGCCTTCCCCTTTAGGGGAAGGTGGCATTTGCGTCAGCAAATGACGGAAGAGGTCGTCTTCCCCTCAACGGACAGCATATATGCTGTCCCTACGGAAGGCTGGCCTATCCTGAGCCTTCCCCTTTAGGGGAAGGTGGCATTTGCGTCAGCAAATGACGGAAGAGGTCGTCTTTCACCCAACGGACAGCATATATGCTGTCCCTACGGAAGTTGACCCATGATCGCAGACCCCCGTATGGACGCCATTCATGGCATCCGCGTGTCCCACACCCCTGCGAAAGGATTGAATCCCCGATGCGCCACCTGTTCCGTTCCGCCCTGCGGATCCTCCTGCTCACGGCCTTCCTGCTGCTTGTGGCCTGGTTTGCCATGAAGGGGATGCAGTACCACGGGGACTGGGGGCGGGCGTTACAGGACCTCATCGGCGATACCTCGGGCATCCGGCGCTTCTTCGAGGAACAGGTGCAGCCGCGCCTTCACGATGTGGGCCGCTTCTTTACCGACCAGGTCGGCCCCTTCGCCCAGGACCTGGGGGCGAAGATCAGGGGCCTCTTTCCCCAATAGCCTTTCACTGAATGACAACACAAAGGCCCCGCATCCATTCGGATGCGGGGCCTTGCTGTGTCTATCCTCAGCCGATGACCTTCTTGGCGGTCTCGGCCACGTTCTCGGCGGTGAAGCCGTACTCCTTGAACAGGAACTTGTAGGGAGCGGAGGCGCCGAAGTGATCCAGGCCGATCACCGCGCCGTCCAGGCCCACGTACTTGTGCCAGCCGAAGGTGGCGGCGGCCTCCACGGCCACGCGGGCGCGCACGGCCTTGGGCATCACGCTCTCCTTGTATTCGTCGCTCTGCCGCTCGAACAGCTCAAAGGACGGCATGGAGATCACGCGGGCGTCGATGCCCTGCTCCTTCAGCAGCTTCTGGGCCTCCACGCAGGGCTCCACTTCGGAGCCGGACGCCATCAGCAGCACGTCAGGGGTGGCCTTCTCGCTGTCGGAGAGGATGTAGCCGCCCTTCAAGGCATCCAGGCCGCTCTTGTCGTAGAGGGGCAGATCCTGGCGGGTCAGCACCAGGCAAACGGGGTGATTCTCGGTCATGGCCGCGATCCAGCCCGCCGCGACTTCCTTGCTGTCCGCGGGGCGATACACGATCATGCCGGGCACGGCGCGCAGACCGGCCAGCTGCTCGATGGGCTGATGGGTGGGGCCGTCCTCGCCGACGCCGATGGAGTCGTGGGTGAGGATGTAGGGGATGCCCAGGTTCATGATGCTGGCCATGCGCATGGCGTTCTTCATGTAATCGGAGAACACGAAGAAGGTGGCGCAGTAGGGGCGCAGGCCGCCGTGGAGCTTGACGCCGTTGCAGATGGCGGCCATGGCATGCTCGCGCACGCCGAAGTGCAGGTTCTGGCCCTCGGGGGTCTCGGCGGAGAAGTCGCCCTTGCCCTTCATGTTGCTCTTGTTGGAGGGGGCCAGGTCGGCGGAGCCGCCGAACAGGTTCGGGATGCGCTCGGCCAGCTTGTTCAGCACGACGCCGCTGGAATTGCGGGTGGCGGACTTGCCCTCGAAGGCGAACAGGTCCTCGTCCTTGGTCAGGTCCACGGGCAGCTCATCGCTGAACCACACGTCCCACTCGGCCTTGAGGTCGGGATACTGCTTGGCATACTCGGCGAACAGCTTCTCCCACTTGGCCTGGGCCTTCGCGCCGTCCTCAATGGTCTTGGCGGTGCACTCGTAGACCTCCTCCGGCACGCCGAAGGGCTCCTCGCAGGGCCAGCCCAGGTTCTTCTTGGTGATGGCGATGTTCTCCTCGCCGAGGGGCTCGCCGTGAGCGGAGCTCATGCCCTGCTTGGGGGAGCCGTAGCCGATGGCGGTGTGGGTGACCACCAGGGTGGGCTTGTCAGACTTCTTCGCCAGCTTCAGCGCGGCGTCCACCTGCTTCCAGCAGTTGCCCTCCTTCACGTCGATCACGTTCCAGCCGTAGGCGCGGAAGCGGGCGGGCACGTCCTCGCGGAAGGCGATGTCGGTGTTGCCCTCGATGGAGATCTCGTTGTCGTCATACACGGCGATCAGCTTGTTGAGCTGAAGCGTGCCCGCCAGGGAGCAGGCCTCGTGGCTGATGCCCTCCATCATGCAGCCGTCGCCCAGGATGCAGTAGGTGTAGTGATCCACCACGTTGAAGCCCTCGCGGTTGAACTTGGCTGCCAGGTGCTTCTCGGCCATGGCCATGCCCACCGCGTTGGCGATGCCCTGGCCCAGGGGGCCGGTGGTGGTCTCGACGCCGCGGGTGTGGCCGTACTCGGGATGGCCGGGGGTCAGGGAGCCGAACTGG
The DNA here is from genome assembly GCA_900315585.1 of uncultured Eubacteriales bacterium. Lineage (GTDB taxonomy): Bacteria > Bacillota > Clostridia > Christensenellales > Aristaeellaceae > UBA2862. Next base: position 5,764 of record OMZP01000012.1, on the reverse strand, counting down.
CGGAACTGCTTGAGGTCGTCGATCTTCAAGCCGTAGCCGAACAGGTGCAGCAGGCTATACAGCAGCATGGAGCCGTGACCGGAGGACAGCACAAAGCGATCCCGGTTGGGCCACTTGGGGTCGGCGGGATTGTGCTTCATCTCCTTGCCCCAGATGGCGTAAGCGGCGGGCGCCGCGCCCATGGGCATGCCGGGGTGACCGGACTTGGCCTTCTGAACGCCCTCGGCGGTCAGGATGCGGATCGCGTTGACGACCATGCTCTCTTTGCTCATTGGAAATGCACTCCTATCTGAAATTATTTGGTACAATTATTTAAGGAAGCGGCGCTTCCCTTTACATTATAACATATTTATAGGGGCGGGGACAAGGGCTTGAGCAAATTATTGGGAGGAAAGAAAATGAGAGTTCAGAGTTGAGACAGAACGCGCTTGGGAGAGAAGCCATCCTTATCTAAACTCTAAACTCTTCACTCTAAACGCTCACTGTACCGCATCCCTCAGCGGCTTCACGTCCAGCTTCTCGGTATCCTTGATGAGCGCATAGGTCTGCGCCAGGATGCGCTTCACGCCGCCCTCCACGGCGCTCTCGGCGTTGAGCACCATCACCGGGTCGTGCACGGACATGCGCAGCTGCACCCAGGCGTTGTTCACGCCGCCGTCCAGGTTGAAGGTGATGCGCGCGCCCTCGCGGTTGTCCGGGGCCAGCTGCCATTCGGGGTCGGTGAGGGTGCGGGAGAGCAGGATCTCCACGATCTCCTGGGCTTCCTCCTCCGGCTCCCAGTCCTCGAAGGGGAGGATGGGCAGGCGGATCTCCACACTCTCCACCGGCTCCTGGAGGTCGTCGATCAGCGCGGACAGCACCTGTCCCTCCCGCTTGCGGTTCAACGCCTCGCAGATCAGCCGCGTAGCCAGATACGCGCCGTCGTTCAAAAAGCCGTTCTCCCTGAAGGCGGCGTGGCCGCTGGTCTCCATGGCCAGGGGACAGTCGATGCCCTCCTCGTTCAGGCGGATCGCCTCGTCCACCACGTTGCGATAGCCCCGCTTGAAGCGGTAGTGGATGCCGGCCCACTCGGCGATGAACGCGGACAGGCCGTTGCTGGTCACGCTGTCGGTGACGATGGTCATGCCGGGGTGGTTGTCCAGCAGCACCGCCGCCACCAGCGCGATCAGCCGGTTCTGGGCCAGGGCGCGGCCCTGCTCGTCCACCAGCGCCACCCGGTCGCCGTCGGCGGTGAAGCTGACGCCCAGGTCGGCCCGGTTTTCCAGCACCGCCCGGGAGAGGGCCTCCACGGCCTCCGGGGACTTCGGCCCGGTGGCGCCTTCGCCCGTCAGGCCGCCGTCGGTCTCCACGCCCAGGTCGCTCAGGAACCGGGCGAAGTCCGCGCCCACGGCGTTGCGCTCGTCCACGACCACCCGCATGCCCAGCAGTGGCTTCAGCGCGTCGTCCTCCAGGTACTTCGCCGCCACGGCGCGCAGGTTCTCATAGTACCGCTGGGTGGCGTCCAGGGGCGCAACGAGGCGCTCCGGCACCACGGTTTCGGCGGCGAGGCGGAGGATCGCCTCCACGTCCCCACCGGACAGACCGCCCTCGGCGGTCATCAGCTTGAAGCCGTTCTGGCCCTGGTCAATGGAGGAGGCGGTCACCATCACCGCGCCGTCGGCCCGGTCCGGTCCGCCCTGGACCAGCGCGAACAGCGCCGGGGTCGCGCACCGGTCGCAGTCCAGCACGTCGCTGTCTGCGGAGGTGATGCCCCGGGTCAGCGCGGTCTTGAGCCGCTCGCCGGAGGGGCGCTCGTCCCGGCCCACCGCCAGCGTCAGCTCCGCGGGGGACACGCCCCGCTTCTCCGCCAGCCAGGTGGCAAAGGCATAGCCCAGCTTCTCCGCGCGCTCGTCGGTCAATCGCTCCTGCGGCCCGCGAATCTCCGAGCCGCTCCTCAACTTCAGCCAGTTGAAACTGTCAGCTTCCATAAACACCATCCTATCGACTATTTGTTTCGATTACCCTTCTTCTTCCTGTTCGGGGCCTTCACGGCGGGCACCGAGCCCGTCCTGCCCATCTCCGCCTTGACGCGCTGCTTCTCGGCGGCCAGGCGCTGGCGCTTCTCCGCCCGGGCCCGCACCGAGGCCGCAGCCAGGATCGTGACCATCACGATCAGCGCCGCGCCGGCGATGACCAGCAGCACGATGAACGTGGTGGTGCTGCCGCCCAGCTTCACCGAGCCGCCTTCCAGGTCCATTCCCGCGCGGCCCACCCGCTCCGGGGTCTCGCCGTCGGGGGCGATCACCACGCTCACGGGGTCGGTGGACACGGTGCGCTGGTGACCGTCCGCGTCGATGTAGTTCAGGCAGAACACGAAGTCTGTGTCCTCGTCCACCTCAAAGCCCGCCGTGACCTGCGAGGGCTCGCCCAGGGGCAGCACCGCCAGCCGGCGGATCTCGCCCCGATTCACCTCGTACAGCAGCGCGTCCCGGGCCATGACGTTGCCCACATTGGCGATGGTCGCGTCGAAGGTCACCTGGCCCGCCCGGTTGATGCGGGGCGTGCGGGCGGCCACCTGCAAATCGATCACCACGGCGGGGTCCTCCGGCAGGTTGGACAGGGTCAGCGTCTCGGTGCGCAGATCCAGCGTCTCGCCCGCGTCGCTCATGCCCGTCACCCGCCAGCGATACTCGCCCTCGCCCCGGACGGGGTAGGTGTGGGGCACCTCCACGGGGGACGCGCCGCTGGGCAGGGTCAGTCCGTCGGCGATCACGCCGCCGTACACGTCGTCCAGCACGGTCACGCCCGTGTAGTTCACGTTGCCGGTGTTGGTGAGGATCAGTATCGCGTCCGCCGTGCCGTCGTCAAAGGCGGTCTGGCCCACGGAAAAGGCCAGGTCCAGGCCGCTGGAGGCGATGCCGATGGGCAGCGGGTCCAGGGCGCGGGTGAGTGTCTCGCCGGAGGGCACGGAATACTCCAGCTCCGGCGCGGACTCCGCCGCCTCGCTCAGGGCCACGCGGCTGATGAAGGTCTTGCTCTCGCCCACGTCCAGCCGTTCCAGCCGCCCGGTGAAGTCGCCCAGCGCGTCCCGCAGCCTCAGGCCGCTCAGGGGCACGTTGCCGGTGTTCACCAGCTTGTAGGTCACCGTCACCAGCCCTCCGCGGGTCACGTAGGGGGAGGACAGCTGCCGCGTGATCTCCACGCCCGGCACCGCGTCGCCCCGGGCGATGGCGGCGCTCAGCGGATAGTTGATCTTGGGCTCGCCCGCCAGCATCGGGTCGTGGCTGACGGTGTAGGCGATCTCGCCCGCGTCCAGCTCCTCCTCGGTCACGGTGTGGGGACGCACCAGCGTCTGCGTCTCGCCGGGGCCGATCTGGCCGATGGGCTCGGAGAGCTGGCCGTCGCCGGAGGACAGCGTCACGTTGCGCAGGGGCCGGTCGGTGATGTTCTCGATCACAAAGGTCATCGTCACGTCCCCGGGCGCCACCATCACGCTGGGCTGCACCGTGAAGTCGATGCGCAGGCTGCTGGCCGTCTCCTCGGACAGCGCCCCCGCCGCCATCGCCCACAGCAGAGCCAGCGCCGCCATCAGCGCCGCCAGCCGCCCGAGCCCTCTCAACCGAACCATTGCTCCAAATCCTTTCGATCCATGCGCCGTCGCGCAATCCCATTATCCCAACTCTATTTTATTGTATTTGCCATGCCCTGTCAAGCCAAACCGCCCCGATTCCCTCTGACGAAAATTTACATTCCGCCCTATTGCATTTGCCCGCCAACCATGCTATAATATCTTCTGTTCGATGCACGAACACCCTATGGGGCATTAGCACAGTTGGCTAGAACGAACCGTCGTTTCTACATCCCAATGAAGCTGATAACATTAGCACAGTTGGCTAGAACGAACCGTCGTTTCTACATCCCAATGACGCTGATAACACCCACGAAACAGTTTGTCGAAACTGTACAAAATTCGGCAGCAAAATTAGGGGCATTAGCACAGTTGGCTAGCGCGCTACATTCGCATTGTAGAGGTCACCGGTTCGAATCCGGTATGCTCCACCACCCAACAACGCTGATTTTGATACGAAATCAGCGTTGTTACTTTTTGCCCATAAAGCTCTGTAAATACGGTGTTCTCTGAATGATGCCGTTTCTGCATTAGGCACTCGAAGGCCATTTTTGTGGGCTCAAATACTGAAAATGAGGTCAATAAGGAAACGGATTCCTCGTTCCGTTTCCTTATTGGCCTTTTTTCCCGTTTTTAGCCTCTTGCGTTTCTTTATTAGATTTTTCGTTTCTTTATTGATTCTGCCGTTTCTTTATCGTCCGCCCTTCCCCGGAATGCGGGGATTCGGGCAAAGAAAAAAAGCGGCATTACGCCGCTGGGATGTTGTTGCTCATGCTTTTCGCTTTGAGGCATAATAGCAACCTCTGGAACAGTATTTCGAATTCGGGTTATAGGAAATGAACAGTTTCCCGCAGGATGCGCAGGCGCGACCAACCCGCTTGTCATTCCCGTCCTGGTTGGGATGCCTTTTCCACCATGCGTTTTTGCATTTCACAGAACAGAAGCGCTGGCTTTCTCTGGCTTTATCAGGCAGCCGTTTCCCACACATAGCACATTTCCGGACACCAGGCTTGTTCTGCCGATGTACAAACACCTTCAGTGCAGAGACCTCGATGCCCAGCACCGCTGATATTTCCTTGTACTGCTTGCCTGCCGCCCGCATGTCCAGAATCGTTCTTTTTTCTTTCTCCGTCATCGAAAAAACCTCCTCTCGCCTGGTAGCCGCGAGAGGAGGCAAAAAGGGACGTTTTCGCTTATTTTATAATGTATTGTTCAATGCCGTTTCGGCAATGAATCCTTGGTAAGTTGCGGCTACAGCCGTCGGATGATTTCGTCGGTCATTTCACACGTTCCCAGCGGTTTGACGCCGCTGTCCCCGACAATGTCCGCCGTGCGAAGCCCATCGTTCAGCGCGGCGTCCACTGCGGCCTCCATGGCATCCGCTTCCCGGGGCAGGTCGAAGGCATAGCGCAGCATCATGGCGGCGGACAGTATCGTGGCGATGGGGTTGGCGCGATCTTGCCCTGCTATGTCCGGCGCAGAGCCATGGATTGGCTCATACAGACCCCGTCTCGTCGCGCCCAAAGACGCCGAGGGCAAAAGCCCGATGGAACCTGTGATCTGGCTGGCCTCGTCGGAAAGGATATCGCCGAACATATTGCTGGTCACCACCACGTCGAACTGGCTTGGATTGCGCACCAGCTGCATAGCGGCGTTGTCCACCAGCATGTCGGATAAGGCCACATCCGGGTAATCTTCCGCAACGCGGTGCACCGTCTCCCGCCACAGGCGGGAGGTCTCCAGCACATTGGCCTTGTCGATGGATGTGACACGGCCTCTGCGCTTGCGGGCGGCTTCAAAGGCAACGCGGGCAATTCGCTCGATCTCCATCACGGAATAGGCCTCGGTGTCGTAAGCCTCAAGGCCGAACTTGCCTTCCCTGCGGCCCCGTTCGCCAAAGTAGATGCCTCCGGTCAGTTCGCGCACCATCATCAGGTCAAATCCCCGGGCCACGATATCCGGTCGCAATGGACAATCCGCTCTCAGCGCGGGATAGAGCTTCGCGGGAGCACCGGTTTTCCCTGCGGGCGCTCCACCAGCCCGGCCAGCAGCTCGGCAAACCATTTTTCCACCGGCGGCGTGACGGGTATCGCCATTGTTCTCGGCCATTATATTCCGTCTATTACACCCGGCACACTTGTGACGATCATCAATATC
>OMZP01000039.1 GCA_900315585.1 uncultured Eubacteriales bacterium | reverse complement strand
CTCGCTTCCCGTTTCCTTGCCTTCGTCCATCTGGCCTGCATCCGTATCCTTCTTGCATAATCTTTGTGGTTATGCGTTTAGAAACACACTCTAGTATTATCTAAACGACATTGCCTTAAGGGGGAAGCCTTTTGGAAATCATCCCAACCAGAGCCAAGGAACGCCAACGGCGCGCCTTGGCTTTTCCGCGGAAAAGGGGTATAATGGTTACAGAAATACACCGAGGTGATCTCCATGAAGTGCATCGTAAACGGCAGGCTCCTCCTCCCGGAGGGCGAAATCACCGGCAAGGCCCTGGCCTTTGAGAACGGTCGCATCGTCGGGCTGCTGGACGCGGCTCCGGCGGGGGCCGAGGTCATCGACGCGGCGGGCGGGATCGTTTCGCCGGGGCTGGTGGACGTGCACTGCCACGGCTTCATGGGCTGGGACGCCTCCAACGGCAGTCTGGACGAGCTGCGCGCCATGTCCCGCCAGATGACCAGGTGGGGAACCACCAGCTGGCTGCCCACCACAATGACCCTGCCCTGGCCCACGCTGGAGGGGTGCTTTGCCGCCATCCGCCGGGCTCAGTCCGACAGCCTGGAGGCCAGCTGGGCGGGGGCCCAGGTGCTGGGCTGCCATGCCGAGGGCCCGTTCATCAATCCCCGCAAGAAGGGGGCCCAGGACGGGGCCTCCATTCAGACGCCGGACTTCGACAAGCTCCGCCCCTGGACGGACGTGGTGCGGCTGATGACCGTCGCGCCGGAGGTGGAGGGCGCGCTGCCCTTCATCCGTCAGGCCCGCGCGGCGGGAGTCGCCCTGTCCATGGGCCACACCGCCGCCACCGCCCGGGAGGCTCTGGCCGGGGTGGACGCGGGTATCGACCACGCCACCCACACCTTCAACGCCATGACCCCGCTGACCCACCGGGAGCCCGGCGTGGCGGGAGCGGCGCTGGTGGACGGGCGGGTGTACTGCGAGCTGATCGCGGACACCTTCCACGTGGATGCGATGCTGTTCCCGCTGATGGCGCGGCAGAAGGGCGACCGCCTGGTGCTGATCACCGACTCCATCCAGGTGGCCCACCTGCCCGACGGGGCCTACGACCAGGCGGGGCAGACCGTGATCGTCTCCGGCATCCGCTGCCGCTTCCCCAACGGCACCATCGCAGGAAGCTCGCTGACCATGGACCTGGCCGTGCGCAACTTCCGCGCCCACACGGGCCTGCCCCTTCACGAGGTGGTGAACATGGCGTCCCTGTATCCGGCCCGCTCCATCGGCGCGGACGACGCGAAGGGCTCGCTCGAACCCGGCAAGGACGCGGACATCCTGATCGCCGACGGGGCGTTCAATGTGCGGGCGACCTATATCAGGGGAGAGAGGGCCTTCTAAGTCAGCAGTCAGGAGCTGACAGTGAGGGACGCGCGCCTTTGCCTCCCCTGTGTAAGGGGAGGTGCCGAGCTTGGCGAGGTGGAGGGGTTGTCGATCTTCCCCCCATCTTTAACCTCCCCTTCATTGACGGCACCGCGCTGCTGTGCTACAATACAATCACAGATGAATACAGGCCGTTAGATGTTTGCAGGAGAGCGAGCCGAAAGGCTCCGCCGAAGGAGAGACACTCTCAGGCGTTCTGTTCAGAACGGGGACTGCAAGCGGACGGCACTCTGGAGACGCCCGGCACGCGCCGGGGGCCGAAGGTGAAAGCGCCGGCGTGGCCGGTGCGAATCTCTCAGGCAAAAGGACAGAGCCGCACGCTTCTTTCGGATGCCGTCCGGAGGGAGCGCCGCCCTGCGACCGATGCCTGCATCGGTTGTTTTCATGTCACAACGAATCAGATGGAGGGCACAGCAATGGTACAGGAGAGCATGGAATTCATTCGCAGCTACGACCCGGAGATCGGCGACATCATGTTGAAGGAGCTGGAGCGCCAGCGCCGCAACCTGGAGCTGATCGCGTCGGAGAACATCGTGACCGAGCCGGTCATGGCGGCCATGGGCTCGGTGCTGACGAACAAGTACGCCGAGGGCTATCCGGGACACCGCTATTACGGCGGCTGCGAGTATGTGGACGAGGTGGAGAACGTGTGCATCGAGCGCGCCAAGAAGCTGTTCGGCGTGCAGTATGCCAACGTGCAGCCCCACAGCGGCAGCCAGGCCAACCAGGCGGTGTACTTCGCCCTGTGCCAGCCGGGCGACACCGTGATGGGCATGGATCTGAGCGCGGGCGGCCACCTGACCCACGGCGCGAAGGTCAGCTTCTCCGGCAAGCTCTACAACACCGTCTCCTACGGCTGCGACCCCCAGACCGGCCTCATCGACTACGACCAGGTGCGCGAGCTGGCCCTGGAGCATCGCCCGAAGATGATCATCGCGGGCGCCTCCGCCTATCCCAGGATCATCGACTTCGAGAAGTTCGGCCAGATCGCCAGGGAAGTCGGGGCCTACCTGATGGTGGACATCGCCCACATCGCCGGCCTCGTGGCCGCGGGCGAGCATCCCAGCCCGATTCCCTATGCCGACGTGGTGACCACCACCAACCACAAGACCCTCCGCGGCCCCCGCGGCGGCATGATCCTGACCAACGACGCCGACATCGCCAAGAAGATCAACAGCGCCATCTTCCCCGGCAGCCAGGGCGGCCCGCTGATGCACGTGATCGCGGCCAAGGCCGTGGTGCTGGGCGAGGCGTTGAAGCCGGAGTTCAAGGTGTATCAGCGCCAGATCATCCTGAACGCCAAGGCCATGGCGGACGTGCTGCTCAGCCGCGGCGTGAAGCTGGTCTCCGGCGGCACCGACAACCACCTGATGCTGATCGACCTGAAGGAGTCCGACATCAGCGGTCGGGAGCTGGAGGAGCGGCTGGACAAGGTGCACATCACCGTGAACAAGAACAAGATCCCCGGAGACCCCCGCTCCGCCAAGGAGACCTCCGGCATCCGCGTGGGCACCCCCGCCATCACGGCCCGCGGCTTCAAGGAGGCCGAGGCCCGGGAGGTGGGCGAGCTGCTGGCCCTCGCCGCCACCGATTTCGACGCCAAACAGGCCGAGATCCTGGAGCGCGTGGACGCGCTGTGCCAGCGATTCCCGCTGTATGAGTGAGCGGCAGGCGGAGAAATAGCAGGGGCGGCGCTTCGCCGCCCACCCAAAGCATGAGCGCCGGAGGCTTTGCCTCCGGCGCTCGTTCAGTACATGCGCTCTGCCGATGTCCCCGTTTTCCATTCTACGAAAGCTGTCCCATCAGCGTCTCCAGCTCCTCCTCCGTCAATTCCCGCCACTGGCCCGGCTGGAGCCTGCCCAGACGCAGGTTCATGATGCGCACCCGGCGCAGGTGGGTGACGTTGGCGCCCAAAGCCTCGCACATGCGGCGGATCTGCCGGTTCAGCCCCTGCACCAGCACGATGTTGAAGCTGCTCTCGCCGGTGCGGCGCACCTTGCAGGGCAGGGTGACGGTGTCCAGGATGGGCACGCCCTCCATCATCCGCTGGGCGAACTCGGCGGTGACGGGCCGGTCGATGGTCACCTCATACTCCTTCTCGTGCCCCCCGGCGGCGCGGAGCATCCGGTTCACGATCTCGCCGTCGCTGGTGAGCAGCAGCAGGCCCTCGCTGTCCTTGTCCAGCCGCCCCACGGGGAAGACGCGGGTGGGATAGCCGATGTAGTCCACCACGTTCATGGGCTCCCGGGGGTCGGCGGTGCAGACGATGCCCCTCGGCTTGTTCAGCAGCAGGTACACCTTCTCGCTCTCGCCGGTCAGCGGCTGGCCGTCCACGGTGACGCGCATCCCCGGCAGCACCCGAAGGCCCAGCTCGCCGGGCTGTCCGTCCACCTGTACACGGCCCTCGGCGATCAGCCGATCCGCCTCCCGCCGGGAGCAGTAGCCGCTCTCCGCCATGTACTTGTTCAGCCGAACGCCTTGCCGTTGTTCCATAGTCGCGCCTCCGGTCCATAAAGTCTGATTGTATTCTATCATAGTTGCGTGAAAAAAGCAAAAGAACCAGATTGCCACGTCGCCCCGGTGGGGCTCCTCGCAATGACGTCATTGCGAGGAGGCTCCGAAGGAGCCGACGTGGCAATCTGGTTACCGGTTTCTTTTACTTCAGATACTCCGACAGGATGTAGCCGAAGGCATCGTCGTAGTAGCAGGCGGTCCAGGTGTCGTCGTACTTATAGCCGATCACGGTCTCGCCCAGGGCGACCTCCTTGAGGCGCTTGGCCTTGGTGTCGGGCGTCTCGCGCAGGGAGACCCACTGCTTGCAGTTCACCACGGTCATCTTCACCAGCTCCGGGTTGGCCGTGGGCTTTGCGGTGGGCTTGGGCGTGGGGGTGGCCGTGGGCTTCGGCGTGGCCGTGGCGGTGGGCTTGGCCGTGGCCGTGGGCGTGGGGGTCGGCGTGGGGGCGGGGGCGGTGTAGTTGCCCTCGGTCACCACGTTGGAGTAGCGAATGTAGCCCTCGGTGCCGTCGCAGGAGCAGTAGGCCCAGATGGTGCCCTGGCGGCCAATGCCCTCCATGGTGTAGTAGATGTAGACCTTCGTGCCGTCGTCGGCGCGGCCCAGGTTCTTGCCCTTGGTGCTGGACGGCTTGTCGTAGAGGTAGCTGTAGGTGTGGTCCTCCGGCACCTTGCTGGACACCACGTACCAGCCTGCGGAGGTATAGTCCTTGTCGGCCTCGTCCGGCTCAAACTTGGCGGCGAATGCGGCGCACAGCAGCGAAGTCAGCAGGGCGGTCAGAAGCAGGGCACACAGGATCTTTTTCATCGAAATCATACCCCTTCCCATTGCGTTCAATCTCCCGGAAGCGGGACGAAAAAACCGCGCTTCGTCCCGCTTCCATTATGCACCTTTTTGGCAGAAAATTCAAGGGTAAATTGACTGTTTAAGAACTTATTCCGCCAGGGCCTCCAGGCGCTGGGCGATCTTCACCAGGGAGAAGAACTCCTCCCGGTAGGCGTCGCTCAGGGGCGCCTGCTTCAAGAGCTCCAGCACGGTCTCGTAGCTGGCGTCGCCCTTGTATTCGCTGTCTGACAGGATCATGCCGAACTCCGCCACCGCCGAGGCGAACAGGAAGTCGCCGTCGGGGGCGTCGGTGAAGGCGCTCCCATCCACGACGGTGGTCTCCAGCTGGCTGGCGCTTTCGCCGGGCTCCTTGTAGCGGGTGGACAGGGTGGCCCACTCGTCGCTCTGGCCGGCCTCGGTGAGGGTGCTGTCCTGGTACTTCAGGCCGCCCTCGTCGCCGCCTTCCCCGGCGGGCACCAGCTCGTAGAGCACGGTCACGCAGGCGCCCGCGCCGACCTCGCCGGCGTCCTTCTTGTCGTCCTCGAAGTCCTGGTTCTCCAGGGCCCGGTTCTCATAGCCGATCTGCCGCCAGGCGCTGACCTTGGCCGGGTTGAACTCGATCTGGAACTTCACGTCGTCGGCCACGCTGTACAGGGTCTGGGTCAGCTCCTCGCAGAGCACCTTCTGCGCCTCCAGCATGGAGTCGATGTAGTAATAGTTGCCGTTGCCGTCGTCGGCCAGAGTCTCCATCTTGGTGTCCTTGTAGTTGCCGTCGCCGAAGCCCAGCACGGACAGGTACACGCCGGTCTCCTTCTGCTTGGAAACGTAGTCGTGCAGGTCGCTCTCGCTGGTCATGCCCACGTTCAAATCGCCGTCGGAGCACATGATCACGCGGTTGTTGCCGTGGGGCCGCAGGTACTTCAGCGCCACCTCGTAGGCCTGAGCCAGGCCGCGCTGGCCGTTGGTGGAGCCCTCAGCGTAGAGCCGGTCGATGGCGGCGAGCAGCTTCGCCTTGTCCTTCACCGGGTTCGCGCCCTCGATGATCACTTCCTCGCCGCTGGCGTAGGTGACGATGGACAGGGTGTCCTTCTCGCTCAGCTCGTCCACCAGCATCGTCAGCGCCCGCTGGGCCAGGGGCAGCTTGTCCTCGCTGTTCATGGAGCCGGATACGTCCACCAGAAACACCAGGTTGCTGCCCTCGTCGGACGCCTCCGGCGCGTCCGCGGCCCGAACGCCCAGCATCAGAAGCACGTTTGCGCCGTTCCAGGGGCAGGGCGCCAGCTTCGCGGTCACGCCGAACTTGTCGCCGTCCACGGGGGCGGGGTAGTCATAGCGGAAGTAGTTCAGCATCTCCTCCACGCGGACCGCCCCGGCGGGGATTTCCCCGGCGGACCAGTCGTCGTTCAGCATGCGCCGCAGGTTGCAGTAGGAGGCGGTGTCCACATCCGCGGAGAAGGTGCTCAGCGGGTCTGTGGCCACCTTGCGGAAGCCGTTCTCCGCGATGGCCGCGTATTCCTCGGTGTTGAAGTCGTCCATGGACATGTAGAGCGCGCCGCCGGTGGCCATCATGGGCATGGCGTCCATCTCATAGGCCTCGTACTCCCCGCCGTAGACGGCCTCTTCCGTCATCATCGGTTCCTCGGTCAGTCCCTTGTTGTCTCGGGTGTCGCTGGTGTAGCTGGTGAACGCCAGCAGCAGCGCGGGCAGCGAGCAGGCGGACAGCAGGACCGCCGTCAGCACCAGCGCCACGATCAACAGTGCCTTCTTCTTCATGATTGTTCCCTCCCGTGTTGATTTGGTTGCCAGTTGGACGGGGGGCGCAGGGAAAAGGTTCCAGGATGTGGGAAATTTTTGGGCATGGGATAAGCGAAAGGCAATAGGGAATAGGCAATAGGCAATAGGGAATAGGCAATAGGCAATAGGGAATAGGCAATAGGCAATAGGAATAGTGAATAGGCGACAGCGGGGTATCCGTAGGGACGCCATTCTTGGCGTCCGCCGTAGGGGCGGCGTTGCGCCGCCCGCCCTTTCCGTATCCACGATTGTGATTCCAGGCGGCAGCGATTGGATCCGGCCCGCCCTTTCCGTATCCACGATTGTGATTCCAGGCGGCAGCCGCTATTCCTGTTCCCTGTTCCCTTGGCCCTGCTCCCTTACACCAACCAGATTTTACATCCCTATGCTATGATACAACCAATTCAATGAAACGAGGGCACACATCATGGCAACCATCACGCTTCGCAAAACCCGCGAGACCCGCGTGCGCGGGGGACACCCCTGGATCTACGCCTCGGAGATCGAGAAGGTGGAGGGCGACTTTGAAAACGGTGACATCGTGGACGTGGCGGACTTCCGCGGCAAGTTCATCGGCCGGGGCTTCTATAATCCCCTAAGCCAGATTTCCCTGCGCATCCTGACCCGCAGGGACGAACCCTGCGACCGGGAATTCTTCGCCCGCCGCATCCGGGACGCCTGGGAATACAGGAAGCTGCTCTGCGACCCGGACAGCTGCCGCCTGATCTACTCCGAATCCGACTTCCTGCCCGGCCTGGTGGTGGACAAGTTCGGCGACGTGCTGGTGCTGCAGAGCCTGAGCCTGGGCATCGAGCGCATCAAGGACATGCTCTGCGACCTGTTGATCGAGATCGTGCAGCCCGCAGGCATCTGGGAGCGCAGCGACGTGCCGGTGCGCCGGCTGGAGGGCCTGGAGCAGACCACGGGGCTTCTGCGGGGCGAGGTGCCGGACGTGGTGGAGATGAAGGAGAACGGCATCACCTTCCTGGTGGACGTGAAGCGCGGCCAGAAGACCGGCTTCTTCCTGGATCAGAAGCAGAACCGGGCGGCCCTCGCGCCGCTGTGCAAGGACGCGAAGGTGCTGGACTGCTTCTGTCACAACGGCTCCTTCTCCCTCCACGCCGCGAAATACGGCGCGAAGAGCGTGCTGGGCGTGGACATCTCCGAGGAGGCGCTGGAGGTGGCCCGGGAGAACGCCCGGATCAACGGCTTCGCCAACGTGACCTTCGAGGCCCACAACTGCTTCGACCTGCTCCGGGAGCTCACCGACGCCGGGGAGCAGTACGACCTGGTGATCCTGGACCCGCCGGCCTTCACCAAGAACAAGGCCGCGGTGCAAAGCGCCATCCGCGGCTACAAGGAGATCAACCTGCGGGGGCTCAAGCTCACCCGGCCCGGCGGCTTCCTGGTCACCTGCTCCTGCAGCCAGCACGTGCTGCCGGAGATGTTCCAGGACGTGATCTGCCAGGCCGCCCGGGACGCCAAGAAGCGCGTGCGCCTCGTGGAATACCGCACCCAGGGCTACGACCACCCGATCCTGCCCCAAAGCGTGGAGACCAGGTACCTGAAGACGATGATCTTGCAGGTGTTTGACTGATCCCCAAAAGCCTTCCCCTGTGGGGAAGGTGGCACAGCCGAAGGCTGTGACGGATGAGCTCGTCCTGAGACAAGGACAGAAGAGAGGAAAACATGTCTCATTCAAACTTCCCCCTTCTGGAATATGACCCCGCCCCCCGGGCAGTGCTGGAGCCTGGCCACGACGCGCCGGGGCTGCGCCTGCCGGAGAACTGCGCCTTTCCCTTCCTGGGGGAGACGGTGGGGGATTACGCCCGGGAGCACCGCCTGCCCGTGCTGGGCGAGTTCGTCACCATCACCAAGCGCCTTCCGGTCTACCTGGTCACGGAGACCCTCTGCCTCTGCGAGGCCCCCATGGGCGCACCGGTGGCGGCCTCCTGCCTGGACTGGCTGATCGCCTGCGGCGTGCGGCGGGTGGTGGCGGCGGGCTCCTGCGGGGCGCTGGTCGACCTGCCGGAGAACGCCTTCGTGCTGCCGAAGCGGGCCCTGCGGGACGAGGGCACGTCCTTTCACTACCTGCCCGCCGCCCGCTGGATCGACCTGGACGGGGACGTGCGCGGGCAGATCGAGGGCGTGTTTGCTGCGGAGGGTCTGCCCTTCGTCGAGACCGACACCTGGACCACCGACGCCATCTTCCGGGAGACCGCGGAGAAGATCGCCCTGCGCCGGGCGGATGGCTGCGGCGTGGTGGAGATGGAGTGCGCGGCGCTGGCGGCGGTGGCGAGGTTCCGCGGCGCGAAGTTCGGCCAGTTCCTCTACACCGCGGACAGCTTGGCCAACGCGGAGGCCTACGACGAACGGGACTGGGGCGCGGATTCGCTGGCCCCGGCGCTTCGGCTGTGCCTGAAGGCCGCTTCGGAGGAATAGATGGAGATACGCGAGTATTTTTCGCTGGGTAAGGATGAACAGCGCCGCGCCCGGGACGCCATCCGCATGGCGGATTGGCGGGCGGCGGCGTTCCTCCACGACCTGCTCCAAAAAAGCGAATTGCGGGAGCACTGCGGAGCGAACACCCGGCTGCTGCTGGGCATGGAGGGGGAGAGCCTCGCCGCCTTCTGCACCCTGGCCGACCGGGACGAGGTGGACAGCCCGCTGACGCCCTGGATCGGCTTTATCTATACCTTCCCGGCCTTCCGCGGCCAGCGCCGCAGCGGAGAATTGATCGACCATGCCTGTGCCCTGGCGAAGAAGGATGGGTTTCCCTGTGTCTACATCTCCACCAATGAGATCGGCCTGTACGAGAAGTACGGTTTCACTTTCCTGCGCCAGGACAGGGACGTGTGGGGCGGTGAAACGCGGGTGTACCGCCGAAAAATGTGAAATGGGGACGGTTCTCATTTCACATTTTTGGCGTTTGCCCAAGACAGAAAACGTGAAATGGGGACGGTTCTCATTTCACATTTTTGAAGTTTACCCAAAATATCAAGCCTGTCGTTCAGAAACGTGCTAATATGGACCCACGGTACCGGAATCAAACGAATGGGGAATCAAAGCGTGGGAAAGCTGGAAGTGCTGATGGATGCGCTGGACTACATCGAGGCGCACCTGAAGGAGGAGATCCGCACGGAGCAGGTGGCGGACTACTGCTACTGCTCCAAGTCGGGGCTGGAAAAGCTGTTCCGCAACGTCAATCACCTGTCGGTGCACGATTACGTGATCCGCCGCAGGATGTCGCTGGCGGCGCGGGAGCTGCTGGCCGACCCCGGCGCGCGGCTGATCGACCTGGCCGTGGCCTACGGCTATGGCAGCCACGAGGCCTTCGTCCGGGCGTTTCGGCAGGTCTGGGGCGTCACCCCCTCCGAATACCGGCGCGAACGGCGCGGATTTGAGCTGTTCCCACGGCTCACGGTTCCCCCGGAGGAGGAACGCATCATGGGCAAGAAGCACGTGGACATCACCGAACTGTACGACCTGTTCCGGCAGCGCCAGGATTGCTGGTTCGTCTGCTGCGACATCCAGGGGTTGATCCCCATCAACGACATCTCCCACAGGGCCGGGGACGCGGCCATCCTGGAATCCCTGCGGCGCATGAACGACGCGGCGGGGGAGGAGGACGTGGTGTTCCGCATCGGCGGCGACGAATTCGCGCTGCTGACGGCCTCCCCGGACCGGGCGTACGCAGAGGGCGTTTGCGGGCGCATCCTTGCGCACAACGGCGAGTGCTTTGCCTGGGAGGGGCTGGAGATCCCGCTGACCCTCTATGGCGGCATCGTCCGCTGGGACAAGCGGAACCTGCGCTACAGCGAGTTGTTCGCGGGCCTGCAGCAGGTCATCGACGGGAGCAAGGAATAGAAGCAGAACACAGAATCCCCGCGCTTGAATCAGTGGCGCGGGGATTCGTCTATAGAAAGGCGGCAGCGATCTTCAGCGGGCATCGCCCGTCATCTTTTCCTGCTTGACCTTCTTGTCGATCACATGCCGGCGGGCGAGCTCGTTGTGGATGTCCTCCAGGGAGATGCCCATCTGAATCATCAGCACCATCACGTGATAGGTCAGATCCGCGATCTCATAGATGGTCTCGGCCTTGTCGTCGGCCTTGCCGGCGATGATGACCTCGGTGGATTCCTCGCCCACCTTTTTGAGGATCTTGTCGATGCCCTTTTCAAACAGGTAGGTGGTGTAGCTGCCTTCCTTTTTTTCGGTCTTGCGGCCCTCGATCAGCTTCATCAGGCCCGCCAGGGAAAAGGCGTGGTTTTCCTCGCTCTCAAACACGGGGTTTGTGAAGCAGCTGTCCGTGCCCAGGTGGCAGGCGGGGCCGTCCTTGTTCACCAGCACCACCAGCGCGTCCTTGTCGCAGTCCGCGGTGATGGAAACGATGTGCTGGTAGTTGCCGCTGGTCTCGCCCTTCAGCCACAGTTCCTGACGGGAGCGGCTCCAGAAGCAGGTCAGCTCCTTCTCCATGGAGATCTTCAAGCTCTCCTCGTTCATGTAGGCCAGGGTCAGCACGTCCCGGGTCGCCGCGTCCACCACGATGGCGGGGATCAGGCCGTTGGCGTCGAATTTGAGCGTGGAAATGTCGAAATCAATCATAACTCATAACCTCACATTGATGTCGTTGGCGCGCAATTCGCGCTTCAAATCGGAAATCTGAACCTCGCCGAAGTGGAAGATCGAGGCGGCCAGGCCCGCGTCCACCCGGGGCAGGGCCTTGAACAGCGTGACGAAGTCCCGGATGCAGCCCGCGCCGCCGGAGGCGATCACCGGCACGTTCACGGCCCGGCACACCGCGTCCAGCATCTGAAGGTCGAATCCGCCCTTCACGCCGTCGGTGTCGATGCTGTTCAGCACCACCTCGCCCGCGCCGTTTGCCACGCATCGGGCGATCCAGCTCACGGCCTCCATGCCGGTGTCCTCCCGGCCGCCCTTGGCGAACACCCGGAACTCGCCGTCCACCCGCTTCACGTCCGCGGAGATCACCACGCACTGGCTGCCGTAGCGTTCCGCCGCGGCGGGGATCAGGTCCGGGTTGCGGATCGCACCGGAGTTCACGGACACCTTGTCCGCGCCGCACTTCAATACCCGGTCGAAGTCCGCGACGGTGTTGATGCCGCCGCCCACCGTCAGCGGGATGAACACCCGCTCGGCCACCTGGCGCAGGATGTCGGTGAACAGGGCGCGGCCCTCGGCGGAGGCGGTGATGTCGTAGAACACCAGCTCGTCCGCGCCGCACTGGCTGTAGTATTCCGCCAGCTTCACCGGGCTGGACACGTCCGCCAGGCCCAGGAAGTTCACGCCCTTCACGACGCGCCCGTCCTTCACGTCCAGGCAGGGGATGATGCGCTTGGTAATCATGCTGACACCTCAATGGCTTTCTTCAAATCGATGGCCCCGGTGTAGCAGGCCTTGCCGATGATGGCCCCGTAGAGGCCCAGCCCGGCCAGCGCCTCCACGTCCTCCATGGAGGAAACGCCGCCGGAGGCCACGATGTTCATGCGGTATTTGCGCTGCAGGTCGGCGTACAGGGCCCGGTTCGCGCCGACCATGGCCCCGTCGCGGCTCACGTCGGTGCAGATCAGGGTCTCGGCGCCCATGGCCTGATACTTCTCGCAGAAGGCGTCCAGCGTCATGCCGGACAACTCCAGCCACCCGCGGATGGCCACCTCGCCGTCCTTGATGTCCGCGCCCAGGGCGATGGCGGGGCCAAATCGCTCGATGGCTTCCCGGGCAAAGGCTTCGTCGGCGATGGCCGCCGTGCCCAGGATCACCCGCTTCACGCCCGCCGACAGGTAGCGCCGGATGACGTCCATGTCCCGGATGCCGCCGCCGATCTCCACGAACAGGCTTGTATTTTCCACCACCCGGCGCACCGTGTCGAAGTTCGGGGTGCCGCCGTCCCGGGCGCCTTCCAGGTCCACCATGTGGAGGTACTCCGCCCCGGCGGCCTCGAACCGCCGGGCCGTGTTCAGCGGGTCGTCGTCGTAGACGGTCATTTGGGCGTAATCGCCCTTGTACAGGCGCACGGCCTTGCCCTGCACCAGATCAATCGCCGGGAATATGTTCATGCTCATTGACCATTCCATTCCGTAAATGCTTTCAGGATGCCAAGGCCTACGTCGCCGCTCTTTTCCGGGTGGAACTGGCAGCCGCAGACGTTGCCCCGGCCCACGGCGGCGGTGAGCGGCGCGCCGTATTCCGCGGTGGCGAGCACGGAATCGTCGCACTTCGCGCCATAGTAGGAGTGCACGAAGTACACGCAGTCGCCCGGCTTCACACCCTTAAAGATGGGGTGGGGCCTTGCCAGGTTCAGCGGATTCCAGCCGATGTGGGGAATCTTCAGATCCTGCGGGATGACCTCCGAAATGGGCCGCACCTCGCCGGGGATCAGCCCCAGCCCCGCGTGCTCGCCGAACTCGAAGGACCTGTCCAGCAGCAGCTGCATGCCCAGGCAGATGCCCATGACGGGCGTGCCGCGCCCCGCGGCCTCCTTCACCACCGCGTCCAGCCCGTTCTGGCGCAGCTTCTTTGCCGCGTCGCCAAAGGCTCCGACGCCGGGGAGGATGACGTGGTCCGCGGCGAGGATGGCCTCCGCGTCGCCGGTGACGACGGCCTCCTCTCCGATGGCCTTCAGGCTGTGGGACAGGGAAAAAAGGTTGCCCACGCCGTAATCAATGATCGCTATCATAGCTTACCTCCTGAGACAATCCCTCCGCCGACTGCGTCGGCACCTCCCTTTACACAAGGGAGGCTCTCCTTGGCTCCCCTGTGCAAGGGAAGCTGTCTGCGAAGCAGACTGAGGGGTTGTTACAGCATCCCCTTGGTCGAAGGGATCTCGCCGTTCAGCGCCGGGTCGATGGCCACGGCCTGACGCAGGCTCCGGGCGACGGACTTGAACGCGCCCTCGGCGATGTGGTGGCTGTTCTCGCCGGCGAGCTTGCGGATGTGCAGGGTAAGATTCGCCTTGCGCACGAAGCCAAGCCAGAACTCCTTCACCAGCTCGCTGTCGAAGGTGCCGATCTTCTGGGTGGGGATGTCCAGGGCGTAGACCAGGGTGTCCCGGCCGGACAGGTCCACCGCGGACAGGATCAGCGCCTCGTCCATGGGCAGGATGGCGCTGCCGTAGCGGTTCACGCCGCCCAGGTCGCCCAGGGCCTCGGCGAAGGCCATGCCCAGGCAGATGCCGATGTCCTCCACGGTGTGGTGGTCGTCCACGTCCGTGTCGCCCACGCACTTCACGGTCAGGTCAAACCGCCCGTGCTTCGCGAACAGCGTCAGCATGTGGTTCAGGAAGCCGCAGCCGGTGTCGATGTCGCCCTTGCCCGTGCCGTCCAGGTTCAGCGTCAGGCGAATGTCCGTCTCCGCCGTGCGGCGGGTGATGGTTGAGGTTCGCATTTTGCAATCTTCCCTTCTTCATTCTCCCTTGAGTATCTCCGCCAGCTTTGTAAACAGTGTCAGCATCTCCCCGTCCGTGCCGATGGTGATGCGCAGAAAATCCCGGATGCGGGGGGTGGAGAAGTGGCGCACGAGCACGCCCCGCTTCTTCAGCTCCCGATAGAGCATCTCGCCGTCAACGCCGGGCTTTCGGGCGAACACGAAGTTGGCCAGGCTGGGCAGCACCTCGAAGCCCATCTCTTTAAGCCTTGCCACGGTGGCCTCCCGGGTTTTCATCACCCGGCGGCAGTTGTCGGCGTTGTAGTCGTCCCGCTGGAGGGAGGCGATGCCCGCGGCCAGGGTCATGCGGTTGACGCTGTAGGGGTTGGTGCTGTATTTGATGCGCTCCAGGTCGGCGATGACGCCCGCCTGGGCGATGGCAAAGCCCAGCCGCGCCCCCGCCAGGCCCCGGGACTTGGAGAAGGTCTGCACCACCAGCAGGTTGTCGTACTTCTCCACCAGCGGCAGGCAGCTTTCCGCGCCGAAGTCCACGTAGGCCTCGTCGATGAGCACCACGTGATCCGGGTTGGCGGCGACGATCTGCTCCACCTGGTCCCGGCTCAGGGCCATGCCGGTGGGGGCGTTGGGGTTGGCGATGGCGATGAAGCCGCCGAGGCCCAGATAGTCCGCCGGGTCGATGCTGAAATCCGCCTTTAGCGGTATGGGCCGCGCCTCGATGCCGTGCAGCGCCGCGTAGACCGGGTAGAAGCCGTAGCTGATCTCCGGGAAGCAGGCGGGCACGCCGCCCCCCGCGAAGGCCATGAACGCGAAGTTCAGGATGTCGTCGGAGCCGTTGGACACGAACACGTTCTCCCGCTTCACGCCGTAGCGCGCCGCCAGGGCGTCCCGCAGGTCGGCGCACACCGGGTCGCTGTACAGCTGCAAGCGTGCCGCCTCCTTCGCCGCCGCCTCCACCACGCCGGGGGCCGGGGGATAGGGGCTCTCGTTGGTGTTCAGCTTCACATAGCGCATGTCCCGCGGCTGCTCGCCGGGGGTGTAGGCTTCCAGACGCTGGTACTTATCGGAGAGGTATTTGCTCATAGTATCACCTCAAATCCCGTAGGGACAGCATTCATGCTGTCCGTGACGGACGCCATGAATGGCGTCCCTACGTGGGAGTTTCATCGCTGAATCTTGAAAGCACGCTCCTGGCGTGTCCCTCCAGCCCTTCCTTGCGGGCGAAGCGGGCGATCTTCTCGGCCACCTCGCCGAGGGCCGGGGCGGTGAAGTAGGTGTACTGGCTCTTCTTCACGAAGTCGTCCACGGACAGCGGGCTGTAGAACCGGGCGGTGCCGCCGGTGGGCAGCGTGTGGTTCGGCCCGGCCAGGTAGTCGCCCAGGGCCTCCGGGCAGTTGCGCCCCATGAAGATGGATCCGGCGTGCTTCACCTGCTCCAGATAGTCGAAGGGGTTGTCCACGCACAGCTCCAGGTGCTCCGGCGCGATGGCGTTGGCGATCTCAATGGCCTGGCTCAAATCGTCGGCCACGATGATCTTGCCGTTTTTGTCGATGGAGGCCGAGGCGATTTCCACCCGGGGCAGGAGCCTGACCTGACGCTCCACCTCCGCCTGCACGGCCAGCGCCAGCTCCGGGCTGTCCGTCACCAGCACCGCGCTGGCCAGCTTGTCGTGCTCGGCCTGGCTGAGCAGGTCCGCCGCCAGGTGCCGCGGGTTGCCCTTGCCGTCGGCGACGATCAGAATTTCGCTGGGCCCGGCGATCATGTCGATGGCCACCCGGCCGAACACCTGCTTCTTGGCCTCCGCCACGAAGGCGTTGCCGGGGCCGACGATCTTGTCCACGCCGGGGATGCTCTCGGTGCCGTAGGCCAGCGCCGCGATGGCCTGGGCCCCGCCCACCTTGAACACCCGGTCCACGCCGGCCACCTGCGCCGCGGCCAGGATCGCCGGGTCCACGGTGCCGTCGGCGGCGGGGGGCGTGGTGATCACCAGCTGGCCGCAGCCCGCGATCTTCGCGGGGATGGCGTCCATCAGCACGGTGGAGGGATAGGCCGCGGTGCCGCCGGGCACGTACAGGCCCACGCGCTCCAGCGGCGTGACCTTCTGGCCCATCACCACGCCGTCCTTCTCGGCGATGATGAAGCTGGTGCGCAGCTGCTTTTCGTGGAAGGCGCGGATGTTCGCCGCCGCCGTCTGAAGCACCTCGATGAACTCCGGCTCCACCGCCTGCATGGCCGCGTCGAACTCCGCCTCGGACACCTCCAGGCTGGAAAGCCGCGCCCTGTCGAACTTCGCGCAGTATTCGTACAGCGCGGCGTCTCCGCGGGCGCGCACCGTCTCGATGATGTCCTTCACGATGGCGGCCACGTCCACCTCCGGCACGGATCGGGCGAACACCTCGTCCATCGGAACCTCGCTGTACTTCATTATCTTCATCATGGTAAACACCCCTTCTGAATGAGAAATTAGGAGTGAGGAATTAGGAATTGTGGATCAAATCCCGCAGGGATTTGCACCGCCATTCCTCATTTCTCATTCCTCATTCCTGATTATCTGATGCAACCTGTCCCTGCAATCCGCGTTGTATCGCCTCGATCTCGGCACTCTTGAACCGGAAGCTGGCCTTGTTGGCGATCAGGCGGGCGCTGATGGGCACGATGGTCTCGAAGGGCTCCAGGTCGTTTTCCAGCAGCGTCTTGCCGGTCTCCACGATGTCCACGATCACGTCCGAGAGGCCCAGGATGGGGGCGATCTCGATGGAGCCGTTCAGGTGGATGATGTCGATGTCCCGGCCCAGGCCCGCGTAGTACTCCCGGGCGATGCGGGCGAACTTGGTGGCGACCCGCAGCGTGCGCTCCGGGTTGTCCCGGAAGTCCCGCTTGGCGGCCACGCACATGCGGCACCTGCCCACGTTCAGATCCAGCAGCTCATAGACTTCCGGGGCATACTCCAGCAGGATGTCCTTCCCGGCCACGCCCACGTCCGCCGCGCCGCGCTCCACGTAGATGGCCACGTCCGAGGGCTTCACCCAGAAGTAGCGCACCCCCGCGGCCTTGTTTTCGAAGATCAGCTTGCGGTTCGGCTCCAGGATCGACGGGCACTCGTAGCCCGCCGCCGCGAACATGGCGTAGACCTTTTCGCCCAGCCGCCCCTTGGGGAGGGCGATGTTGACAATGGATTTCAAGCTTGTACCTCCATAGCCAGTCAGAGAATGAAAAATGAGGAGTTAGGAATGAGGAATGAGGAATGCAGACAGTGGCGACTGCGTGAGGACAGCGCCTCGTTGTGTGAATGAATCAAAGGAATATTATCAAGTGACGCGAACACGGCCATGAATTCCTCATTCCTCATTCCTAATTCCTAATTCAGCGAAGCGTACCAGCTCCCGATACCGCAGCTTCGCGGGGATCGCCTTCTGGGCCAGTACGCTCTTGCCCTGCTCGGTGAGGGTGCGCACGGCCCGGGCCAGGGCGGCCACGTCGGCGCCCTCGTCGTAGAGCAGCAGCGTGTCCACGTCGTAGGGCCTCCGGGCGTCCTCCAGGCGCTCCAGCAGGTCCATGTAGATGGCGAAGCCCACGGCGCGCTCCCGCTTGCCCATGCGCTGCATCAGCTTGTCATACTGTCCGCCGGAGAGCACCGAGGCCGGGATGCCGTCGATGTAGCCCATGAACACCACGCCGTTGTAGTAGTTCATGTCGTTGACGATGGAGAAGTCCACGCCCACGTCCACGCCGTTGGCGGAGAGGGCGTCGGTCACGGCCTGCAGCTCGTCCAGCGCCGCCTTGGCCGCGCCTTCCGCGCACCAGGGGCGAAGGGCCGCGATCACATTCGCCGCCGGGCCGTGGGCCGCGATCAGGGTGAGCAGCGCGTCGATGGCCTTGCCCGGGCACAGCTTGCGCACGCCGTCGGCGTTCTTCTCGCCGATGCAGGTGAGCACCGCGCCGCGGGTCTCCCCGTCCAGCCCCAGCGCGTCCACCAGCGCGGACACCACGCCCATGTGGCTCAGCTCCAGGGCGCTGCGCGCGTCGATGACCTTCAGGCTCTTCGCCGCCAGGGAGATGACCTCGCACAGGTTGTACAGGTCCACGTCGCCGATGCACTCCAGCCCGGTCTGCATGATCTCCTTGAAGGAATGGGTGCTGCCGGACACGCGGTACACGTTTTCGTTGTAGTACAGCTTCTGCACGCAGCCGGGGACCTCCCGGGCGTTCTTGATGATGGAGAGCGTCACGTCCGGCTTCAGGGCCATGAGGCGGCCGTCCGTGTCGGTGAAGGTGATCACGCCGTCGGAAATGAGGAAGTCCTTGTTGCGCACGTACAGGTCGTACTCCTCGAACTTGCTCATCTTGAACTGGCTGTAGCCGTAGCTCTGGTAGAGGCCGCGGAGGGCGAACAGCACGCGCTCCTCCGGCTTCAGCGGATATTCCCTGGGCTTCATCGAATGCCTCCCGGTCGGTTGATTTGCTTTATTATTTTAGCACGTTAGCACGATAAAGTCAATGAACGCAGCGTTAAATCCGTTTACCGGAATCATTATACAGGACGCGCGGGGAGATGGAAAGCACAATCACGTGAAATAATGGCACCGGCGGGGCAACGCCCCGCCGGTGCCATTATTGAGTTTACACCTTCCGTCCCAGCGTCACGATCATCGGCGCGCTGTTCACAGTGAAGGCTGCGTCGGACAGGATTTCGGTGTCAATCACCTGCCAGCCCTCCTGGGCCAGCGCGTTGATGTCCGCCTCAGCGTCCTTGACGCAGGTGGTTAAAACCTTGTACTCAATCATTGTTCACGCCTCCATTTGCTTCGTTTGTGATTCCGTAGATCAGGCTGCCGATGTCCAGCAGTCCGCTGGCGCCGCCCGAAACCGTGGGCAGCTTGCCGTCCCAGCGTTCGGCCAGGGTGTTCTGGATGGTCAGCTCGGTCAGGTTCTGGTTGATGCTCTCCAGGCGGAACGCCTCGGCGTCGGCGGCCAGCTTCACGGCGTTGGCCTGGGCCTCGGCCTCGATGCGCACCTTTTCGGCGGCGGCTTCGGCCTGCTTGATGGCCACCTGCTTCTCCCGCTCGGCCTGGGCGATGGCGGTTTCGTTTTCGGTGGCGGCCTTCTTCTTCACCTGCTCGGCCACCTGCTTGGCTTCGACGGCGTTGATGAAATCCGTGGAGAAGTCAAAGTCGATGATGTTGAAGTCGGTGACGGTGATGCCCATGTCCGTCAGCTTCGCGTCCAGCTCGTCCCGCATCTTGTCGGAGGATTCGGCTCGCTTGCTGATCAGCTCCTCGGCGGTATACTGGGCGCACACGCTCTTCAGCGCCTCGTGGGTCGCCGGAACGATGATGTTTTGCTCGAAGCCGGTGCCGTAGCTCTTGTACACCGAGAAGGACTTTTCGGGCCGCAGCCGGTAGTTCACGGCCAGCTTGGCGGACACCGTCTGGATGTCCTTGGAGAAGGCCTCCGTGTTCAGCTCCAGCTTCTGCACCCGGTTGTCCAGGGACACGATCTCCTGGACGAAGGGCAGGTGGAAGTGCAGGCCCTCGGAGAGGGTGGAGCCTTCCTGCACGCGGCCCATGGTGACCATGATGCCGGTGGAGCCGATGGGCACCCGCGTAAAGCTGTTCGCCAGCAGGGCCACCAGTGCCACGAGAATGACGGCGACCAATACGCCGTGCTTCAACAGCTTGTTGGACATTTGTTCAGTCAACGATGCGCTGCATCGCCTCCCTCCGCTCAGCTTTGCCAGAACGAAAAATCCACTCCGCATTTGTACATGTTTTAGAAGGAATTTAGTATTACACCCCGTCGCGTGAGTTCATTATAGCAAATCCGCAGGGAAAGGGAAGCGTTTTTTCCCAAAAACCCGCCCGCGGCATCCAAAATGTCGCGGGCGGGAGACGATCTGTCAGGCGACTGTGGAATGATTGGGAAAACGAAACGCTTTCCGCATCGGCGGGTTCAGATGAACGCGCCGACGATCATTCATAGTCCACCGTGGCCACCGGCGTGATCACCTGGCCGTTCAGCACGGTGAAGGTGACATCGCTGGCAAAGGGATAGTAGGCGAAGGAGGCGTCCTTGGCGTCGGGCAGCTTGTAGCCGATGACCAGCGCCATGGAGTAGATGCCCTCCTGGTAGCCGCTCACGTCCAGGGTCACCTGGAAGTCAGAGGCCGTGGCGTTCTGGCACACCGCGCTGGGATGGCTCAGGCCGGAAGCGCCGTCCACCAGGGTCAGGGGATAGGCGATCCTCTTGCCGGAGGCCACCTGGGTCACCACCAGCCAGCTCTTGGCCTGGGCGCCGTCAAAGCCTTCCACATTCACATAGCCGTAGCCGCTGAGCACCATCAGCTTGTTGTCGTCCGCCTGGGACACGTAGCAGCCCGTGATGCCCTGCTGGCCGTTCTCAGAGGCGGTGGCGGGCAGGTTCGGGACATCGGTCATCGGCTGGGCCGCGGCGTTCGCGGGCAGCGGCGTGGGCTCGGGCGTGGGCTCGGGCGTGGGTTCCGGTGTGGGTTCCTCGGTGGGCACGGGCTCGGGCGTGGGCGCCTCGACTGCGGTTTCCTCGGCGGCCAGCGCGTTGTAGGCCTCGAGCTCCCCTTCGGTCAGATCCACGTCGTCCTCAGGCATCACATATTCAGGCACTTCCTCGGAGAGCAGCACCGTCGGCTCGGGCGTGACTTCCACATAGGGCCTTAGCGTGGTCTCCGGGTCCACCTGGTCGGAGTAATCCAGCTTTGCCAGGGCGAAGTAGATCACCGCCAGGATGATGAGCAGTATGATCAGGCCAATGATGAAATAGAGCACCGCCAGGCCCTTGGCCTCGCGCTTGCGACCTCTCTTAAGCATGTCCAGTCCCTCCAAATCCTTGCGTACAAATATTCATGGGATGTCAATGATACCGGCGATACGCCTGCTATCATAGCTAATCCCTATCATAGTTCACGCCACGAGCCCTTGTCAATGGCATAGCGATAAATGTAGAAATAAAGTTACAAAACGCCCTCCATGAAATTAACACATCCAAACCGGAAAACCCATCTGCAACGTGGTATCATACCGAAAAAGGGGGCTTGTGGATGGCGATTTCCGAGAAGATCATCATACTGGACTTCGGCGGCCAGTACAACCAGCTGATCGCCCGCCGCGTGCGCGAGGCGGGGGTCTACTGCGAGATCCTGAACTACGCCGCGCCCATCGACACCTGGCGGGACGACGCGCTCAAGGGCGTGATCCTGACCGGCGGGCCCAACAGCGTCTACGGCGAAAATGCCCCGCGGCTGGGCATGGAGGTGTTCCGGCTGGGCGTGCCGGTGCTGGGCATCTGCTACGGCATGCAGCTGATCAACTACGTGTTTGGCGGCGAGGTGGCCTCCGCAGAGGTGGGGGAGTACGGCCACACCCTGCTCACCACCGAGGACGCGGCCCTGTTCAAGGGCGTCAGCCGCGAGACCGCCGTGTTCATGAACCATCGGGACCGGGTGTCCGTGCCGCCGGAGGGCTTCACCGTGGACGCCCACACCGACCACTGCCCGGTGGCCGCCTTCTCCAACCCGGCGCTGGGCGTCTATGGCGTGCAGTTCCACCCGGAGGTCAGGCACTCGGTGGAGGGCGTGAAGATGCTGCGCAACTTCGTCTTCGGCGTCTGCGGCTGCGTGGGCGGCTATCGCGCCGAGGACATGATCGGCCGCATGGTCTTCGAGATCAAGGCGAAGGTCGGCGCCGGCAAGGTCGTCGCGGGCCTTTCCGGCGGCGTGGACTCCTCCGTGGCCTGCGCCCTGGCGGGCCGCGCCCTGGGCCCGGACCAGCTCACCTGCGTGTTCGTGGACCACGGCCTGCTGCGCAAGGACGAGGCCAAACAGGTCATGGCCACCTATCGGGATAACCTGGGCCTGAACGTGGTGCATGTGGACGCCTCCGAACGCTTCCTGGAGGCCCTCCAGGGCGTCACCGAGCCGGAGCGCAAGCGGAAGATCATCGGCGAGCTGTTCGTCCGCGTGTTCGAGGAGGAGGCCCGCAGGATCGGCGCGGATTTCCTGCTCCAGGGCACCATCTACCCGGACAGGATCGAGAGCGGCATGGGCGGCTCCGCCACCATCAAGAGCCACCACAACGTGGGCGGCCTGCCCAAGGACAGCCTCTTCAAGAAGGAGCACATCATCGAGCCCCTCGCCCTGCTCTTCAAGGACGAGGTCCGCGCCGTGGGCGAGGGCCTGGGCATCCCCCGCGACATGGTCTGGCGGCAGCCGTTCCCCGGCCCCGGCCTGGCCGTGCGCGTCATCGGCGACATCACCCGCGAGAAGCTGAACATCCTCCGGGAGTGCGACGCCATCTACCTGGAGGAGCTCAAAAACGACGGCCTCTCCGACGCCATCTGGCAGTCCTTCGCCGTGCTCACCGGCGTGCGTACCGTGGGCTGCATGGGCGACGACCGCACCTACGGCTACTGCGTCGCCCTCCGCGCCGTCACCTCCGACGACGCCATGACCGTCGAGGCCGCCGAGCTTCCCTATCCCACCCTCAAGAGGATCACCAGCCGCATCATCGGCGAGGTCCCCGGCGTCAATCGCGTCGTCTACGATGTCACCGGCAAACCCCCGGGAACGATCGAGTGGGAATAGCAGTCATGTCAAGGGGCAACCCCGATGTCCCTGGAAGGAGCAAAAAAGTTGTCCCTGAGCGAAACTGAACCGAAGGCAAAACGAGCACGAAACGACCAACAAAAGAAACAAGGAAAAACGCTCCGAACCTGGGCTGCTTCCAGGTGGACACCGGAGCGTTTTTCTATGCCAAAACCGTTCCCAAATCTGTAACGAAACGCCCCCATTTCCGCTTCGGAAATGGAGACGGATCCCGTTGTGGTGTTCGTC
>OMZP01000033.1 GCA_900315585.1 uncultured Eubacteriales bacterium | reverse complement strand
TAGTTCGATTAGCAGTAAGGCGGCGACCTCCGGCTCCGGGAATCTCTACTGTTCATAATTTTGGGCGTTTTTCGACTGCACGAAACTTGACAGGTTCAGAAAAGCTGGATCCCGTAGGGACGCCATTCATGGCGTCCGTCCAAAGCCTTCCCCTTTGGGGAAGGTGGCAGCCCGAAGGGCTGACGGATGAGGTCGTTTTCGTCTTCCCTGTAGGGACGCCATTCTTGGCGTCCGCCCAAAGCCTTCCCCTTTGGGGAAGGTGGCAGCCCGAAGGGCTGACGGATGAGGTCGCTTTCGTCTTCCCTGTAGGGACGCCATTCTTAGCGTCCGCCCAAGGTCCGCCCTTGCCGCCCTCGTAAACGGACCCCATCCAACCAGGAGATACCACCATGCAAACCATCGAGATCATCGGCCAAAACTACTTCGGTCACTGGGACCGGCAGCGTACCGCCTGCCGGGGCATCGTGCGGCGCGGCGCTGAGCTCCTGATCTCCTACGAGACCCGCACCGGCCAGTTCATGATCCCCGGTGGCGGCCTGGAGGCGGGGGAGACCCCCGCGGCGTGCTGCGCCCGGGAGGTGGCCGAGGAGACGGGGTGGATCGTGGACCCCGGCGAATGCGTGCTGGAGCTCAACGAGTACTACGAGAACGTCCGGTACGTCAGCCACTATTTCTTCTGCGAGCCCGTGGGGACCACTCAGCGCCATCTCACGGAGCGGGAGCAGGAAGTGGGCATGGAGCCCCGCTGGGTATCCGTTGAACAGGCCGTCGCGGAGTTTTCCCGGCATCGGGAATACGCCGATACCGACGAAATGCGCCGGGGCCTGTACCGGCGGGAGTACACCGCGCTGCGGGCGCTGCTGACCGAGAGCGGGGGTGAGCGCCCATGACGACGAAGCGCGTCGTCGTTGTGCCCTATGACGCGGTCTGGACGCGGGGCTTTGAGCGCATCGCGTCGGAGCTGCGCCCGGCCCTGGGGGACCTGGCCATGGCCATCGAGCACGTGGGCAGCACCTCGGTAAAGGGGCTTTCCGCGAAGCCGATCATCGATATCGACGTGGTGATCGAAGACGCTTCCCGCCTGGACGCTGCCATCGCCGCGCTGGCGGCCGTCGGCTATCGCCACGAGGGCGACCTGGGCGTTCCCGGGCGGGAGGCCTTCAAGTACGAGGGCAAGGACCACCTGCCCAGGCACCACCTGTACGTCTGCCCCCGGGATTCCGCGGAGCTCAGGTGGCACCTCGCCTTCCGGGACTACCTGCGCGCCCACCCGGAGGCGGCCAGAGAATACGGCCGGGTCAAGGCGGCGGGCGCGGCGCTCTACCCGGAGGACATCGAAGGGTACATCGCCCACAAGGGCCCGTTTATCGAGAGGATCTACAGGGAGGCCGGAATATGACGGGATACATCGCGGAAATGAGAAGGCTCGTGGGGCACCGGACGCTGATCCAGTGCGCCGCCAGCATCCTCTGCGTGGACGGCGCGGGGCGGCTGCTCCTGGGCCGGCGCTCTGACAACCATCTCTGGGGCTGCTCCGGCGGGTCCATCGAGATCGACGAGCGGGTGGAGGACTGCGCCCGGCGGGAGCTGTTCGAGGAGATGGGGCTCGTGCCGGAGGAGATGACGCTGTTTCACATCAATTCCGGCCCGGAGGTCCACTACGTCTATCCCAACGGGGACGAGGTCTCCAATGTGGAGATCGTGTACCTGTGCCGGAGGTGGCGGGGCGAGCCCGCGACGCGGGACGGCGAGATGGAGGATCTGCGGTTCTTCGCCGTGGACGAGATCGACCTCGATCAGATCTCCCCGCCCATCCGTCCCGTGATCCAAAAATACATCCAGAGCGTGAAATGACGAAACTCTAATGATCTGCCAGGAAGGGAGGAACGGTCCATGGCCAGAGGCTTTCTGCCGGTGAACGCGAAGGAGATGCGCGCTCTCGGCTGGGACGCGCCGGATTTCGTGTACGTCACCGGCGACGCCTATGTGGATCACCCCTCCTTCGGCCTGGCCATCATCAGCCGGGTGCTGGAGAGCGCGGGCTGGAAGGTGGCCATGCTGCCCCAGCCGGACTGGCACAGCTGTGAACCCTTCAAGGCCTTCGGACGTCCAAGGGTGGGCTTCCTGGTGACGGCGGGGGTCATCGACAGCATGGTGAACCACTACACCGCCGCCAAGAAAAAACGCAGCGAGGACGCCTATTCCCCCGGCGGCCAGGCAGGGCACCGCCCGGACCGGGCCACCATCGTCTACTGCAACCGCATCCGCGAGGCCTACGGGTCCATCCCCATCGCCATCGGCGGAGTGGAGGCATCCCTTCGGCGCTTCGCCCACTACGATTACTGGGACGACCGGGTGCGCAACTCCATGCTGGTGGATTCCGGCGCGGACGTGCTGATGTTCGGCATGGGGGAGCGGAGCGTGTTGAAGGTGGCCGAGTGGATGGCGGCGGGCAGGGACTTTGCCGACATGCGCATCCCCGGCACCTGCGTGATGGCCGGGGAGGTGCCGAAGGGGTTCATCGAGATCGCGCCCATGGAGGAGGTGGCCCGGAACAAGCGGGCCTACGCCGAGGCCTTCAAGGTGCAGTACGACCAGCAGGACCCGGTGCGCGGCAAGCCCATCGCCCAGAAGCACGGGAAGAGGTGGATGCTGCAAAACGCGCCGGATCTGCCGCTGACCCAGAAGGAGCTGGACGCGACCTACGCGCTGCCGTATGCGCGCACCTGGCACCCGATGTACGACAAGGCGGGCGGCATCCCGGCCATCGAGGAAGTGAAGTTCTCCATCGCCTCGGTGCGGGGCTGCTTCGGCGCCTGTTCCTTCTGCGCGCTGACCTTCCACCAGGGCCGCATCGTCACGGCCCGCAGCAAGCAGTCCATCCTGGAGGAGGGCAAACTGCTGACGAAGCAGCCGGGGTTCAAGGGCTACATCCACGACGTGGGCGGCCCCACGGCCAACTTCCGCCGCCCCGCCTGCGACAAGCAGCTGAAGGCCGGGGCCTGCGTGAACCGCCAGTGCCTGTTCCCGAAGCCCTGCCCGAATATGCAGGCGGACCACCGGGAGTACATCGACATCCTCCGGTCTCTCAGGCAGCTGCCGGGGGTGAAGAAGGTGTTCGTCAGGAGCGGCATCCGCTACGATTACGTGCTGGCGGACAAAAAGGGGAACTTCCTGCGGGAGCTGGCCGAGCACCACGTGTCCGGGCAGCTGAAGGTGGCCCCGGAGCACGTGAGCCCGCGGGTGCTCCACTATCTGGGCAAGCCCAACGTGGAGACTTATGACGAGTTCGTGAAGCGGTACAAACAGGTGAACGAGGCCCTGGGCCTCAAGCAGTACCTGGTGCCCTACTTCATGTCCAGCCATCCCGGCTGCACCCTGGACGACGCTATCCTGCTGGCCCAGTACATGAAGCGCACCGGCCAGCACCCGGACCAGGTGCAGGACTTCTACCCGACCCCCGGCACCCTGTCCACCGCCATGTTCTTCACGGGCCTGGACCCGCGGGACATGACCGAGGTCTATGTACCCCGGGACCCGGAGGAGAAGGCCATGCAGCGGGCGCTGATGCACTACTTCAAGCCCTACAACCGGCCGCTGGTGCTGAAGGCGCTGAAGAAGGCGGGCCGGGAGGATTTGATTGGCTGGGGGAAGGAATGCCTGATCCCGCCCTACGAAAGAAAGACAAAGCCGGATACCAAGCCAGAGCCGATAAAGAAGAAAAAACAACAGTCCCAAAGGGAACCGGGATATAAGAAACATCCTGACAAGGGAAGGAAAAGACCGAATAAAAGATGAAACACAGACAACCCCTCAGTCACCTGCGGTGACAGCGACAGGGGCCTACCGGCCCGGCCTCACTGAAAACAGCGCACTGTGCTGTTTTCCGGGCGCTTGGCCCTCCTTACACAGGGGAGCCAAGGCAAATGCCAACCAAGCCTCACTTGTGTAAAGGGAGGTGGCACGGCGCAGCCGTGACGGAGGGATTGTCGAAGGCGGATACAAGGCATTGAAACGACACACAACCAAGGGGAGGTACCACCATGAAAAAGGGCGAACTGAAACGCGCTCAGCTGTTGGACGCCGCCGAGAAGCTGTTCTTTGAGAAGGGCTACGACCGCACCTCCGTGCAGGACATCCTGGACGCGATGGACATGTCCAAGGGCGGCTTCTACCACTACTTCGATTCCAAGGAGGCCGTGCTCCGCGCCGTCAGCGAGCGCCGCGCCGAGGCCCGGTTCGAGAAGCTGACTGCCGAGCTCTACGGCAGCCGCCGCAACGCTGTGGACCGGCTGAACCTGCTGCTGGGCATGGCAAACCTCTACGAGCGGGAGGACCTGCGCTTCGCCACGCTGATGCTGAAGCTGTGCTACATCGACGGCGACGCCGCCATGCGCGAGCACCATCGCCGCATCCTGCTGGACCGCCTCGCGCCCCACGTGGCCGACGTGATCGGCGAGGGCGTGGCCGACGGCAGCTTCCATGTGCGCCATCCCCTGGAGGTGGCGAAGCTGCTTCTGCTGCTGGCGCTGGACGCGGACGAGGAGGCCTGCACGCTGCTGGCCCGGCAGGCCGACAACCCGGACGCCCTGATCGACATGCTGGAGCTTTTGAACGCCTGGCGGGAGGCCGCCGAGGAACTGGCAGGCGCGCCCTTTGGGTCGCTGAAGCTGTTTGACGCGGCGAGGCTGGTGGGCAGCTGGCAGGCCAGCGCCGCGCTGTTGAAGGAGTAAGGACGAGTGACCATGTTCAGAAGAATTCTTTTGAGCTGTTTGGTTTTGCTGCTGATGACGACGGTCTTCGCGGAGGAGGCACCCGCCGTGGAAGTGACGGCGGCCCCGACGGCGGAGACCGTGTTCGTCGAACCGACGGAAGCGCCGGCGGAGTCGGCGGAAGAAGCGCCGATTGAAGAGACCCCGGCCGAGGAAGCGCCTATAGAAGAGGTCTCCGCCGAGGAAGTCCCCGTCGAGGAGGAACCGATCGAGGCGGCTCCCATCGAGGAGGAGCCGGTGGAGAGCGTGGTGGAGCAGCTGGAGTGCCTGCCGCTGACGGGCGTGAAGATCGGCCTCGACCCCGGCCACCAGGCCCACGGCAACAACGAGAAGGAGACCGTGGCCCCCGACAGCACGCAGACGAAGGCCAAGGTCACCACCGGCACCACCGGCGTGGAGACGCGCATCCCGGAGTACCAGACGGTGCTGGAGATCGCCTTCAAGCTGCGGGACGCCCTGCAGAGCCAGGGCGCGGAGGTCTACATGACCCGGGAGAGCCACGACGTGGACATCTCCAACCAGGAGCGGGCGAAGATGATGAACGCGCTGGGCGTGGACCTGGTGCTGCGCATCCACTGCGACGGCTCGGAGAACCGCGGCGCCAACGGCATCGGCCTGTATTGCAGCCGCAGCAACGCCATCGCCGGGGAGAGCTATCGTGCCGCCGAGGCTATCCTGCCCCGGGTGTGCGAGGCCACCGGCGCCAAGCCCCACGCCATCGTGCAGAACGACAACTACACCGGCCAGAACTGGTCCGAGGTGCCCTGCATCATGGTGGAGTGCGGCTTCCTGTCCAACCCCACCGAGGATCATCTGCTCAACGACCCGGACTACCAGTGGCAGCTGGCGGCGGGACTGACCGACGGCATCATCGACTACATCACCCTTCGCGACGGCGGGGAGCGGGCAGATGAATGACAAGACCGCGCTCCCGGACATTGCCCGGGGCCTGATCGACGGCTTCACCGCCGCCGCCCGCGCTGCGCTGGGCGGGAGCCTGGTGGGCGTGTACCTGCACGGCTCCGCGACCATGGGCTGCTACACCCCCGAGGTGAGCGACCTGGACTTCATCGTGGTCGTCGACGCGCCCATGACCGACGAGCAGCGGCGGGCCTTCATGGACGAGGTGGTTGAGTTGGATGCCCGCGCCCCCGGCAAGGGGATCGAGATGAGCGTCGTCACGGAGGCGGCCTGCAAGCCCTTCGCATGGCCAACGCCCTTTGAACTGCATTGGTCCCGGATGCACGCGGACTGGTATGCCCGCGACCCGGAGGACTACATCCGGAAGATGCGCGGCACGGACGGGGATCTGGCGGCCCACTTCACCGTGCTTCGCGGGCGGGGCGTTTGTCTGTGGGGCGCGGCCATCGGGGACGTGTTCGCCCCGGTGCCGAGGGCGTGTTACGTGGATTCCATCTGGGAGGACGTCCGCGGCGCGGAGGAGGAGATCGACGGGAACGCGATGTACCTGACGCTGAACCTGGCGCGGGTGCTGGCGTATCTGGAGGACGGGGAAGTGCTCTCCAAGCGGGAGGGCGGCGCGTGGGCGCTGGAGCACCTGCCGGGGGTCTGGCATCCGCTGATCCGATCCGCCCTGGACGCCTATGACGGCGCGGAAGGCGAGCCGTTTGACACTGATCTGGCCCGCCGGTACGCGGCGGAGATGCTTCGGCGCATCCGCGGCCTGCGCGGTGCAGAAAGATGAATGTTATTTTTTCGATTCTGACCCTGCCAAACGGCAAAGTTGATTGACAAGGCCCGAAAAAACAAGTATAATCATTCGGTAAGCCGCTCGAAACCGGCTTAAAATGTATGTTCGGAAGGTGGAGCAAGCCTCTGATTGCAGAGCTCCGGCTCCATGAACCTCCGGCTGCTGCCAAGTTTCGGCGAGATTTTTGTATAGGAGGTGCAACGCGTGTACGCAGTCATTAAGACCGGTGGCAAGCAGTACCGTGTTCAGCAGGGCGACGTTATCTTCGTAGAGAAGCTCAACGCTCAGGCGGATGAAGCGGTTACTTTTGACGAGGTACTTCTCGTCGGCGAAGCGGACCAGGCCAAGGTCGGCACGCCCGTGGTTGAGGGCGCGAAGGTCGAAGGCAAGGTTCTGGCCCAGGTGAAGGGCAAGAAGATCGTCGTCTATAAGTACAAGGCCAAGAAGAACGAGCGCAAGAAGCAGGGCCATCGTCAGCCCTACACCAAGGTTGAGATCACGGCCATCAACGCCTGATGAAGCAGCCTGGCAACACCGTCTCCTTCTTTAGAAGGCCGGACGGAGCCCTCACGGGCTATCGGGCACAGGGGCACACGGGCTACGCCGAGGCGGGCGAGGACATCGTCTGCGCCGCCGTCTCCGCGCTGACCCAGACTACGCTGAACGGGCTTCAAAACGTCCTGAAGGCGCCCGTGATGTTCGAGATCGACGATGAAGCCGCCTTATTGGAGGCAAGACTTACGCCCCAGGCCACCGAAGCGCAGGTGGAGGCAGCCCAGCTGCTGCTTGAGACCCTGCTGGAGGGGCTTCGGGCCATCGAGAGGAGTTATCCTCGCAACGTTCGCATTATCGAAGAACGGAGGTAAAGCACATGTTTATGATGAATCTTCAGCTCTTCGCTCACAAGAAGGGAATGGGTTCCTCCCGCAACGGCCGTGACAGCCATGCGCAGCGCCTCGGCGTGAAGCGTTCGGACGGCCAGTTCGTGCTCGCGGGCAACATTCTCGTTCGTCAGCGCGGAACGAAATTCCATCCCGGCAAGAACGTGGGCATCGGCGACGATGATACCCTGTACGCGAAGATGGATGGCGTCGTGAAGTTTGAGCGTCTGGGCAAGACCCGCAAGCAGGTCAGCATCTATCCCAAGACGGAAGCCGCGGCGGAATAATCCACACCGGAGATTGAGCGCGTCAAAGTTGCTTTGGCGCGCTTTTTCGCGGGCGGATGCTTTAGTGAACTAAAGTTATAAAGCCTTCCCCGTCCGAAGCCTCCCCTGTGTAAGGGGAGGTGGCTCGAAGGGCCGGAGGGGTTGTTGAAAAAGAATCATTGTGAAAGAAGGCCAATCCATGCTCGGAATCTGGGCCAATCCAGCGGCCATCGTCCTGGGCGGGCTGCTGGGCTGCCTGCTGCGGGGCGGCATCCAGGAAAAGTACAAGGCCACCATCAACTACGGCCTGGCGCTGTGCGTGATGATCATCGGCATCTCCGGCGCGCTGAAGACCCAGAACACGCT
Organism: uncultured Eubacteriales bacterium; assembly: GCA_900315585.1. Taxonomy (GTDB): domain Bacteria; phylum Bacillota; class Clostridia; order Christensenellales; family Aristaeellaceae; genus UBA2862. The sequence continues at coordinate 32,241 of OMZP01000033.1, read as the reverse complement.
CTGCGTGATCGTGTCGGTGATCGTGGGTTCGGTGCTCGGGGAGTGGCTGCGGATCGAGGACGGCATCGGCAGGCTGGGCGACTGGGCCCAGAGCAAGCTTTCCAAGGGCGACACCGGCTTCTCCGCGGGCTTCGTGAACGCCTCGCTGCTGTTCTGCGTGGGGGCGATGGCCGTTGTCGGGGCGCTGGAGGCGGGCCTGCAGAACAAGCCGGACACGCTGATGGCCAAGTCGGCCCTGGACGGCGTGTTCTCCATCATCCTGGCCTCCACCTACGGACCCGGCGTGATCTTCTCCGCCGTGCCCATCCTGCTCTACCAGGGTGGCATCGCGCTGCTGGCGGGGGTGCTCGCGCCCTTCCTCACGGATGCGCTGATCACCGATCTGTCCGCGGTGGGGTCGCTCTTGATCCTCGCCATCGGCATCAACTCCCTGGACTGCCTCAAGTCCCGCATCCGCGTGGGCAACATGCTCCCGGCGATCCTGATCCCCTGCGTCTATTTGCCGGTGGCCCAGTGGCTGGGAGGGCTGTTTTAGAGAGTTCAGAGTTCAGAGTTTAGAGTTGAGATTGGATAGCTGCTGCGGTAAAGCAAAGGGGCTGTCTCAAAATACATCCGGACGTTACAATCATCCCCGTAGGGGCGGCATTCATGCCGCTGGGAGCGGACCCTCCGCCCGCGGACGCCATAAATGGCGTCCCTACGGTGAAAATTGAACCGTAATCTGTATTTTGAGACAGCCCCTTTGTATGCTTGGGCGGCGGTGCACCGTCCAGGCTTTCTTCGCTAAACTCTCAACTCTGAACTCTATTTCTCCGTCGCCTGCATGGCCTGGGCCCACACCCCGGCCTCGGTCTCGTCCTCCCGGAGCTGGCGCAGAGCGAGTATGAACCGGCCCTCTTTGTTGGTGTAGTCGCAGGTGACGAGCAGCAGCAGGTGGTCGCCGTACTGCACGTCCACGGGGATCCTGAACCGGGACCGGCTCTCAAGCTTCAACACGAACTTGTCGAACTCCACGTCGTCGAATATGAACTGGCGCACGTCGAAGTAGCGGCTGCTGCCGGAATCCATGCTGGCGGTGAAGGCGGCGAAGGCCACGTAGGCCCGGTTTTCGTAGAGGGTGTCGAAGTGGAGGACGGAGTGCTGGCGCAGGTAAGCCAGGTCCTCGTAGCGGTCCAGTTGGCCGAACATGGTGTTGTTCTTCATGTTGTGGCCGTAGATGAGCAGGCAGTCGTCCTCCGGCACCAGCCGGTTCAGACCGTCCAGGAACAGCGCGCCCTCCCGGGATTCCCCGCCCTCGAAGCCGTGGGAGAGGTAGAATTCGTTGTCGTTCTCCCGCTGCACCACCGGCAGCGACAGCATCCCGTCGATCTCCAGGAAGCCCACCGTCTCCGGGTTCAGGGACAGCAGCTTTGCAAAGCCCGGCTGCACCGGCGGCGGCGTGGGCAGGGCGAACACCTGGGTGTGGGCGTCGGGCGTGGGGATGGGCGCGTCCTCCACCACGGGCATGTCCGCGTTCAGCGGGGTAGACGTGGGGGAGAGCGTGGGCTCCACAGTGGGCTCCGGCGTCGGTTCCGCCGTGGGCGCGGGCGTCGATGCTATTGCCAGCAGGTCTGCGTGTGCCACGGTCGCGTCAAAGAACGGCTCGGCCGTGGACTCTTCCGTGGGTTCGGGCGTGGGTTCAGGTGTGGGTTCTGTCGTCGGCACCGACGTGGGCGTGGGTGTAGGCTCCGCCGTCGGCGCAGGCGTGGGCGGCTCTGTGGGCTCCGCCGCCGGCGCTGCCGTGGGCACCGAGGCTGGTTCTGCCGTCGGCTTCGACGTGGGCGCGGGCGTGGTTTCCAGCGTGGGCTCCGCCGTGGGGATGGCGGTCACGTCGATCACCAGCACGTGGTCCCGACCGCCGTAAAGCTCGGCATATCGCTGGCTGTCCGCCTGGACGCGGCCCCGGTGGATGTACCACCAGCCCACGTAGCCCGCCAGCGCCAGCATGATCAGCGCCAGGACCACGATAAACGCCGTCAGGGCCGCGCGCTTCTGCCGACGGGCCCTGCCGTGCCTTCGATTTGCCTTTTGCCGCTTCGCCTGTTTCACGGGTGCCTCCGATGGGATTGATAGCCCCATTATAATGCCTGGGACCGGAAAACGCAAGGGCGAACGATGAGCGGCGGGGTCACAACCGTTCCGCATATGAGTGAGAAGACGACCTCATCCGTCATTTGCTTCGCAAATGCCACCTTCCCCAAAGGGGAAGGCTTGAAGGGTGGAAAACGCAAGTCGCATAACCCCTTCCGCCCCCTCATAAGCTGGAGGTGAAAATGCAAGCGGGAGGCGTGTTCCATGGATCAGAATACATTGTACCGGGATATTGCGGGCCGGTGCGACGGCGACATATACCTGGGCGTGGTCGGGCCGGTGCGCACCGGCAAGTCGACCTTCATCAAGCGGTTCATGGAACTGCTTGTGCTGCCGAATTTGCAGGACGCCGCGGCGCGGGAGCGGGCTGTGGACGAGCTGCCCCAGAGCGGGGCGGGTCGCACGATCATGACCACCCAGCCCCGGTTCGTGCCGGACGAGGCGGCGGAGGTGGTGCTCCGGGACGGGGCCACCGCCCGGGTGCGGCTGGTGGACTGCGTGGGCTACCTGATCCCCGGCGTGCTGGGGCTGAGCGAGGGGGAGGCGGCGCGGATGGTGCGCACGCCCTGGTTCGACCACGACATCCCCTTCGAGGAGGCCGCGGAGCTGGGCACCCGCCGGGTGATCCAGGAGCACGCCACCATCGGCGCGGTGGTGACCACCGACGGCACCGTGGTGGACATGCCCCGCAGCGCCTACGAGGCCGCGGAGGCCCGGGTGGTGGAGGAGCTGCGGGCCCTGGGCAAGCCCTTCGTGGTGGTGCTGAACACGAAGAACCCGGCCTCGCCGGAGGCGCGGAAGCTGCGGGACGAGCTGGCGGAGCGGTACGACGTGCCGGTGCGGGCCGTGAACGCCCAGACCATGGGCCTGGACGACCTGAACGGGCTGCTGGCGAGCCTGCTGATGGAATTCCCCATCCGGGAGGCGCGGCTCACGGCTCCGGCCTGGCTGACGGCGCTGCCCGGGGACCACTGGCTGGGCAAGTCGGTGCTGGACAGCGTGAAGGCCGCGGCGGAGCGGATGCGCTGCGTGCGGGATCACGAGGTCCTGAAGCGGGCGCTGGATGAAAACGAGTACGTGGAGGACGCGCTGCCGGTGCGCATCAGCCTGAACGACGGCACGCTGGAATACCGGCTGAATTTGAAGGACGGGCTGTTCTACCAGGTGCTGGGGGAGGCCTGCGGCGAAACCATCGACGGCGAGGCCCACCTGTTCGACCTGATGCGCCAGCTGGTGGCGGCCAAGCGGGAGTACGACAAGGTGGCCCAGGCGGTGGCCGCGGCCCGGAGCAACGGCTACGGCATGGTGCCGCCCACGATGGACGAGCTGACCCTCCAGCCGCCGGAGCTGGTGAAGCAGGGCCCGAACACCAGCGTGCGGCTGAAGGCGAGGGCCCCGTCGCTGCAGATCGTTCGGGCGGACATCGAGACCCAGGTGAACCCCTTCGCCGGCTCCCAGAGCCAGTCCGAGGCGCTGGCGGCGTCCCTGGCGGAGCAGATGGAGGCGGGGGACGAGGCCCTGTGGGAGACGGAGATCTTCGGCAAGACCCTGGGCGATTTGGTGCGGGAGGGCATGAACGGCAAGCTGAAAAACCTGCCGGAGGATGCCCAGGGCAAGCTGAAGGAGGCGCTGGAAAAGATCATCAACGAGGGCAGCGGCGGGATGCTGTGCATCATGCTGTAGCGGGAAATCTATTGGGGCTGTCTCAAAACAAGAGTTCTGCTGGTTCCGGGCCGCAGGGACGCCATGCATGGCGTCCGCGGGCGGAAGGTCCGCTTCCGGCGGCATAAATGCCGCCCCTGGGACGGTGGAACGATGCTTTGAACTGTTTTGAGACAGCCCCTTTTCCATGTTTCAACTTAAAGCCCGCTAACGTTAACAGGATTGCAACGCAAACATTCCTATTCAATGTTAGAATATAGTGTATGCGTATGTAATTCGACCAGCAGGATGGAAAGCGGTGTGACGATGCAGGATTCAACGAATCGGACGAGGGTTCCGGCCGCGTCCCGGCAAACCGGGGCGAAGCGGCCGACCGGCGGCAAAAAGAAGGCGACCAGGGGCCGCCGCTTTGCCGTGTCCACCGCGAAGCTCACCCCGAAGCGCATCGCCTGGCGGGTGGGCCTGTCCGTGTTGACGCTGATCGCCGTGGCGCTGGTGGGCGCGCTGGGCGCGGGGCTGGTGGCCTTCAAGGGCCCGTCCAAGAGCCTGGGCGACCTGCTGACCGTCACGATGCTGGAGACCAGCGCGTTGAAATTTATACCCCGCATCTACTACAGCCAGGCCGAGGTGGACGACATCATCGCCCGCAACGAGGTGACCGAGGCCGACGAGGACACCGATACCTCCATGATCGTCATCGCCTCCCCCGATTCCGCGGACGAGCAGGCGGCGGCCCCCGCGGAGGCCGTGCCCCAGCCGGACCCGGCGAACCTGGCCATCTCCGAGGACGGCATCGACGTCTACCAGGTCCACGGGGCCACCTTCAACGGCTGGATGATGATCGTCCACGATCCCTCCCGGGTGGCCGTGGGCGTGTGCCGTGAGAACTTCAACTCCCAGCCCGGCATGCGGCTGAAGGAGATCGCCGAGCGATACGGCGCGGTGGCCGCCATCAACGGCGGCGGCTTCTCCGACGACGGCGGCGTGGGCAACGGCGGCAAGCCCCTGGGGCTGGTGATCGCCGACGGCAAGGTGCTGAACAAGGCCCGCGTCAACGCCGACCACGCGGTGGTGGTGGGCTTCAACCAGGACAATGTGCTGATCGTGGGCAAGCTGACCTCCGAGCAGGCGCTGGAGAAGGGCCTGCGGGACGCGCTGGCCTTCGGACCGGCGCTGGTGGTGAACGGCGAGGCCTCCGAGGTGAAGGGCTCCTCCAGCGGCCTGAACCCCCGCACGGCCATCGGCCAGCGGGCGGACGGCGCGGTGCTGATGCTGGTCATCGACGGACGCCAGGCCTCCAGCCTGGGTGCCACCTACGCCGACATGATCATGGTCCTGCTGGAATACGGCGCGGTGAACGCCGTGAACCTGGACGGCGGCTCCTCGTCGCTGATGTGCTACAAGGGCGAGTACCTGAACAAGGGCGTCATACTCACCGGCGACCGCGATATTCCCACCGGGTTTATCGTGCGCTGAGGAGGTGGCTGCCGTGAAGAAGAAAAAGCAGTACATGAGCCTGATGGAGAGCAAGTTCTACCGGACCTACTTCATCGTGCTCACCGTCGCCCTCATCGCCGTGGCCATCGGCATGCTGTGGCTGAACGGCGTGGTGCGGGACTACGAGACCGCCCAGCCCGTCCACGCCGCCGAGGTGGTGGCCGAGCTGTTTGAAACGGGCGACTACGACAACCTCTACGCCTTCGACACCTCCGCCGAAGAGTTCTCCGGCGGCGACCAGGCCTTCTACGCCCAGTCTCTGAGGGACGCGACCGCGGGGAAGGCCGTGGCCTGGCGGGAGGCGTTCTCCTCCAACCCGGACGAGAAGAAATACACCGTGACCCTGGATGGCGACAAGTTCGCCACCTTCACCCTGGTGCCCAGCGGCGAGACTACCGACCATGGGAATCCGCTGTGGCAGCTGGGCAGCGTCACCACCCACGTGGCCCTGCAGGGCACCGAGGAGGCGGGGGACCCCACCGCCGCGCCCTATCGCATCACCGTGCCGACGACCTGTGCCGTGACGGTGAACGGCGAGGCCCTCACCGAGGCGGACATCACCACCCCGGCCGCCTCCATCTACCCGGCGGACTTCCTGCCCAAGGGCGTCACCGGCCCGGAGCTGGTGGAATACGGCTTCTTCTCCGAGGATGGCGCGCCGCAGATCACCGTCACCGACGCAGGCGGCGCGATCCAGACCGTGAACACCGACGACACCGGCACCCGCTTTTCCGTGGACGTGCCGGAGGACGAGGACGCCAGGACCCAGTTCAGCGACGCGGTTTTGAAGCTGGGCGAGCGCATCGCCAAGTACACCGTGGACGACCTGGACCGCAGCAAGATCGGCATCGCCCCGGACTCCCCGGCGGAGGCCATCCTGAAGAAGTTCAGCAACAGCTGGGCCCCCAGCCACAAGTCCACCAGCGTGCTGAACCCCCAGGTGTCCGAGTTCCGGATTCTGTCCGACACCTGCTTCACCTGCCACGTGTCCTTTGACTTCGTGCTGACCTCGCGGCGGGAGAACGACTACACCTACCCAACCAGCTACACCCTCTGCGTCATCAAGCGCAAGGGCACCGGGGCGCTGTACAACATCATTTTCCACTGATTATCGGTGGTTTACATCAATGCCGGAGGGCATGCTATGGAACCCAAGAAGAATCCGACCAAGAAGCTGACGAAGGCCCAGCGCCGCCGCCGCAGGAAGATCAAGCGGATCGCCTGGCGCAGCGGGCTGTGCGTCCTGACGCTGATCGTGCTGGTGCTGATCGCCGCGCTGAGCGCCGGCCAGGCCGCCTTCAACGGGCCGTCCCAGACCGTGGGCGACCTGCTGACCGTGTCCATGCTGGAGACCAGCGCGTTGAAATTCGTGCCGCGCATCTTCTACAGCCAGGAGAAGGTGGATGAGATCGTGGCGCGCAACTCCGTGTCCGACGACAACGAGGAGACGGACGTGTCCCTGATCGAAATCGCCAAGCCCACGCCCACCCCGGACCCGGAGGCCAAGGCCACGCCGGTGCCCGTGGAGGTGGTGATGCCCCAGACCACGCCGGTGCCGGAGAACCTGGTGTTCGACGAGGACGGCATCCAGGTCTACTCCCTCCGCAGCGGCACCTATTCCGGCTACATGATGATCGTGAAGGACCCCGCCCGCGTCACCGTGGGCACCTGCAGCGACAAGTTCTCCAGCGCGCCGGGATTGCAGCTGAAGGAGATCGCCCAGCGATATGACGCCGTGGCGGCCATCAATGGCGGCGGCTTCGAGGATGTGGGCGGCGTCGGCAACGGCGGGCGGCCCGTGGGGCTGGTGATCTCCGAGGGGGAGGTCATGTACGACAGCCCCAGCAACACCTACAACATCACCGTGGGCTTCAACCAGGACAACATCCTGGTGCTGGCCAAGGACATGTCCAAGGGCGAGGCCAAAGAGAAGGGCATCCGCGACGCCATCACCTTCGGCCCGGCGCTGATCGTGAACGGCGAGCCCGTGAGCGTCAAGGGCCAGAGCAGCGGCCTGAACCCCCGCACGGCCATCGGCCAGCGGGCGGACGGCGCGGTGCTGATGTTGGTCATCGACGGGCGGCAGGCCTCCAGCCTGGGCGCCACCTTCTCCGACCTGATCTCCATCATGCTGGAGTACAAGGCCATCAACGCCATCAACATGGACGGCGGCTCCTCGTCGCTGATGTACTACCAGGGAGAATACCTGAATACCGGCGTGACCCTCACGGGCTCGCGCAAGATGCCCACGGCCTTCATCGTGCGCTGACGGAGGGGCTATGACAAAGAGCAGCAAGAAAAAGAGCATATGGAAGAGCCGCTTCTACCAGGTGTATTTCGCCGTGGTGGCCGTGATCCTCGTGGGCATATTCCTGGGCACCGTCTGGCTGCGGGGCGTGCTGAAGGACTATGAGAGCGCCCAGCCGGTGTACGTGGCCGAGGAGGTGGCGCGCCTGTTCGAGGCGCGGGACTTCAACGCCCTCTACGAGGTGGACACCTCCGCCGAGCAGATCGCGGGCGGCGACAAGGCCTTCTATACCCAGAGCCTCAGCGAGATCGCCAGCGGAAAGCGGGTGGAGTGGGTGGAGGCCTTCTCCGGCAATCAGGACGAGCGCAAGTACACCGTGACCCTGGACGGCGACAAGTTCGCCACCTTCACCCTGATCCCCAGCGGCGAGACCACCCGCCAGGGCGCGCGCCTGTGGAAGCTGGGCAGCGTCACCACGCTGGTGACCCGCGTGGAGCCGGACCCGACCCCCACGCCGGAGCCCACCCCGACGCCGGTGCCCCAGCTGCCCGTCGCCGCGGACGGGGGCTACGGCTGCCGCGTCACCGTGCCCACCGGCTACGCCGTGACCGTGGAGGGCGTGCGCCTCAGCGAGGGCAACTGCAAGGTCTCCCCGAAGTACATGTTCGAGGACGGGTTCCTGCCGGAGGGCGTGGAGAACCCGATGATGACGGAATACGTGTTCACGGTGAGCGGCGAGGACCCCACTATCGAGGTGACCGACGCCGCCGGCGTGCCCGCCACCCTGATCGCCTCCGCCGAGAGCGAGAACACCTGGAGCTGCGCCATTCCCCAGGATTCGGAGCTGGCCGTGAAGTACTCCGAGGCGGCGCTGAAGCTGGGCACGCAAATCGCCAAGTTCATGTCGAAGGACGGCTCCAAGCGGTCCATCACCCGGCTGTGTCTGAAGGGCAGCCCCGCCCGGGAGATCTTCGACAACCTGTCCAACAAGTACGCCACGCCCCACACAGGCGTGGAGGTGCGCAACGGCGCGGCCACGGAGTTCTACCGCCTGGCGGACAACTGCTTCACCTGCCGCGTCAGCTTCGACTACGTGCTGGAGACCGCCGACGGCGACCGCGTCTATCCCACCGCCTACACCTTCTGCGTGGTGAACATGGACGGGAAGAGCGGGCTGTACAACCTGCTGATCTATTGATCCCGATGAAAAAGATCCTTCGCTTTGCTCAGGATGACGTTTTCAGCGCCTGTCATCCTGAGCGAAGCGAAGGATCTTTTTTGGATCCTCACGGAAAGTTGTGGGATGACAAACCCTTCGGGGCACCTTCCCCTCAAGGGGAAGGCTTAGCGCAGAAAGGCTTCCCCCTGGGGGGAAGCTGTCACCGTAGGTGACTGATGAGGGGGAAATCCCCCAACTTTCCGTGAAGAACCTTTTTTATTCCTTCACAATATGAATCACACAGCTGGTGTCCCCGATGTAGTTCCGCTCCGCGTCGAAGTCGTCCAGCGACGCGCAGACGAAGGCCTCCAGCCAGATGTCGGTCACGCGGGCGATCTGCTTGCCCGCCGTGAGCTTGACGGAGGTGATCAGCGTGTCGCCCTTCATCTGGGAATCCTTCAGATGGGAGTAAAACTGGTGGGGCTTTCGGTGGTAGTCGTCGTAGAGCCAGACCTCGATGAACTCCGTGTGCTCGATGTGCTTCGGGGCCAGCATGGAATACCGGATCTCCGTGCCGTCGTCCAGGGTGTAGCGCAGGGTGTAGCCGATCTTGCAGCTGCCGCAGTCCGGAAAGGCGGTCCAGGCCCGGCCGAAGATGTCCCCGAAGAAGTCCCCGTCCAGCAGCGCCTCGTCGGAGGCGATGACCTCGAAGGAGCCGATGTCCTTGCCCTTCTTCCAGGGGGCGGTGTAGGTGTCGCCCATGCGTACCCGGGGGGAATAGCTCTTGCCCTGGGGCGTGTAGAAGGACACCACGTCCGGGCGGCTCCCCGGCACCACGGTGGGCGTGGGCTCCGGCACGGGGGTGGGGGTCGGCTGGGGAGTGGGCGCGGGGGTCTCTGCGTGGGGCTCCGGGGTGACGACCGGCTCGGCGGTTGCCTCTGCCGCCACCGGCGTCGCCTCGACGGGCGCGAGGACCGCGGCATCCGGCGCGGGCCGGTTCAACAGGACCAGCGCCACCGCCGCCAGGGCGACGGCCCCCGCGCCCGCCGCGATGATTTCGATTCTTCTGCGGCGCTGCCGCTGCCGAGCCCGGCTCGTCCGATTGGCCATGTCTGCCCGCCTCCTTGTCGGAAACATTATAGCGCAAACCCGGCGCTTTGCGCAAGGGGTGCCCGCTGCGGATGCAGGACAACGTCATTTGCTTTCCTGAGTACGAAAAGACCTCATCCGTCACGGCTTCGCCGTGCCACCTTCCCCAAAGGGGAAGGCTTTTGGACGATGCGGCATTCGTGAGGGCGCAGGAGCGGACTTTCCGTCGTTGCGCCGCCCATCTTCCGGGGAGACGAATCTATCCGATGCTTCGTGCCACCTATCCAAACAGGGGAAGGATTTTGGGCGGAGATTGAGAGCCTTCCCCTTTGGGGAAGGTGGATTTGGCGGAAAATGCTTGCATTTTTCGTCAAAGACGGATGAGGTCGCTGGCCTGCAAGGTAAATGATACCGTATTGCAAAAAATCTCCTTGAAAAAACCTGTGCGAGCCGATATAATATAAATGTGAAAATGTGGGCTCCTGTACGGAGCCATAGGTTTGGAGACGATTCCATGACACAGACGGACGTGAAGAAGAATAAGCCCGGGAAGTCCGGCGGCGGCATGCTGCTGCTGCGCCGGGTGATCGCGGGTATATTGGTGGCCTGCGCGGTGGGCCTGGGGATCTACCTGAGTACCCTGCACCTCTCCTTCGGCAAGCTGCTGATGGGCGTGGCCTGCGCGCTGCTGCTGGTGGAGGCCCTGCTGCTGGCCGTGAATCTGAAGGTCTCGCGGGTGCTGATGGGCGTGCTGGGCTTTGCGTGCATCGCGCTGCTGGCCACGGGCTTTTTGACGGAATACTTCGTGCGGGTGGACGGCCGGTTCGTTCCCAAGTACCTGGTGGTGACGGACGTGAAGGTGGAGGACGAGTATCCCAAGCACTTCACCGAGATGGCGAGCCTGGAGCGGCTGGACATGCGCAATTCCACCGTGACGGACTTCGAGCCCATCCAGGCCGTCACCAGCCTGAAGCGCCTGGACATCCGCGGCAATTACGCCTTCACCGAGGCCGAGCGGGATGCCCTGGCCGCGGCCCTGCCGGAGTGCGACATCCGCTGGAGCATCCCGGTGAAGCAGGCCTATTTCGACAGCGCCGCCGAGGAGATGGACCTGCGGGAGCTGAACCTGACGACGGGCGAGCTGCGGACGCTGTTTGACAAGTATCCCACGAAGCGATTCGCCTACCGGGTGCCGCTGCTGGGCGGGCGCTACGCCCCGGACACCACGGAGCTGGACCTGCGGGACTGCGCCGTGGACACCGCCGCCATCGAGGACGCGCTGATGCTGCTGCCCCAGGTGGACCAAATCGACCTGCGGGGCGTGCCTGCGCCGATCGCCTCCGTGCGGGAGCTGACGGAGACCTTCCCGGACATCTACTTCAAATTCAGCTGCGACGTGCCCCAGGCGGCCATGACCACCGAGGACACGATGGTACGCGTGACGGGCAACTACGACGCGCTGATGCGGTATGTGGACTTCATCGACTACATGCCCCACCTGCAGCAGGTGGACGCCCGGGAGATTGAGCTGACGCCGGAGCAGGTGGACGAGGTGCAGACCCACGAAAACGGCGACAAGGTGCTCTACGGCATCACCACCTTCGACAAGAAGCTGACCAGCGAAACCACGGAGCTGAACCTGGACGGCGTGAAGGTGGGCAGCGTGGACGCCGTGAAGGCCTGCATCGCCCGGCTTCCCAAGCTGACGAAGGTCTCCCTGGTGGACAGCGGCCTGACCCAGGACCAGTGCGGCCAGCTGTTTGACGAGTACCCGGACATCAAGTTCGTGTTCGTCATCAAGTTCGGCAAGTACACCCTGCGCACCGACGCCACCGCCTTCTCCACCCAGCTGGGCGACGGCAACCGCTACGGCTACAACGACAAGACCTTCGAGCCCATCCGCTACTGCACGGACCTGATGATGCTGGACCTGGGCCACAACGGCATCACCAACATCGAGAACTTCCGGGGGCTGACGAAGCTCAGGGTGCTGATCCTGGCGGACAACAAGATCACCAACATCGACCCCATCGCCGACTTCAAGGATCTGGAGTTCTGCGAGCTGTTCCTGAACGACATCACCGACATGAGCCCGCTGACGGGGCTTCCCAAACTGGTGGATCTGAACATCTTCTACAACCCCGTGGGGCAGAACTACGAGGTGCTCAAGTCCATGACCCAGCTCCAGCGGCTGTGGTGCGGCGGCTGCCGCCTGTCCAGCGACATGATCAAGGACCTGCGGCGCGCGCTGCCCAACACCAAGATCAACACCGAGGGCCGGGGCTCCACCGGCAAGGGCTGGCGCAAGCACCCCCACTACGACACTCTCAAGCAGATGTACCTGGAGGGCCGCTACATCCCCTTCGACGATTCGCCCACGGAATGAGCCAACCCAGGGGCTGTCTCAAATCGCTGTGTTCACATTCCATTTCTGCCGTAGGGGCGGCATTCTTGCCGCCCGCGGATGCCATGAATGGCATCCCTACGATTGGAAACGGCGGCTGGACATCCGTTTTGAGATAGCCCCTACAATCTGCAAAAATGGTTGCATAACGACTGTATTTCGTGTATAATACAGTTGGATGAGAGTAGGGAAGGAGGACTTCCTATGAAATTGATCATCGCGATCGTGCAGGACGAAGACGCCTCCAGGCTGATCAATCACCTGATGAGCGAGGGCTACCGGGTCACCAAGCTGGCGACCACCGGCGGTTTCCTGCGCGCGGGCAATACCACGCTCCTGGTGGGCGTGGAGGACGACAAGCTGGACAACGCCATGGGCGTGATCGAGAAGGTGTGCAAGAGTCGCAAGCAGATCGCCACCACGCCCTCGCCCATTTCCGGCACCACGGGCGTGTACGTGCCCTATCCGGTGGAGGTCACCGTGGGCGGCGCGACCATCTTCGTGCTGGATGTGGAGCAGTTCAGGAAGATCTGAGGCGAACCTTGAAACTATCCGAATTCGTGGGTTACGGCGACAAGATGGAACAGCTGATGCGTTCGGTTCAAGCCGGGCGCATTGTTCATGCCCTGCTGTTCGTCGGGCCCCACGGCTCCGGCAAGCGCACCCTGGCGCGGCTGTTCGCCCAGGCTATGGTCTGCCAGGGGGAGCGCAAGCCCTGCGGCGTGTGCCCCGCCTGCAAGCGGTTCCTGGCCGGGTCCCATCCGGACATCCACGTGGTGAAGCCGGAGAAGAAGTCCATCGGCGTGGACGAGGTGCGCGAGCTCATCGACGCGCTGGCCCTGCGCCCCTACGAGGGCGGGCGGCACATCGCCCTGATCGAGCAGGCCGACAAGCTGACCGTGGCCGCTCAGAACGCGCTGCTCAAGACGCTGGAGAGCCCGTCGGGGGAGGCCATGTTCTTCCTCATCACCGACGCGCCCGGCGCGATGCTGCCCACGATCCTCTCCCGCTGCCAGACCGTGCGCTTCTCGGACCTGAGCGTGGAGGACTGCGCCCGGGTGCTGGAAGGGCGGGGCGTCGACCCTGTGCGCGCCCGGGAGCTGGCGGGCCTCTCCCAGGGCTCGGTGGGCCGGGCGCTGGAGATTGACGGCGACGGAGAATATCGCGCCCTGCGGGAGAAGGTGCTCCAATCCCTGGAGGCGCTCTCGGGCCGGGCCAGCGTGGCCGGGGCCGCCTCGCCGCTGGAGGAGGACAAGGGCCAGGAGAATGAGACGCTGGACATCATGGAGCTCTGGGCGCGGGATCTCATGGCCATTCAGAGCGGGGCGGAGCCCTATCAGGCCTGGGACGCGGATCGGCTGCGCAAGTCGAAGCTGGACGGCCGGGCGCTCCTCAAGGGCGTGCTGCTGGCGCGGATGCAGCTGGGCAGCAACGTCTCCTGGCCCAATGCGCTGGAGAATCTCTATTTCAACCTTATAGACACCGGTCTTTTCGGGAGGTAAAACCCATATGGCAACGGTAATCGGCGTCCGCTTCAAGAAGGCGGGCAAGGTTTATTATTTCGACCCGGACGGCATCTGGCCCCATCCGGGGGACAACGTGATCGTGGAGACCGCGCGGGGCGTGGAGTTCGGCGAGGTGGTGACCGGCGCGCGCACCGTCAGCGACCAGCAGATCGTCACGCCGCTGAAAAAGGTGATCCGCGTGGCCACCGAGGAGGATACCCGCAAGGCCGAGGCCAACGAGAAGCGGGAGAAGGAGGCCTTCCAAATCTGCCAGGAGCGCATCGCCCGGCACAAGCTGGACATGAAGCTGGTGAGCGTGGAATACACCTTCGACAACAACAAGATCATATTCTACTTCACCGCCAACGGCCGCGTGGACTTCCGCGACCTGGTGAAGGACCTGGCCAGCGTGTTCAAGATCCGCATCGAGCTGCGACAGATCGGCGTGCGGGACGAGGCGAAGATGCTGGGCGGCCTGGGCTCCTGTGGGCGGCAGATCTGCTGTGGCGCGTTCCTGGGGGACTTCCAGCCCGTGTCCATCAAGATGGCCAAGGAGCAGAACCTGTCTCTGAACCCCACGAAGATCTCCGGCCAGTGCGGGCGGCTGATGTGCTGCCTGAAATACGAGCAGGACAACTACGAGGCCGTGCTCAAGCGCGTGCCGCGGGTGGGCAAGGACGTCATCACCCCCGACGGCGTGGGCGTGATCGCGGAGATCAACTGCATCAAGGAGACCGTGAAGGTGCGCGTGCGGGTGGACGACGACAGCTTCGACGTGAAGGAGTATCCCATCGACGAGGTGCGCCGTCCCGGCTCGGAGGACGCCGCGGCCCTGAAGGATCTGCCGCGCCCGGAGCGCAAGCCCCGCCGCCCGAAGCCCCAGCCGGAGCCGGAGCAGGCCGAGGCCGAGGGGGAGGAGGAGCCGAAGAAGCGCCGCTATCCCCACCAGAAGGCCCCGAAGAACCTGTCCACGGATCAGTTCCTGGAGAAGCTGAAGGAGAGCGGCGGCGCCACGCCGGTGCCCGCCCGGGAGGCCCGGGAGGTTCGGGAGCACCGCCGTCGCCGCGGCCGCGGCGGCAAGGGCGGCGAGGGCGCGCCCCACGAGGAGCGGCCCGCAACCGAAGCCCCCGCGCCGCAGGCTCCGACGGAGGAGTGACGGGAGCGCCCCGGCGATTGACGGTTTGCCCCACAGCGCATCGTTATGCGAAAGGCATGCCTTTGCAGGGACGGCGTTGCGCCGCCCGCCCTTTCCCCGGTCGCATTCCGCGATCCCGCGCGGCAGGCCGATTGACGCCCGTTTCGTCACACAAAAATTAAAATTTGTGGCAAGAAATGTGCTTAAAAGGCTGTACAAAATTGCTCCAGTGTGTTATAATATTCTCAGCCCCGATTAGAAGGCTTTTGAACCGCATCCCCTCCAGTGGTATCCTACCGATGGCAGGAATCGGCAACAGAGACTATACATCGCATGGGCACACACAATTAGGAGGGTTTTTTTCCATGTTTGAAGACAAGACTTTGGTATGTCGTGAGTGTGGCAACGAGTTCGTTTTCACCGCTTCCGAGCAGCAGTTCTACGCCGACAAGGGATTCCAGAACGAGCCCGGCCGCTGCAAGGCCTGCCGCGACAAGCGCAAGGCTGCCAACGGTGGCTTCAACCGCGCCGATCGCCCCATGTATGATGTGGTTTGCGCCGAGTGTGGCAAGCCCACCCAGGTGCCCTTCCAGCCCCGCGGAGATCGTCCGGTGTACTGCCGTGAGTGCTTCGACAAGCAGCGCATGGAGAATCGCTGGTAAGCGATAGAGGAAAGCCCCGCCCCTTCCGAACGGAAGAGGCGGGGCTTTTATGCGAACGCCTCCCCGTCGGGGAGGCGTTCGCATATCCGCGATTATATCTTCTTCATCAGTCCCAGGGCGATGACGCCGGGGCCGACGTGGCAGGCGATGCTGATGGGCAGCGGGTCGCCGGTGACCTTGAACTGGGGGAATTTCTCCTGCACCTGGGCGTTCCACACGCGGCCGATGGCCTCGTCGCCGGTGTAGGCGGTGCGCAGGAGCATCTCGGTGTCCTTGAAGCGATCCTCCAGGTCCTTGCGGACGGCGTCCAGCATGGCGTTCTGGGCGGCGTGCAGGCCGCGCACCTTCTTGTAGGTGTCCAGCTTGCCGCCCTGGATCTGCAGCACCGGCTTGATGTTCAGCACCGTGCCCACCGCGGCCACGGACGGCGTGATGCGCCCGCCCTTTTTCAGGTATTTCAGGTCGTCCACGGTCAGGTAGATGCTGGCCTCCATGGAGGTGTCCATCAGGTTTTTCACGATGTCCTCGGCGCTCAGCCCCGCGTCCCGCCATTTCAGCGCGTCCAGGACGGACTGCTTCTGGGAGATCGAGATGCGGTGGTTGTCCACCACGAACACCCTGCCGTCGTAGTCCTCCGCGAACAGCCGCGCGCTCTGGCAGCTGGAGGAGAGGGCGCTGGACATCGGGATGTAGATGAGCTCATCGCAGGTTTTCAGGGCCTCGTCCCAGCAGGACATCACGGATTCCGGCGAGGGCTGGGACGTGGCGACGGAGGCGTCGGCGGCCAGGTGCTCGAAAAACTCCGCGTAGGTCATGTTCACGTTTTCCACATAGTTGCGGCCGTTGACGGTGAAGGGCATGGGCATCAGGGTCACGCCCAGCTGCTCTGCCTCCCGGGCGGTCATGCCGGAATTGGTGTCGGTGATAATGCCGATCCTGGACATATTGCCATCTCCCTGCTTGGTCGGGTGAAAATACTTAGTCGTTTAAACTATCTGCTTTATTCTAGCCGGGAGACTGTGGCAAGTCAACGCACTTTCGCGTTGCTTTGCGTTAAGTCTTATACTTCCATAAGGAAACCTGCTTATCTGTAGCGGTACAGGTTGAAGTTCACGTCCTCGGACATCTCGAAGCAGTGGCCGGAGCGCCCGTAGTGCTGTTTCAGCGCCGCGGCCGCCGCCTGCGCCAGCGCCTTGTCGGGCACCAGCAGGTAGGCCCTGCCGCCTTCGTCCATCTGGCGGATGGCCGAGGCCGCAGCGTCGTCGCGGTTGTCCGCCATGTATTCCGGGCGATAGTAGAAGTAATTCCCGTCCAGCGTCTCGGCGACGGGGCCCTCCGGCAGGAAGTCCGCGTCCCAGGTGCGGCTGCCCTCGAAGCAGGCGTAGGGCACGTTGAAGAAGGTGTGCTCCACCGTGGGCTCATCCTCGATGGGGTCGTCCCAGACGGTGTCCACGACGTACCACAGGCCGTCCAGCCGCACCAGGTTCCAGGCGTGGCCCTTGCTGCCGGACTCGTCGCGGGTGGTGGGCCCGCCGATCATCTCCACCTCCAGCCCCGCGAGCCGCCCCAGGAGCCGGAACAGGTCGCAGTACCCGGCGCAGCGCATCTGGCCGACCTTGAAGAAGCCCCGGGCGTCGCCGCTGTAGGGGTCCATGGGGTTGAGGGTGTATTCGCAGCGGTCCACCAGCGCGTCGTGCAGGGCCAGCTCCTTCTCCCAGTCCGTCATGCCGGGGGCGATCACCTCGTCCACGATGGCCTTCGCTCCCTCGGCCACGGCGCGCGTGTCCTCGTCCAGGGCGCTCAGGTCGCCCGCCTGCAGGGCCTTCAACGCCCGCAGGCCGGACTTGAACTCCACCTTGATGCCCGCCGGGTCGAAGTAGGCGCGATAGCGGTCGAAGTAGTTGCTGAACTTGTCGGTGATGTCGGAGATTTCCCCCTGGGGCACGGTCAGCGCGTCCAGGGTCACGGCGTCGGCGCCAGTTTCGATCATCCACCAGTAGAGCCGGATCAGCTCCGCCTGGGTGCCCACGGAGGCCATTGGCGCGGGCACGCCGCCGGAGAGCGGGCCCTCGGTGGGCTCGGGCGTGGGCTCCGGGGTGACCTCCGGCGCGGGCTCGGTGGCCAGAGGGCCGGGTGCGGGGCCTGGGGATTGCGGGCGGGCGAGCAGGCGGATCGCCAGGATCAGCGCGAGCAGCGCCGCCAGGATTGCCGCGGCCCGCCTGGCCCATCGAAGCCTTTTCAGGCGGCGACGACGGTCGCGGTACAGGTGGAGGCCCGCGGGGTTTGAACGCCGCATGCCGTCGCCTCCCTTCATTTCAATGGAGAATGGAAAACGGAGAATGCTTATCCCGGTATTATACGCAGTATACAGTATAACACGGTCGCGAGTCTGCGTCGCCCCTTGTCACAAAATAGCCTGATTTCGCCCCGAAGACGCGTTAATTAACTGATAATCGGTTGTAATTTGCCCTGCGTTGTGCTAAAATGACTGTGCACTTGGCGTTGATGGAGAGAGTACCCCGCAGGCGCGTCCCAAGAGAGCGGCCCCACGGCTGGAAGGGCGGCGGAGGCGGCGCGGGCGAAGTTCACTCCGGAGCCTTCCCGCTGAACGGCGCGGCTCATTAGGCGGGAACGGGGTCATTTCCGTTATCAGAATGAGAGGCCCGTTTTCGGACGGGTGAATTTGGGTGGTACAGCGGAGTTTCGGCTTCGCCCCTTATCGGGGCGGAGCCTTTGTTTTGCCCCAAACAATTATCACAGGGTTGAGGAGTGAGCGTTTCAATGGAAAAGATGCTTCGGGAACTGCGCGAACGCGCGATGAAGAACATCGAGGAGGCGCGGGCCACGGCGAGTCTGGAGCAGATTCGCGTCGCCGCGCTGGGCAAGAAGGGCGAGCTGACCGCGCTGCTGCGCGGCATGGGCAAGCTGCCGCCGGAGGAGCGGCCGAAGATGGGCCAGCTGGTGAACGACGTGCGCGCCGCGCTGGAGGCCAGGCTGGAGGAGCGGGCCGCGGAGCTGGCCGAGAAGGAGAAGGCCGCGCGCCTGGCCGCCGAGACCATCGACGTGACCCTGCCGGGCCCGGAGCGCAGCGCCGGTTCCCTGCACCCGATGAACATCGCCCTGAAGAAGATGGTGGAGATCTTCGTGGGCATGGGCTATGAGGAGGTCGTGGGCCCGGAGGTGGAGTACGACCACTACAACTTTGAGCTGTTGAACGTGCCGAAGAACCACCCGGCGCGGGACGCCCAGGATACCTTTTATGTGGAGGACAACATCGTCCTGCGCAGCCAGACCAGCCCGGTGCAGGCCCGCATCATGACCACCCGCAAGCCCCCCATCCGCATCATCAGCCCCGGAAGGGTGTACCGCGCCGACGAGGCCGACGCCACCCACAGCCCGGTCTTCCACCAGATGGAGGGCCTGGTGATCGATGAGAACATCACCATGGGCGATTTGAAGGGCACGCTGGACGAGTTCGCCCGCCAGATGTACGGCGAGGGCATCCAGACCCGCTTCCGCCCGTCCTTCTTCCCCTTCACGGAGCCTTCCGCCGAGGTGGATCTGACCTGCGCGAACTGCAAGGGCGCGGGCTGCCGCATGTGCAAGGGCACCGGCTGGATCGAGGTGCTGGGCGCGGGCATGGTGAACCCCCGGGTGCTGGAGATGTGCGGCATCGACAGTCACAAGTACTCCGGCTTCGCCTTCGGCATGGGCGTGGAGCGCATCGCGCTTTTGAAGTACAACATTCCGAACCTCAGATACCTCTATGAGAACGACCTGCGGTTCCTGACGCAGTACCGGTAAGGACGCCTCATCCGTCAGCCTCTGTCGAGGCGGACGCCTTCCCCTCGAGGGGAAGGCATATGAGAGCGAAACCCAAAGGCTTCCCATTGAGGGGAAGCTGGCGCGCGAAGCGTGACTGATGAGGTGTAAAGAGCCTCAAATAAACGGAGGTTTGATAACCATGAAAGTGCCCATGAAATGGCTGAAGGAATATGTGGACATCCAGCTGCCGGCGGAGGAATACGCCGGGAAGATGGTGATGACCGGCACCGCCGTGGAGGGCGTGGAGAAGACCGGCGAACAGTTTGACAAGGTGGTCGTGGGCTACGTGGTGAGCTGCGTGGATCATCCCAACTCGGATCACCTGCACATTTGCATGGTGGACGTGGGCGAGGAAGAGCCCATCCAGATCGTCTGCGGCGCGCCCAACGTTCACGCGGGCATGCGCGTGGCGGCGGCCCTGGACGGCGCCCACCTGCCCGGAGGCAAGATCAAAAAGGGCAAGATGCGCGGCGAGGTGTCCATGGGCATGCTGTGCTCCGGTCCGGAGCTGGACGTGCCCGCGGGGCTCTATCCCCACATCGGCGACGAGGGCATCATCGAAATCTTCGAGGACGTGAAGCCCGGCACCGACGTGAAGGAGGTCTTCGGCCTCGGCGACGACATCATCGACTTCGAGATCCTGGCCAACCGCCCGGACTGCCTGAGCGTGTGGGGCCTGGCCCGGGAGTCCAGCGCGGTGCTGAACGAGCACTTCGTGGTGCCGGAGATCGCCGTGGAAGAGGACGGAAAGGGCACCTTCGACGACTACGCCAGGGTGGAGGTGCGGGACGACGAGGCCTGCCCCCGCTACTGCGCCCGGGTGATCACCGACGTGAAGATCAGCCCCAGCCCCAAGTGGATGCGGGAATACCTCTACGGCGCGGGCGTGCGGCCCATCAACAACATCGTGGACATCACCAACTTCGTCATGCTGGAGACCGGCCACCCGATGCACGCTTTCGACCTCTCCAAGGTGAAGGACCAGACCATCGTCGTGCGCCGCGCCCATCCCGGCGAGCACCTGACCACCCTGGACGGCAAGGAACACGTGCTGGACGAGACCATGCTGGTGATCGCGGACAAGGAAAACGCCACGGGACTGGCCGGCATCATGGGCGGCGAGGAGAGCGAGATCGTCGGCGACACCGCCAGCGTGCTGTTCGAGTGCGCGGCCTTCGAGCGGGCCAACAACCGCGTCACCGCTCGCAAGCTGGGCGTGCGCACCGAGGCCAGCGGCCGCTTCGAGAAGGGCGTCTGCCCGGACACCGCCATGGAGGCCCTGGAGCGGGCCTGCATGCTGGTGAACATGCTGGAGTGCGGCAAGGTGGTGCCCGGCGCGTTCGACCATTATCCGAACCCGAAGCCTATGGTTGAGATCGAGGCCGAGGTGGAGCGCATCCGCCGCCGCATCGGCGTCAACGTGCCCGCTGAGGACATGGAGGACATCCTGAACCGCCTCTACATCGACACCACGCTGGTGGACGGCAAGCTTTTGCACTGCGAGGTGCCCGCCTTCCGCCAGGATATGGAGACCGAGGCCGACGTGTCCGAGGAAGTGCTGCGCATGTACGGCTACGACCACATCCCCTCCACGCTGATGAACGGCGTGACCATGGCCGGCCGGCGCAACCCGGTGAACGCCTTCTCCGACCGCGTGAAGGAGGCCCTGGTGGGCATGGGCATGTACGAGGTGCTGAACTATTCTTTCATCAGCCCCAAGTGGATCGACAACCTGGGCCTGGCCGCGGACGATCCGCGACGCAGCGCCGTGACCCTGCGCAACCCCTTGGGCGAGGACACCAGCGTGATGCGCACGTCCCTGGTGCCCAGCATGCTGAACACGGTGGCGGGCAACCTGAACCGGGGCAACGCCTCGGGCGCGCTGTTCGAGCTGAGCAAGGTGTTCATCCCCGCCGAACAGGCCGGGGACCTGCCCACCGAGAAGAACGCGCTGTGCATGAGCGCCTTCGGCGAGGGCGTGGACTTCTACACCATGAAGAACGACGTGGTGTGGCTGCTGGCGAAGTTCGGCGTCACCGCCGAGATCGAGGCCGCGGGCGACGGCTACTACCATCCCGGCCGCAAGGCGGTCATGACCGTGAACGGCCGGAAGATCGCCGCCCTGGGTGAGCTGCACCCGGACGTGGCCGAGAAGTTTGACATCAAGGGCCGCGTGTACCTGGCCGAGGTGGACCTGGACGCCCTGATGCCCCTGGAGCAGGATTTCTACGGCATCAAGCCCCTGCCGAAGTTCCCCGCCGTCAGCCGCGACATCGCCGTGGTGGTGGACGAGAAGGTGGGCGCGGGCACGATGATGGACGCCATCCGCAAGGCCGCGGCCAAGACGCTGGAGGACGTGAAGCTGTTCGACATCTACCGCGGCGAAAAGCTGGGCGCGCAGAAGAAGTCCGTGGCCTACAGCATCACGCTGCGCGCCCCGGACCGCACCCTGACCGACGAGGAGATCAACGGCACCATGGAGAAGGTGCTGAAGGCGCTCAAGGCATTCGGCGCGGAGTTGCGGGGATAGGCGGCCGACGGCAGACGAAACAGTCGGCGCCATGCCGTCAGGCGTCGAAACGATAAGATCCTTCGCTTTGTTCAGGATGACAGGGGTTTGCCTGGTCGTCGTCCTGAGCGCAGCGAAGGATCTGTACATAATGGGGCATTACACTCATGGATGCTTTGAGGCCATCCATGAAACGGAAAAGCGATCATGCGTTATTCAAGCATTAGAGAGGCTGCCTTTATCCGCCGCCTGAACCGCTTCGTGGCGGAGGTGGATTTGGACGGGCGAATCGAGCGCGTCCACGTGAAGAACACGGGGCGCTGCGCGGAGCTGCTTGTGCCGGGATACCGGGTGTACCTGGCGGGCAGCGGCAATCCCGCACGAAAGACTGCCTACGACCTGATCGGCGTGGACAAGCCCGTTCCCGGCGGCACGCGCTATATCAACATGGACTCCATGGCCCCGAACCGGGCGGCGGGGGAATGGCTGGCCGCGGGCGGGCTGGGACCCCTGGAGGACCTGAGGGCCGAGGTGACGGTGGGGGATTCGAGGTTCGACTTCGCGGCGACGCAGGGCGGAAGGCCGGTGTATATCGAGGTCAAGGGCTGCACGCTGGAATCGGCGGGCGTGGCCCGCTTTCCCGACGCGCCCACGCTGCGGGGGCTCAAGCACGTGCGGGGCCTGATGGCGCTTGCGAAGGACGGCGGGCGTTGCGTGCTGCTTATCGTGATCCAGATGAAGGGCGTGGGCCTGTTCCGGCCCAACTGGGCCACCCAGCCGGAATTCGGCGAGGCGCTGCTCGAGGCAAGGCGTGCGGGGGTGGAGATCCTCGCCCTGGACTGCCGGACCGAGCCGGGGATCGTCGAGATCGACGGGCCGGTGGAGGTGGCATTGGAGGACGATCGATAAGGAGAACGGCCGATTAGGAGAACGACCTCATCCGGCGCTGCGCGCCACCTTCCCCAAAGGGGAAGGCTTTTGGATACCGCGAGGCAAATGCAGGGACGCCGTATATGGCGTCCCTACGGTGGAAATTGAACCGTCATCCGTGTTTTGAGACAGCCCCATCCTATATAATCAAATCACTTTTTCCGCTTCTTCTCCCGTATCATATCCCCATACTTGCTGAACAGGAAACTCTGGAACTCCACGCCCGCGGCGCCGTCGGCGCTGCCGTAGCCCATCTTGAGCTGGGCGCTGGTGACGGCCAGGCGGGTGGCGTCGTTGTAGGTGCCAACGCTCGTCTCCACGTCCTTCTTGCTGAGGAAGCCCAGCTCCCACAGGCGGCGCTGGAGGTTCGTCACCTCGTCGTTGCTGTCGCCCAGGCGCAGGGGAATGTAGCTGTCGCCGGTGGTCTCGAACTGCACGGAGGCGCTGGGCGCGGCCTTGCTGTAGATGTACCGCTGCATGGACGCGGAGGCCTCGCCGGTCTGCGCCACGCCGATGGCGGCCTGGAAGGCGGTCACGGCCTCGCGGGTGGCCTCGTCGAACACCCCGCTGCCCATCTGCAAATAGCCCAGCTCCACCAGGCGGTTTTGAAGGGCCGTCACGGCGGTGCCGGTGGAGCCCACCACCAGGTTGAAGTACAGCGTGTCCGCGCCGTCCGGGGCGGAGGTCGCCTGCGGCGCTTCAGGCGTTTCGGTGGGCTCGGCCTCGTCGGGGGTCTCGCCGGGGAAGCCCTCCACGCCCTGCTGGGTCTGCTCGTAGGTCAGGGCTTGGTCGCTGAACAGCACGGTTTGCAGCCACACGGTGGCCAGCCCGTCCGGCTCCATGCCGTTGCACTGCTGGTAGAAGGCCACGGCGCTGATGGTGGCCTGGCCGTACTCGCCGTTGGGGGTGCCGTTGGCATAGCCCAGCTCCACCAGGCGGCGCTGCAGGTTCATTACGGCCTCGCCACTGTCGCCCACGTTCAGGTTCTGGTAGGCGGAGATCACCGCCTCGCCGCCGAAGGCCGGGGCGTTGTCCGAGAGCAGGAAGGCCTGCATGTCGGTGGTGAGCATGCCGTTGGGCGCGAGGCCGATGGCGCTCAAGAAGCGGTTCACGCCCTCCTGGGTGGCCTGGTCGAACACGCCGGTGTCGCTGCCGCCCGTCATGTAGCCCAGCGCGATCAGCCGCTGCTGGATCTGGGAGATGCGGGTGCCGCTGCTGCCCAGGGCGATGGCGGTGGTGTCGTCGCCCTCGCTGCCGTCGGGCATCACGATGGCGGACTGCTGCCCCTCCTCGTCGGGGGTCATCGTGGTCAGCACCTGCACGTTGGGATCGTAGGTCTTGGCGGTGTCGGCGTACAGCTCCCGCTGCATGGCCACGTTGGCCACGTCGCTGGCGGCCAGGCCGTAGGCGGCGTAGAACAGCCGCACGCAGTGGCCGGTCTGCTCGTCGAACACGCCGGTGAGCTCCGTCAGCGGATAGCCCAGGTTTTTAAGCCGCTGCTGCAGGGCGTACACCGAGCTGCCCACCGCGCCGGGGCGCAGCACCTGGTACTGGGAGATGACGGCGCTGTTGTATTCCTCGGAGCCGAAGGCCGGGGCGCTGCCGGCGAAGAGCTTGAGTTGCAGCTTCGCCGTGGCGACGCCGGTCTGCATGGTGCCGTAGGTCTGCTCGAAGCGTTTCACGGCGGCCTCGGTGTCGGCGTCGAACAGGCCGGAAACGTCGCCGGTGAAGTAGCCCAGGTCCCTCAGGCGCAGCTGCAGGGCCTGCACGGCGATGCCCGTGTTGCCCAGGCTCAGGCTGCGGTATTCGGTCTGCTCCTCCTGGTCGCGGGCGGACTGGAAGTCGCCCTCGATGACGGAGGCGTCGTTCAGGGTCACGTTGCCGTCGGCGTCGATCACGATGGCGTCCGGCGCGGCCATGTTTTCGGGCAGGGGGGTGGCGGTGGCGTAGGGCACGCTGATGTCCACCGAGGTGTTGACCTCGGTGTTCAGGTAATCCTCGTCAATCGAGCCGCAGCCGCTCAGCAGCAGGCAGGCGCCTGCCGCCAGCGCAGCCAGCGATGCGATTTTCCGGCTTCCCATGTCGTTCCCTCCGATTGAGTGCCCATAGTATTACAAAATTATTATAAAACAATTTCCGATAAAATACAATGGCAATCTCACTAATTTTCCGTGGAGTTCCCATGAACCGCGGGCAGCTTGTACACGCACACGTCCCCGACGGCGAAGGCCAGCTCGCAGTTTTCGGCGAACCAGGCCTCGTTCAGGTCATAGTCGTTGCGCTCGTAGCCGGAGATGTAGGCGTAGGATACGCCGTAGGCCTCGAACAGCTCCGCGCTGTCCTCCGGCAGCTCCAGCATCTGCTTCGCGGCCATGTACTGCTCGCTGTAGTCGATGCCGTGGAAGTAGAGGTAGCTGGGGGTGCCGCAGACGATGCTGCGCCCCGCCAGCGCCGCCACCGGGTTCTTGTGCTGGACGCCGGTGAGGAACACCGCGTCCGCGGGCGTCTCCTTCTCCACAAAGTCCGCGGCCTGGACCTCGGCCTCGGTGAACAGCTGGTAGTTGGACACCACCTCGCGGCCCACGGTCAGCGCACCGGAGAGCGTGGAGGCCAGCAGGAACGCCGCCGCCAGGACAGCCCGTCCGCGAACGCCCTTCAGCCGGTTCCACAGCGTCACCAGGTACCAGCCCACCGCCGGGAGCATGGCGATGTAGGCCGCGTAGAACAGCTTGTTGTTGTCGTACTCGTTGGGCTGGAACTGGATCAGCTCCGCCACGACGTACACGACCAGCGCGCCCAGGCCCAGCATCCGGAACCGGTATTGCCTGTCCGACAGCGCGCCGTTCCTGCGCCCGCACAGCGCCGCCGGGACCATCATCAGCCAGATCGGGCCCACGTTCTTGATCCAGAACCAGCAGTAGCCGTCGATCAGGCCGCCGTGGCCATTGTTGTTGACCCAGTTGAACCTGAAGTGCAGCGCGCCGCCCTTCACCGTCTGGGGTACCGACCAGGTGAGCAGCTGGGGCAGCGCCAGCAGGACCGCGATGCCGCCGTAGAGGGCGAAGGGCAGGAACGCGGCCAGGCGCTCAGAGCGCGGGGCCTGCCAGACGCAGAAGGCCATCGCGCCCGCGCTGATCAGCCCCAGGGCCAGGAAGGAGTGGGTGTGGACCATGGGCATGGCCCCGGCCCAGACGCCCAGCAGGACGAACAGCCGCCGGTCGCGGGCCTTCGCTGCCGTCACCAGCAGCCACAGCGCCGGCATCAGCGCCATCCAGCCGGTGAGCAGCGTCCGCTGGGGCACCATCATGTCGCACACCACGTTCACCCAGCGCAGGTTCAGGTCCGGCTGGTTGGTGGGGGTCTTGTAGAAGCCGGTGAAGATCTCCCGGAAGGCCGAGGGGTCCCTGCCCACGCCGTCCAGGGCGTAGAGGAAGCCCAGCCCGCCGTTCAAAAACAGCAGCACGAAGGCGAGGACCGTGGCGGCGGGGCTTCGGGTCAGCTCCCAGCAGAGGATCACGAACCCCAGGCCCACCAGGATCATCATCAGCGTGCCGGTGAGCACGAAGGCCAGCCGCAGGTTGCAGCCGAGGAGCAGCATCGACGTGACCATGCTGTCCCCCAGGAAGGGATAGCCCAGCAGGGCCCCCGGCAGGAGCGAATAGGTGGGGGGATAGGCCGCGCCCCGCAGGCTGGTGGCGATGCCCAGGTGCAGGCACAGGTCCCCGAAGGTGGACTGGCCCACGTACAGCGCGCCGTTCTCGGGCCGGAGGATGTGGGTGTATTGCAGAGCGCCGCCCAGCAGCGCCAGCGGGATCACCAGCGCCATCGGAAGCCACGGGGGCATGTCCGTCCAGCTGCGGCGGCGCGGGGCCTTGCGGGTGAAGAACTGCGCCGCCCCGGCCATCAGGGCCGCCGCGCCCAGGCCCAGCAGGCTGGCCGCCGCGGTGAAGCGCAGGAAGAAGGCGAAGAGCGTGGGCAGCCACATCATCAGCATCAGCCCGGCGCACAGGCCCAGCCACAGCCGCGTCAGCCTCTGCCGACCCGGCAGCAGCCCGTCCGCCACCGCCACGCCGCAGGCCAGAAAGCCAATCAGGAGCAGCACGCCGGCCATTTGCCCCACTTCCTCTCGACAAAACGTCATTGCCTATTATACCACCGGAGAGTGCGCACTGTAAAGGTCATGATAATTTCACAATTCAAACATATGTTTCAATTCGTTTTCTTTTTGTTTCATAAATTTTGAGATTGCTTGAAGCGGCGTTCCCAGGTGTGAACGAGATTATATGAAAGTGTGCATATATCGCGTATTTTGTTGAAAAAGGGGAGGACGTGGGGTAAAATATCATTAATTACGAATGCCATCCGGGGAATGGGAGGAATACGGCATGAGGAAGAGCCTGAGGAAGCTGGCAATGGCGCTGATCGCCATCATGCTGTTTGCTTCCGTGTGCGCCATTGCGGAAGGCACCATCTCCACGACGGTGCTGATGCGCGTGTCCCGCATGACGCAGAACGCCGTGGTGAAGGCCGGCGAGGACCTGTCCATCGAGGTCAACATCGACGGCGCGACTCCCGCTTCCTATCAGTGGTACTTCAACGACGCTCCCATCGACGGCGCGACCCAGAAGGTCTACAACATCGTCAACGCCCAGCCGGAGCACACCGGCGTGTACCGCATGGACGCCTTCGACGAGAACGGCAGCATGGTGATGAGCATGGACATCTCCGCCCGCGTGGTGGAGGACGAGGTGCCCCAGGCGGGCGACGGCTCGCTGCCCGTGGGCGCGGCCATCGCGGCCTTCGCGGCCTGCGGCATGGCGCTGGCGGTGCTGCTGCGCAAGCGCCGGTTGATGGATTGAGTATCGATACAGTCCTTTGAAGGGGCGGCGTTTCGCGCCGTCCCTTTATCATGTATGAGCGGAGGTATGTATGCCCAAACCCTTTGAATTTGAACTGCTTCACGTCTGCAAGCAGACCGGCGCGCGCCGGGGCCGCCTGCACACGCCCCACGGCGTGATCGAGACGCCGGTGTTCATGCCGGTGGGCACCCAGGCGTCTGTGAAGACCATGACCCCGGAGGAGCTGAAGGAATGCGATTCCCAGATCATCCTCTCCAACACCTACCACCTGCACCTGCGCCCCGGCGAGGCCCTGGTGGAGAAGGCGGGCGGCCTGCATAAGTTCATGAACTGGGACCGGCCCATCCTCACCGACAGCGGCGGGTTCCAGGTGTTCTCCCTGGCGGACCTGCGCAAGGTGACGGACCGGGGCGTGGAGTTCCGCAGCCACCTGGACGGCTCGAAGATGTTCATCGGGCCGGAGGAATCCATCGCCATCCAGCAGGCCCTGGGCTCGGACATCATGATGCAGTTTGACGAGTGCTCGCCCTATCCCTGCGACTATCCCCGGGCCAAGGACGCCATGTACCGCACGATCCGCTGGCTGGAGCGGTGTATGAAGTCCTGGACGAATGAGCACCAGGCGCTGTTCGGCATCGTGCAGGGCGCGTTCTACGGCGACCTGCGCATCGAGTGCGCCAAGGAGATGGCCAAGCTGGATCTGCCGGGCTTCGGCATCGGCGGCCTGTCCGTGGGCGAACCCAAGGAAGTCATGTACGACATGCTGGAGAAGCTGATGCCCTACATGCCCCAAAACAAGCCCCGCTACCTGATGGGCGTGGGTTCGCCGGACTGCCTGATCGAGGGCGTGCTGCGGGGCGTGGACATGTTCGACTGCGTGCTGGCCACCCGCGTGGCGCGGAACGGCACCGTGTTCACCCACGACGGGCGGCTGGTGGTGCGCAATGCAAAGTACGCCGAGGACTTCACCCCCCTGGACGCGGATTGCGACTGCTACGCCTGCAAGAACTACACCCGCGCCTACATCCGCCACCTGTTCAAGGCGGGGGAGATCCTGGCCCTGCGCCTCAACAGCATCCACAACATCTACTTCCTCACGCACATGATGTCCGAGATGCGCGAGGCCATCGAAAACGACGCCCTGCTGGACTGGGCGAACGCCTTCTATGCCCGCCACGGACGGGGGAACTGGTAGGAGAGTGGCGTGTAATATAATTACAGGGCAAGATAATGTATTGACAACGCACGAGCCATAGCGTATAATACAGGCGGAGGTGAGCACCATGACCAATGTGACGATCCGCATGGACGAAGGGCTGAAAAAGCAGTCCGAGGCCCTGTTTGATGAGATGGGGCTGAACATGACGACAGCGATCACGCTGTTCATCAAGACCGCCGTGCGTGAGAACCGCATTCCCTTCGAGATCCGCGTGGACCCCTTTTACAGCGCGGCCAACCAGGCGCGGCTGCGGGCTGCTGCGGCGGACATGGACGCAAGGCGAAACGTTGCGCCCCACGACCTGATCGAGGACGAGGACGATGATTAAGCTTTGGCACGAGCAGGCCTGGGAGGACTATCTCTACTGGCAGCGGGAGAGCCGCGCCACGCTGAAGCGCATCAACCAGCTGATCCGTGACATTGAGCGCAGCCCATTCGAGGGCATTGGCAAGCCGGAACCGTTGAAGGGAGATCTGTCAGGCTGGTGGTCGCGCCGAATCGACGAAGCCAACCGAATCGTCTATCGCGTGGTGCAGGGCGAGCTGGAGCTGCTGCAATGCGGCGGTCACTATCGGGACAAATAAAGTAAAAATTCCGCGAACAAAGGCCGAAATCGGGCGTTATAAGTTGTAATTGTTGACAAGCTCGGTTATAATAGGTACAGTATCCATATGTACGCAAAGGAGAATGAACCATGATGAACCTGATGAACATCCTGGCCGAGGCCAACGAGGCCGTGGCCGTTACCGCCGCTGACACCACCGCCGCCACCACCGCGACCGGCACCGCCGCCGCCGCGCCCGCCGGCGGGGACCTGATCATGACCCTCGGCATGATGGTGGCCATGGTTGCCATCTTCTACTTCCTGCTGATCCGTCCCCAGCGCAAGAAGGACAAGCAGGTGAAGAACATGCTGGCGGCCCTGAAGGTGGGCGACCGCATCTGCACCATCGGCGGCCTCTACGGCACCATCGCCGCCCTGAAGGACGACACCGTGACCCTGACCATGGGCTCCCTGCAGAACACCATCGTCATCGCCCGCTGGGCCATCCGCAGCGTGGAGAACGTGGCGCTGGAGAACGACGCGGAGCCGCAGATCTGAATACAATCCTGACCATTCATGGGGGTGCCGCGACGGTGCCCCCATTCTTGTATAGCAACTCGTTTTCCAAGAACAAACGACTGGCTCTTGCATGACGCCACGGGCATTTCCGACCACCCCGAGGAGGGACGCAGCCATGATGAAATCCCTGAAACGCCTGCTGGCCTGCCTGCTGGCGCTGACGCTCAGCTTTGCCGCGCTGGCGGAGGAGATGGCGGCGCCGGAGCTCCCGGCGGAAGCGCCGGTTGAAGCTCCCGCGGAAGCGCCCGTGGACGCGCCCGTGGATGCCCCTGCGGAGGCGGCGGAGGAAGCGCCGACGGAGATGCTTTCGGAGGAGATCGGGGAGATCGACCTGCCCGTCGAGGAACCCGCGACGGAACCAGTCGCGGAATCTGCCCCGGAGCCTGCCATGGAGCCTGCCCCGGAGCCCGTCATGGAACCTGCCCCGGAGCCTGCCGTGGAGCCTGCTCCGGAGCCGATCATGGAAGTGATCCCTGAACCCCTCGTGGAGGCTGACCCGGACGCGCTGGTTGCGGCCCCGGAGCCCTTCCTCGAGGCCGATCCGGACGCGATGGTGGCCTCTCCCGGCGACGCGCCGGTGCTGCTGGTCTCCAGCCTCGTCATCGGTGCGAAGGACAAGGTGTATTTCGCCCTGGCCAACGGCTATGCCCCCGCGGCCCTGGGCGCGGTGTTCACCTCCTCCAACCCGAAGGTCGCCACCGTGGACAACAGCGGCCTGCTCACCGCGAAGAAGGCGGGGGTCACCACCGTCACCGCGGACGTGGGCGGCGTGGTGAGCAGCTGCGAGGTTACGGTGGTCAAGGCCCCGAAGAAGGTGATCCTCTCCGCCAAAAAGCTGGAGCTGGGCGCGGGGGAGGCCGCGCTCCTGGGCGTGACGCTCAGCGCCGCCGACGCCGTGTCGGCCATCACCTTCACCAGCAGCAATCCCGGCGTGGCGGCGGTGGACGCCGGCGGCGTGATCGTGGGCGTGGCCCCCGGCACCGCCACCGTCACGGCCAGCACCTACAACGGCAAGAAGGCCAAGTGCAAGGTGACGGTGAAGGCCGCGCCCACCACCATCGCCGCCAACGTGGGCGCGCTGTCGCTGTGGCTGGGCCGCCTGTTTCCCATCGAGCCCATCCTGAGCCCCGGCAGCGGCGGCTCCGTGTGGCTCACCAGCAGCAATCCCGGCGTGGTGGCCGTGGAGGGCCTCGCCGCCCGGGCGGTGGGCATGGGCAGCGCCACGCTGACCCTCTCCACCTACAACGGCCTGTGGACGGAGATCCCCGTGAACGTCACCAAGGCCCCGGTCTACCGGGCGCTGCTCATCGGGGAGGGGACGTTCCCGGACACCGGCATGGCCGACCTGCCGGGGCGCAGAGACGTGGCCCTGATGGAGAAGATGCTAAGAAGCGTGCAGGGCCCGTCGGGGGAACCCTGGCAGATCCAGACCGCCACCGACCTCACCGCCGTGCAGATCCACAGCGCCATCCAGAGCGCCTTCGCCGGGGCGGAGCCGGGAGACGTGTCCCTGTTCTACATCTCCAGCCACGGCGACGAGGAGCTGGACATCAACGGGATCTACAGCAGCTACGCCGGGTATCTGCTGGCCTATCCCGACTATCGCTATGAGAACTGGTATGACCGCAACGCGCTCACGCTGGGCAGACTGGCGGGCTGGCTGTGCGAGGTGCCGGGCCAGGTGGTGGTGATCATCGACAGCTGCGGCTCCGGCGCGGCCATCTACGGCGCGGCAGTTTCTGCACCGGCGATTTCCGCGGAGGACTTCGATCCGGTGGCGCCCGTCGAGGTCGGGGAGCGGCGCTTCTCGCCGGAGGCCTTCGACCGGGTCGTGGTGAACGCCTTCCAGGCCCTGGACACCGGCGTCCTGGCGGCGGGCAGCGGCGCGTTCGTGCTGGAGAACAAGTTCTTCGTGCTCACCTCCGCGGGCTACCGGGAGTCGGGCTGGTCCGTGAAGAACAAGTACAGCTTCTTCACCAAGTGGCTTACCGACGCCGTCAAGACCAAGGGCAGGATGCCCGCCGACGCCGACAAGAACCGGATCACGACCCTGAACGAGCTGTTCAACCGCATCAAGAAGGTCGCGGCGAAGAAAGTGATCAAGTACGAGGGCGTGAAGTACAAGCAGCATGTGCAGGTCTATCCCGGCAACAGCGGCTTTGAGCTGTTCTTCAGATAGTAATACAAAATTCCATCTAATCCATGCACATCTGCGTGCGTCTTTTCCGCCCTGGCTGTGCTTCGCTTCAGTCAACGATGCGCTGCATCGCCTCCCTCCGCTCAGC
>OMZP01000017.1 GCA_900315585.1 uncultured Eubacteriales bacterium | reverse complement strand
CTCCGCCCTGCGGGCACCTCTCCCCCTCACGGGGGCGAGGCAAGAGAGACGACCTCTTCCGTCACAGCCTACGGCTGTGCCACCTTCCCCTGAAGGGGAAGGCTGGGGAGGAAAACGGAGTGCCCTATCGGCCCTGCGGGCCACTTCCCCACTGCGGTGGGGAAGCTATGGGCGGGCGGCGCAACGCCGCCCCTACGGAGGGGAGGCGGGGGACGACCTTTTCTGGCGCTGCGGGGATACCTTCCCATTATGGGGATGAAAGAGAGACGACCTCTTCCGTCACGGCTTTGCCGTGCCACCTTCCCCTAAAGGGGAAGGCTGGGGGAGACGGGGGGGGGGAGCCCCCTCTCCGCCCTGCGGGCACCTCTCCCCCTCACGGGGGCGAGGCAAGAGAGACAACCTCTTCCGCCTGCTGCGCAGGCACCTTCCCCAGAGGGGAAGGCAGGGGGAAGAAGGTTGATTATTATGCACAGATGGTGTATAATGGCGGGGAATTGGTAGGGAAAGGAAGCGTGAAAGATGGGTAATCTGAAGTTTCAGTTTGAAAAGTACAGCAAGAACAACACGCTGCTGTCCATCGTGATGGTCCTGCTGGGCGTGGTGCTGTTCATCTGGCCTGGCAAGACGCTGACCCTGGCGGCGCGGATCCTGGGCATCGCGCTGCTGGTGGGCGCGGCGGTGTCGGCGTTCTCCTGGTATCGGGAGAAGGACAAGGCCGGTTCCACCTTCGCTTCGCTGGGGATCGCCGCGCTGTGCCTGATCGCGGGTCTGGTGGTGCTGATCGCGCCCAAGGGCGTGGTGTCGCTGCTGCCGAAGCTGATCGGCATCGCCATCATGATCAACGGCGCGATCAACCTGGCCCAGGCCTTCGAACTTCGGAACGTGGGCCAGCAGGGCTGGACCTCCGGCATGGTGATGGCCGGGCTGACCGTCGCGCTGGGGCTGTTCCTGGTGATCTTCTCGTTCAGCGCCATGAAGGCGGCCGTGATGGTGATCGGCGGCGTGCTGGTGTACAACGGCGTGTCGAATCTGTGGATCGAGTCGCGGTACAAGAAGATGGGGAGATAAGAGCATAAGAGTGCAGGGTATAAAGCGCCTCTCGCGTCCGTTGCAGGATGCGAGAGGCGGTTTTTGTTTTGGGAGGGGGAAGGGGGACGACCTCTTCCGGCGCTGCGCGCCACCTTCCCCTAAAGGGGAAGGCTGAGAAAGAGGGCGGGCGGCGCAACGCCGCCCCTACGGAGGGGGCAAGGGAAACGACCTCATCCGTCTGGCCTGCGGCCAGCCACCTTCCCCAAAGGGGAAGGCTTTTGGGGTCAGTCGTAGGCGAAGATGCGGAAGGCGTCGATGTTGGCCTGGCGGTCGGTGATGGTAAGGTTCGCGCCGTCGTCGGTGTAGCTGTTCTCCACGGGGAGGCGCATCTGCTCGGGTGCGCCGGCCAGGAGGACCTTCTCGCCCAGGGAAAGGAACTCGACGAGGGAGAGGTTGGTGTCCACCGAGCGGGAGAGCGCCTGGAAGAAGCGGACGATCAGCGCCGGGTTCCAGAGGTTGGCGCGGAGTTTTTTCAGCATGGCCTCCAGCAGGGCTCGCTGGCGGGAGGCGCGCATGAAGTCGCTGTCCAGCTTGCGGATGCGGGCGTAGTAGAGGGCCTGGACGCCGTTGAGGCGCGTGTTTTCGCCGCACTGGGTGAGGAGTGGGGCGGTGTAGCCCATGGACTCGAACTGGCTGCGGGCCGCGTCGAGATTCTGGTTGATGCGGGTCATCTCCGCCTCGGTGACGTTCACCTCCACGCCGCCCAGGGCGTCCACCAGCCCCACCAGGGCGGTGAAGTCCACGGCGAGGTAGTGCATGAGGTTGAGATCGAAGGCTTCGTTCAGGGTGCGCATCACCAGCTCCGGACCGCCGTGGGCGTAGGCCGCGTTCAGCTTGCCGCTGCCGTGGCCGGGGATGTTCACGAGGGTGTCCCGGAGGATGCTGGTGAGGCGGAGCTGGCTGTAGCCGATGGAGGCGATGAGCACCGCGTCGCTGCGCTGGCTGTTCTCCCGGGTCATGTCCAGGCCCAGGAGCAGGATGTTGGCGCGGGAGGCGGGCAGGCCGTCAGTGAGGGAGAGCTGGTTGTCCTCCGGCTCCACGGCAAAGAGGGAGACTGGCAGGGCGTAGAGAAGGCCTACGGTGAAAATGATCAGCGCCAGGAGCAACGCAAAAAGCCGCAGCGCGAGGTGCGCAAGGCAGCCGCCGGGGGTGGCCCGGCGGCGTTCGCGGCGGCGGGGGGAATGTTTGCGGTAGGGTTCTTCGTAGTACATGGAGCGGGGTACGCTTTCTTTTTGGTGTGGGGGGGGAGGACGGGAACCCCTCCGCCTGCTGCGCAGGCACCTCCCCTTTGAAGGGGAGGCGAGGAAAGGGGACGGGGACCTCATCCGCCCCCTGCGGGGGCATCTTCCCCAAAGGGGGAGGCTGGGGCGGGCGGCGCAACGCCGCCCCTACAGGGGGGAGGGGGACGACCTCTTCCGCCTGCTACGCAGGCACCTTCCCCTAAAGGGGAAGGCTTTTGGGGCAGGAGAACGGGGACCTCTTCCGTCACGGCTTCGCCGTGCCACCTTCCCCAGAGGGGAAGGCTGGGACGGGCGGCGCAACGCCGCCCCTACGGAGGGAGGCGGGGATTAGAGCTGGATCGGGAGGGGGTGGCGGAGGAGGGCGCGGGAGAGGGGGAGGCCCTCCAAGAGGCCGGGCAGCTGGCGGAGCGCCGCGATGGGGGCGCTGGCCAGCAGCGGCGGCAGGAGGCGCTGGGAGACGGCCAGGTCCAGGATATGGACGGGGTCGGCGTCCGGCAGAGCATCCAGCATCAGCGCGCAATAGCGCCAGGCGGCGTCCAGGGACCGTCGGGAGGGCGCGGCGTCGCACTGGGCGAGGGCTTCCCGCAGGGCCTGCATGCGGTCCTCACAGGCGGCGGGCAGCGGCCCGTCGGGCGTGTCGATATCGAGGGACAGCGGGGGCTGAGGCGTCCAGGCTGTCCTGGACTGGGGTCGCCAGGGGGCGTTCGCCGGGGTTTCCAGGCGCAGTGTGAAGCCGCGATCCAGGGCGTGGGCGCGCAGGGGACGGGCCGCGTCCTGCACCGTGAGGCACAGCCGCCACCGGGGGCGGTCCAGCTCGCCCAGGCCCCGGAGGGGGTCGGAGGAGGCGTGGAGGTTGGCGTCGTCCAGCAGGATCAGGGCGGGGACATCCGGGAAGCGATTCAGTGCTTCGATGCGGGAGTCGGCTTCCAGGGAGCCCTTGCCGGGAGCGATGGTCACCGCGCGATCGGCGGGGAAGCCCAGGGCGTCAGCCAGGAGGCGGACCGCGGCGGTCTTGCCGCTGCCCACCGGGCCGGTGAGGATCAGCGCGGGGCCGACGGCGGCGCAGGCGCAGAGGTTCAGCGCGGCTTCGCGGCTGATGGCGAAACCCTCGGCGGCGAAGCGATTTTCCACGCGGTTGGCCAGGGTGGCCAGGGTCGCCTTCTCAAATTCGGGAGCGACGGGCACGGGCTCGGCCTCGCCTCGCAGAAGCGCGAGGCGCTCCACCATGCGCTGGTTCAGGGCGAAGTCCGCCAGGCGGCGCTCCAGCTCCTCGCCGGTGAGGTCGTCCACGACCTTGCGGGCGTCCTGGGCGGCGGCGCGGGCCTCCTGGGCAAGCTTTTCATATTTCGCCTGCTCGGCCCGGGCGGCCTTGGCCCGGTTGAGGGCGTCAGCCAGCTCGCCGGAGGCGCTGCCGCGGAGCTCCTGCTTCAGGGACTCGCGGGTCTCGGCGTTTTTCAGGGTCAGGTGGTCCAGCTCGCCCAGCAGGGCCAGGCGGCGGGCCTCCAGGTTTTCCAGGTGGCGCTCGATGTCCGACTGCTTGACGGCCTCCCGGCACTCCTCCAGGGACGCGCCGAACTCCTCGATGCCGCCTAGGGACTGGAGCAGGTCCTGGCGCAGCTGGGGCTGGTTCCAGACATCCCGAACGGCCTCCACGGCGCTCTCCACGGGGTTGACGAGGGGCTTGTCGGTGTGGATGGGGGCGACGGGCTGGCCCAGCTGGCCCAGGCGGGATTGCTGCCACTTCTCGTCGATCAACTCCTGCAGGCTGCGGCCCCGGCGCGGGTTCATGCCGCTCTGGGCGGCGAGGCTGCGCTGGGAGGGGGAAAGGCGGGGGTCCACCGGACCGGGCAGCATGGCCTTGTCGTGGTGGATCCAGGGCTTCTCCGGGTCGTCCGGGTGGGCCTTGGCAGGCTTCTCCGGGCGCGGGGGCCTGGCTTCGGCGGGCTGGGGGGCGTCGTGGCGCTCCTCCGGCCGGGGCTTGTCCGCGGGGGCGGGCTTTTCCGCGTCGTCCGGGCGGGCCATGGCGGGGTTTTCCGGGCGCGGGGGCCGGGGCTCGGCGGGCTGGGGGGCGTCGCGGCGCTCCTCAGGCCGGGGCTTGTCCGCGGGGGCGGGCTTGTCCGTGGGACGGGCGACGGGCTTCGGGCCGTCGGGCGCGGTGATGGCGAAGGAGAGGGGCTCGCCCTTGAAGCCTGCGAGGTCGAAGGTCTGGAGGGCGTCCGGGGCGAAGTGCTTGCCGGTGTCGATGAGGCGGGCCGCGGAAATGTCCTGGGGGTCGGCCTCCCACTCGAAGCGGCGCAGATCCAGCTCCGCGCCCCTCAGGAGCACCGCCGCGGTGCGGGGATGGGGACGGGACGCTTCCGGTTGGGCTTCGGGAAGGATTTCAAAGATGCTGTCCGGCGCGGGCTCGCGGATCACGTCGGAATAGAGGATGAAGGCGTTTTGCTCCGCGGAGCCTTCGCGGAAGTTCTTGTTGGGGCGGATTTTGTCGTTGTGATCGGGATGGGCGCGGAGATCGACCACGCAGAACAGGCCCATCTGGCGCATGCGGGTCTTGAAGCGGGCGGATTCGTTTTTATCCGGCACGATGCGGATGCAGCCCTCTTCGGGATAGGCGTTGGTTTCGGTGTAGGGAACGTAGCGTCCGTCCGCTTCCACGAGCAGGGGTTTGAAGCGGAAATAGGCTTTTTGGGGATTGTCTTCCTCCAATATGCCAATACATAGCTTTCCGGGCAGTGACATGTTTGATCCTCCATTGGGTCGGTGGGGGTCAGGCTTTTTTCGTTTATGGGGGTGTTTGAGGAAACATTACCTTCATGTTAATTGTAGCATTAAGGGGAGGGGGTTGTCAATAGGTGGGGGGAGGCAACCCCTCCGGCGCTGACGCGCCACCTCCCCTTTGAAGGGGAGGCGAGGGGTGAGACGACTTCATCCGGCGCTGCAAAAAGGGGGGAAGGGGGAGGGAGAAACGCAGGAAAGGGGAGGGAGACGACCTCTTCCGCCTGCTGCGCAGGCACCTTCCCCTAAAGGGGAAGGCTTCTGGGGAGGCTGGAAAGCGGGAGAAACGCGGCGCTTACAAATGGGAAGGCTGGGGAGGGGTTATTGCCAGGGCCAGAGGAGGTCGGGGGTGTAGTCGCGGGGGGCGAGGGCGGGATCAATGTGGGCGTCGAAGGCGCGGAGGATGTCAAACTCCAGCGCGGTGAGGGCGGGGGTGGGGAGGGATTGAAGGAGGGCGAGGAAGTCGGTGGCGCGGGGATCGTCCTTCGGGGAGGTGAGGCGGACGCGGAGGGTGTCCAGGGTGTGGGCGTCGGAGAAGAGGTATTCGGCGTCGCAGACGAGGGCATGGGTCTCCTCCGGGCGGCCGGCGCGGCGGAGGGCGAAGGTGACGGCGGAATGGCCGGGGAGGCCGGTGGAAGCGGCGGTGAGGTCGAAGGGGCGATAGAGGAAGAGATCGCCGGGGGCGACGTTCAGGTATTGGCAGAGGGTGTTCAGCGTGTCGAACTGGACGCCCTTTGCGTGTCCGGCGGTGAGGGCGGTGAGGGTGGTGCGGGAGATGCGGGTGTCCTCGGAGACTTTGGAGAGGGTGAGCCGGCGCTCGGCCAGCAGCACGGAGAGATTGGGAATGAGCATGGAGCGTCCTCCTGTCGATGATTGATGGTCGAATTGTACAATAGTCTAAACATTTTGTCAAGGGGAGACGTGAAATTGGAGGGGGAGCGCCATATAGTGTGATTGTTCAGACTATTGGACAATTTGTGTTGAGTATGAGAGGAACAGCGGCGTGACGGCGAAGGAGTATTTGAGCCAGGCGCTGCGCCTGCAGCGGCGGATCGAGGCGCTGACGGACCGGCAGAGGCGATATCGGGAGATGGGATGGAGCTGCGGCGAGGACGGGCGGCGGCGGATGCTGGCCATGGCCAGGGAGCTGGACGCGCGGGTCGCCGAGTATACGGAGAAGGCGCGGGAGATCGAGCGGGCCATCGACGCGGTGGAGGACGGGGAATACCGGGATCTGTTGAAGTACCGGTATCTGAACGGCTGGAGCTGGCAGCGGATCGCGAGGCGGATGTATGTGTCCGAGGACTGGGTCTGGCGGCTGCACCGGCGGGCGCTGCGGGCGGTGCGGATGCCGCAGTGATGAATGAAAGGGGAAGCGCATGGGCGGAAGCGGAAGGCGCGGCGGCGGGCTGAAGGGGAACGCCCGGATCGCCGCGCGTTTGAGGAAGAAGCTGCTGATGCGGCTGGAGAAGGTGGCCGACGCGATCCCGGACGGGGCGGTGACGGAAGTGAAGGCGCAGGACGACGGCGCGACGACGCTGTTTAAGCTGAGGGATCTGACCGCGGCATATCGGGATCTGGCCGGGGACGGGCCGGAGGACGGCGGGGACGTGGAGGATCTGTCGCCGCTGGAGGAGCTGCTGCGGGAGTAAGGGATGGGGAGCGCGTCCGTCGCGGCTGCGGGGCGCCTTGTCCTGAGGGGAAGGGGACGGAGGACGACCTCTTCCGTCTGGCCTTCGGCCAGCCACCTTCCCCTGAAGGGGAAGGCTGGGGAGACAGAGAACGACCTCTTCCGCCCCCTGCGGGGCAGCTTTTCCTGAAGGGGAAGGCTGGGGCGGGCGGCGCAACGCCGCCCCTACAGAGGAGGGACGGGGACGAGGACCTCTTCCGTCTGGCCTGCTGGGCAGCTTTTCCTGAAGGGGGAGGCTTTTGGGGGAGACAGAGAACGACCTCTTCCGCCCCCCTGCGGAGCAGCTTTTCCTGAAGGGGAAGGCTGGGGAGAGGGTTTTGGAGGCAAGATGACAAGGACGGCGACGATTCCGTGGGGGACGTTCTCGGAGAAGCACCGGCGGTACATCCGCGGGGCACTGAAGCACCGGATGTGCGTGGCGGAGGGGGCGATCCGAAGCGGCAAGACCATCGACCACTGCATCATCGCGGCGGCGTACCTGGAGCGGACGCCGGATCGGTTTCACCTGGCCAGCGGCGCGACCATCGCCAATGCCAAGCTGAACATCGGCGTGTGCAACGGCTTCGGGCTGGAGAATCTGTTCCGGGGGCGCTGCCGGTGGGGCCGGTACCGGGACAACGAGGCGCTGTTCGTGCAGACGCGGACCGGGGAGAAGATCGTGGTGTTCGCCGGGGGCGGGCGCTCGGACAGCTACCGGCGCATCCTGGGCAACAGCTACGGGCTGTGGATCGCCACGGAGATCAACGAGCACTACGACTGCCCCGACAGCCGGACCAGCTTCGTGAAGGTGGCGGCGGGGCGGCAGATTGCGGCGCGGCAGCCCTTCACGCTGTGGGACTTGAACCCCTGCGGGCCTGGGGCGCCGATCTATCGGGATTACATCGACAAGTATCGGGAGGACGGGCTGGCGGGCGGCTACCTGTACGAGCACTTCACCATCCGGGACAACGCGACGATCACGCCGGAGCGGATGGCGGAGATCGAGAGCCGGTACGACGTGAACTCGGTGTGGTACCGGCGGGACATCCTGGGCGAGCGAGCTGCGGCGGAGGGGCTGATCTACCGGCAGTTCGCCGACGCGCCGGAGCGGTTCGTGGTGGACGAGCTGCCCGGCGGGGGCATCCGAAGCGCGGCCATCGGCGTGGACTTCGGCGGCGGGACCTCCGCCCACGCCTTCTGCTGCCTGGGGTTCACCGGGCACGGCGCGGTGGTGGTGCTGGACGAGTACCGGCAGGGGGACGCCCTGACGCCCAGCGCGCTGGCGGCGGACTTCGTGGACTTTGTGAAGCGGTGCCAGGCAAGGTGGCTGGTGACGGACGCCTGGTGTGACAGCGCGGAGCAGACGCTGATCAACGGGCTGCGGGCGGCGGCCGCGGCGGCGCGGCTGCCGGTGAACATCGGCTCGGCGCTGAAGAAGCCCATCAACGACCGGATCCGGGCCGTGTGTTTGCTGATGGGCGAAGGGCGGTTCTTCGTGATGCGGGGCTGCCGGAACACCATCGACGCGCTGATGAACGCGGTGTGGGACCGGGGCAAGGTGACCCAGGACGTGCGGCTGGACGACGGGACGACGAACATCGACAGTTTGGACGCCATGGAGTATGCGCTGGAGCGGGAGATCGCGTATTTGGTGTGAGGGGATGGAGAGGCGATTTCATCCGGCATTGCGGGGTTGGCTGGGGGACGGGGGGAACGACCTCTTCCGTCACGGCTGCGCCGCGACACCTTCCCCTGAAGGGGAAGGCTGGGGGGGACGGCGAGGGCCTCTTCCGGCCCTGAATGGGGAGGCTTTGGGAGGCGATTGAAATGAAGCTTTTTGAGCGATTGAGAAAGAGGGGGCGGAACCTTATGCAGAAGGCGGGCGCGGAGACGGGCCTGGCCCGGGAGTTCAGGGACATCTTCGAGGTCGGGGGCGTGCCGGCGTACCGGCAGTTCTATGATGAGGGCATCTTCGTGTGGAAGGCGCTGTATCGGGGCAGCTATGCCCCCTGGCACATGGTGCCCGCGCCGACCATCGCTAACCCCAAGGCCATGCGGCAGCTGTATCGGTTGAACGCGGCCAAGGCCGTGTCCGCGGAGCTGGCGGGGCTGGTGTGGGGCGAACAGTGCGACATCCGGGTGAGCATGAAGGGCGCCGCGGCCGGAGTGGGCGACCCGCTGAACGAGTTCGTGCACCAGGTGTTGAGGGAGAACGCCTTCAACGAGAAGATGCAGCAGCTGGTCGAGCAGGGGCTGGCGCTGGGCGGCGCGGCGATGAAGGTGTGGGTGGAGCCGGTGGAATCGGCTGTCGACAATGGCGTTTCGCCGACGGGAGAAGGGGAAGGGGAGACGACCTCTTCCGTCGCGGCTGCGCCGCGACACCTTCCCCTGAAGGGGAAGGCTGGGGGGACGGGGAACGGGGACCTCATCCGGCCCTTCGGGCCACCTTCCCCAGGGGGGAAGGCTTTTGGGACACCTCATCCGGCGATGACGGAGCACCTTCCCCTCAAGGGGAAGGCTGGGGAGACGGAGAGCCCCCTCTCCGCCCTGCGGGCACCTCTCCCCCTCACGGGGGCGAGGCAAGGGGACGGGGAGGCGACCTCTTCCGTCAGCCCTGCGGGCTGCCACCTTCCCCTGAAGGGGAAGGCTGGGGAGGTCGGCAGGGTGCGGATCGGGTACTGCATGGCGGACCAGTTCGTGCCGACGGCCTGGGACAATGCCCGGGTGAAGGAGGCCGTGTTCATCTCCCGCGAGGCGAGGGACGGGAAGTACTTCACGAGGCTGGAGTGGCACCGGCGAAACGGCGAGAGCTACTGCGTGGACAACGAGGTGTATCGCAGCGAGGGCCGGCGCGGCGCGACCGGGCAGGACATCCTGGGGATGCGGTATCCGCTGGAGGCGGTGTACCCCGAGCTGGACGCGCACACCGAGGCGCGGGTGGGGGACAGCCTGTTCACCTACTGGCACACGCCCATCGCCAACAACCTGGACGACGACAGCCCGCTGGGCGTGAGCATCTACGCCAACGCGCTGGAGACGCTGCGGGCGCTGGACATCTGCTACGACAGTTTCGTGCAGGAGTTCGAGCTGGGGAAGAAGCGGATCATCGTGCCGGCGCGGTGCGTGCGGACGGTGGCCGATCCCTCAACCGGCGAGATGCGGCGCTATTTTGACCCCGGCGACCGGGTGTACGAGGCGCTGGCCACCGACGACGCCGGGGAGCTGCGCATCCAGGACAACAGCGTGGAGCTGCGGGTGGAGGAGCACGTGGCGGCGCTGAATGCCTTCCTTTCTATTCTGTGTTTGCAGTTGGGGTTCTCGGCGGGCACGTTCAGCTTTGACAGCCGCGGCGGGCTCAAGACCGCCACCGAGGTGGTGAGCGAGAACAGCAAGACCTTCAAGACCATCCGCACCGTGCAGAACCAGCTGGCGCCGGCGCTGGAGCACCTGGCGAGGAACATCATCGACGTGGCGATCCTGTACGGGCTGAGCTGGCAGGGGCAGTCGGTGGAGAGCCTGGCCGCCGGAGGGTATGAGGTGCAGACCGTCTTCGACGACGGCGTGACCCAGGATCGGCAGACCAGCATCGCCGAGGGCGTGAAGCTGGTGGAGGCGGGGCTTTTGAGCCGGTATCGGTTCCTGACGGAAGCCAAGTACGGTCAGGGGCTGACGCCCAGGGAGGCCGAGGAGGAGATCGAGCGGTTGAAGGCGGAGAAGGTGTGAGGGCGTTGGAAACCGTCGGTCGTGGGTGACTGGCTGGGGAGATGGGGGAGGCG
Organism: uncultured Eubacteriales bacterium; assembly: GCA_900315585.1. Lineage (GTDB taxonomy): Bacteria > Bacillota > Clostridia > Christensenellales > Aristaeellaceae > UBA2862. The sequence goes on along the minus strand of OMZP01000017.1, from coordinate 33,257 downwards.
ACCTCTCTGCCCTCACGGGGGCGAGACAAGGGATAAGGCGGGCGGCGCAACGCCCCCTACGGAGGGGAGGCGGGGGACGACCTCATCCGTCACGGCTGCGCCGCGACACCTTCCCCAGAGGGGAAGGCTGGGAGAAAGATGAGGACGTCATTCGGCTTGACAGGGAAGGCTTTTGGATAAGGAAAAGAGATGGGAGGAATGGACATGGCGGAGTTTGACAGGGCGTTTTTGGAGGCGCACGGCGTGCCGGAGAATGAGCGCGAGACCGTGCTGGAGGCGCACGAGGCGGCGATGAAGGCGGCCGTGGAGGGCATGGTGAGCGAGGAAGAGGCGCAGAAGCGCGTCGGGGAGGCTGTCCAGGGGATGGTGACAGAGGAAGAAGCCCGGAAGCGCATCGAGGCGGCCGTGGAAGGCATGGTGACTGAGAAGGAGGCCGCGAGGCGCGTGGAGGAGGCGGTGGCCGCCGCGCTGGAGGGCGTGGACGGCGAGGCCTATCGGAAGGTGGCGGCGGAGCGGGACATGCTGCGGGCCATCGGCGGCGAGGCCTTCGAGAGCGTGAAGCCGAAGTTCCGGGAGCAGGTGTATCAGATGCTGGATCTGGGGCCGGGGGCGCGGCCTGTGGCGGAACAGCTGGAGGCCATCCGCGAGGAATACGAGGAGTTCTTCGTGGATGAGGAGACCGGAACGCGGATGCCGAGGTTCGGCGGACCTGTGCGCGGGAGCATGCCGAGGGGCGCCATCGGCGCGGCGGAGCAGTTCAGCCTGGCCTGGGGGTTTGGACCGAGGCGATAGGGGACGGGGAGGCGAGGACCTCTTCCGGCGCTGCGGCGCCACCTTCCCCAGAGGGGAAGGCAAGGGGCGGGCGGCGCAACGCCGCCCCTACAAGGGGGAGGCTGAGGAGCCCATATACAACCCCTCCGCCTGCTGCGCAGGCACCTCCCCTTACACAGGGGAGGCTGGGGACGGGGAAGCGACCTCATCCGTCACGGCTGCGCCGCGACACCTTCCCCTAAAGGGGAAGGCTGGGGGATAGGGAGAACGACCTCATCCGTCTGGCCTGCGGCCAGCCACCTTCCCCTGAAAGGGAAGGCTGGGGAAGCGATTGCGGGGGAAGGTCGAGGGTGATTGATTGGGTCCATGTGCGGCGGAGGCCGCCTGGAAATAGAGGAAAGAGAGGATGTTTGTATGGCATTTACCAAGCAGAACGTGAACTATGCGGCGGACTACAGCCGCGCCATGGCGGACGCTTATCCCTACATCTCCTACTTCGGGGAGATCTGGGGTGCGAACAACGCCAACCTGTACAAGCCCGGCATGGGCAGCACGATGTACATTCCCAGCCTGACCACCAGCGGCGCGAGGAACACCGACCGCGACCAGGTGACGGGCACCTTCAACCGCAACTGGAACAACACCGTGCAGGCCGTGAGCCTGGAGATGGACCGCGAGTGGGACACCCTGGTGGACCCCATGGACATGGATGAGACCGACATGGTGGCGACCATCGCCAACGTGACCAAGGCCTTCACCGAGCAGCAGAAGGTGCCGGAGATGGACGCCTACCTGGCCAGCAAGCTCTACAGCTTCGTCACGCCGGACACCACGACGCTGACCGCGAGCAACATTCTGACGAAGTGGGACAACTACCTGGAGACGCTGGCCAACGCCCGCGCCAATCGCGACCGGGTGTGGGCCTACGTGACCCCGGCCACCTATCGGCTGCTGAAGCAGGCCTCCGGCATCAACCGCTATGTGGACGTGATGGGCAGCGCCGGCGAATGGAACCGCAATGTGGCGCGCCTGGACGGCGTGAACATCCGCGAGGTGCCCGTGGAGCTGATGAAGTCGGCCTATACCTTCGCCGAGGGCTGGGAGCCTGCCGCTGGGGCCGTGCAGATCAACATGATCATCGTGGACCCCGAGGCCGTGGCCGCGCCGGTGAAGTACGAGGTGGCGATGATGTCCGAGCCCACCGCCCAGAGCAAGGGCAAGTACCTGTACTATGAACGCTACTACTACGGCGCGTTCCGACTGAACAACCGTGCGGGCGGGATCATCGTGAACGCGGCGGCGAACTGAGAATTGAGACGGTGAGATGCCCTTTTTGCGGGAGGATGGGCGCATGGCGACCTCATCCGGCCCCGCTGCGCGGGGCCACCTTCCCCAGGGGGGAAGGCTTTTGGGAGGAAGAGTATGGCGGAGTATCTGAGCTATGAGGAGTATCTGGAGCGGGGCGGCACGCTGGGCGAGGCGGATTTCAGACGCCTCGCGGCCCGGGCGAAGGCACGGATCGACGCGCTGACCTATGGAAGGCTTCGGACCATGGAGGAGGCGCCTGACGCCGTGAAGGACGCGATGATGTCCGCCATCGGGGTGATCGGGGGCTGCGGCGCGGAGGAGATGGCCGCTTCCGGCGCGGTGGCCTCGTTCACCACGGACGGCTACTCGGAGAGCTATCAGGGCGCGGACGAGCGGGCCGTGGCGGTCAATCGGGCACTGAACCGGGAGCTCGTGGAGCTGCTGGCGGGCGTGACGGACGGAAGCGGCGTGCCGCTGACCTACGCGGGAGGCGTGGAAGCATGAAGCACTGTCAGGAGACGATCACGCTGTTCAACGCGCGGCGGGACGCGGGCACCGGCGGGCACGTGTATGTGCCGACGGTGATCCGGGGCTGTTCCTGGTTCGGCGGGGTGCGGCGCGGCCTGGACGCGAAGGGCGGACTGGCGGCGGCGGACGAGTGCGCGGTGCGGATCCCCGTGGACGCGGACTTTGGCGGCAAGGCCTATGTGGATCCCATTGCCTGGCGACAGGCGGATGGAGAGGGACGGTTCACGATCCAGGGCGGCGACATCGTGGTGAAGGGCGCGGTGGAGGGCGACGGGTGGACCCCGGCGACGCTGAAGGCGGCCTTTCACGGGTGCTTCACCGTGCTGGGCGTGACCGACAACCGAAGCGCGCCCCGCGGCGGCCACTGGCGGCTCGTGGGCGCGTAGCGAAGGAGGGAGAGCGCATGCCTGAGATCAACAACGCCGAGGCGCTACGGGCCTGGCTCATGGGCTGCCCGGCGATCGTCGGGAGCGCCTTCGGGATGGACTACCTGGGCGACGCGGCGGGGAACTGGTCGCTGGGGTGCGTTCCGACGGAAGCCGGGGTTCGCAAGAACATCCTGGGCGAAGCGGCGCCCCGGCGCAGGCAGAGCCGGGAATACTGGCTGGATGCCCGTCTGCCCTGGAGCGCGGACGAGGCGGGGAACCTGGAGAACCTGGGCAGGATGCAGGCGGCGGAGGATTGGATGACGGCGCAGAGCGCGGCGGGGGCGCTGCCGGATTGGAACGGCGGGCGCGTGACCGCGGTCCTGCCGTCGCTGAGCACAGCGCCCGTGGACTTCGGCGCGGGGACCGCGAGGTATCGGCTGAAGCTGCGGGTGGAATTCGAGAGGGAACATTAAACAGGAGGGTATGAATATGTCTGAAAACATCACCGGCAAGATCGCGAGAAAGTACATGGCCCACTTCCTGGACGCCAGCTTCGGCGGCCAGACCGCGAACTGGTATCGCGTGGGCAAGGACCTGGAGGAGTTCAACGTGGAGATGAACCCCGACACCGAAAAGAAGAAGAACATCCTGGGCAACAACAGCTTCGTGCACAACGGCTATGAGATCACCGCCGATGCCGAGCCGTTCTACGCGGAGGTGGGCGACGCGCTGTTCGAGCGCCTGCAGCAGATCGTGGACACCCAGGCCACCGACGACGGCTGCAAGACCAGCGCCCTGGAGGTGCACCTCTGGGAGGAGGGGACCACCAGCGGCACGTTCGTGGCCTACAAGCAGGAGTGCTATGTGGTGCCCACCAGCTATGGCGGGGACACCAGCGGCTACCAGATCCCGTTCACCGTCAACTATGTGGGCGACAAGGTGAAGGGCAAGTTCACCCCCGCCAGCGGCGACACCCCGGCCAGCTTCGTGGCGGACTAAAGAGAAGGCGAGGGGGGGAAAAAGGGGAGATCCCTCTCCCCTCGTGGGGAAGAGGCAAGGCGGGCGGCGCAACGCCGCCCCTACACAACCCCTCCGCCAGCTGCGCTGGCACCTCCCCTTACACAGGGGAGGCAGGGGGGGAGGGGGACGACCTCTTCCGGCGCTGCGGCGCCACCTTCCCCTAAAGGGGAAGGCTGGGGGGAGAACGACCTCATCCGTCACAGCCTGCGGCTGTGCCGCCTTCCCCTAAAGGGGAAGGCTGGGGAGGATTGGATTTGAAAGGAGAGCAGTATGGCTGAAAACAGGATTGAGAATATCGCGGCGATTACCGTGGACGACGGCAGTCGGCGCGTTCCGATACACAACATTCACGGCGAGGAGATCGGCGTGTTCTACTTCCATCCGACGGACATCGGCATCATCGAACGCTACAACGACATGGTGAGCCGCTTCGACGAGATCACGGAGCCGTTGAAGGGCTTCGCCGGGGAAGCGGACGAGGCGAAGCAGGCCGAGGCCTTGAAGACGGCGGAGGCAAAGCTGTACGAGGCTGTGAACGGGCTGTTCGGCGGCGACGCCGCGGGGGCGTTCTTCGGGAACATGCACCCCTTCAGCCCCGTGGGCGGCGCGTTCTACTGCGAGGCGGTGTTGAAGGCCGTGGGCGAGTACATCTCCGGGCAGTTTGACGCGGAGACCGCGAGGTTCTCCGACCGGGCGAAGCAGTATCTGACGGAGCGCGGGAAGTAATGGATTTCAGGCTGCCGGAGGCGCTGGAGGTCGGGGGCAGGCAGTGGGCGATCCGCGCTGACTTCCGGGAGATCCTGAACATCCTGGCGGCCTTCGAGGACCCGGAGCTGACGGAGGCGGAGAAGGCGTATATCTGCCTCAACAACCTGTACGCGGACTTTCCGGAGATGAAAACGGCGGACTACCCGGAGGCCTTTCGGGCGGCGGTGGCCTTCATCGACCACGGCGCGACCGGGGCGAAGGGTGGGACGCGGACGGTGGACTGGGAACAGGACGCGCCGATCCTCTTTCCGGCGGTGAACCGGGTGGCGGGCTATGAGGTGCGGAGCGCGGCGTTTCTGCACTGGTGGACGTTCCTGGGGTTCTTCATGGAGATCCGGGATTCGGTGTACGCAACGGTGCTGGCTCTGCGGCAGAAGCGGGCCAGGGGCGAGAAGCTGGAAAAGTGGGAGCAGGATTTCTGGCGGAGGAACGTCGGGATCTGCCGGTTGAAGCCCAGGCTGAGCGACGCGGAGAAGGCGGAAAAGGAGCGGCTGGAGGCGGCGCTGGGGAGGTAGAGGGAACGAGGACCTCTTCCGGCGCTGCGGCGCCACCTTCCCCAAAGGGGAAGGCAGGAGAGGGCGGGCGGCGCAACGCCGCCCCTACGGGGAGACGGAGAGGCGACCTCTTCCGTCACGGCTGCGCCGCGACACCTTCCCCAAAGGGGAAGGCAGGAGAGGGCGGGCGGCGCAACGCCGCCCCTACGGGGAGGCAGGAGAGAATAATCAAGAGGAAGGAGGGGCTTTATGGCGAGGAAGATGGGCGACGCGATCGTGATCGACGGGCTGGCCGGCGGGCTGATCGGGGAAGGCGACTGGCTGGACGACGCGAAGCGACTGGCGGACGCGGCGCGGTCGCTGAACGGCGCGTCGAGGCGCATCGGCGGGCAGCTGCGGGCCACAGCGGCGGGCTACATCAGCGCCGTGAGCAAGAGCGTGCGGGCTGTGGAAGAATTGCGGGACGAACAGCTTAGGGCCTTCGGGAACACGGCGGCGGCCTGGGAGGAAGCCCGTACGAGGATGAACGGGCTGAGCGCGTCGCTGGGCACGTTGAAGCGCAGCATGCGGGACGCCTTCGTACCGATGGTGACGGCGGCGGCCCCGGCGCTGACCACGCTGACGAACCTGCTGGCGCGGGCCGTGAACAGCGTGGGCTCGTTCATGGCGGCGCTGACCGGCCAGGACGCCTTTATCCGGGCGACCGGGGACCAGCGGGCCTATGCCGGAAGTTTGAAGCGATCCACGGGGGCGGCCAGGGCTTTGAAGCGGCAGCTGGCCAGCTTTGACGAGCTGGACATCCTGATGGACAGGAAGGATACTTCCGGCGGGAGCGGCGGCCTGGGCGGGGCGCTGCGGGAGCTCTCCGGGCAGCTGGCGCTGCTGCCGGTGGACGAGGGCATTTTGCGCTTCGCCAAACAGTTGAAGGCCCTGTTTGAGGCCGGGAACTACGAGGGCGTGGGCCGGGCCATCGCGCTCGGGCTGAACAGCGCCATCGAAAAGGCGCGGGCCCTGATCCGCTGGGAGAACGTGGGCGCGGGCGTGACCAAGGTGATCGACGGCATCTGCGCGGCCTTCAACGCTCTGGTGGACGGCATCCGCTGGAAGGACGTGGGCGGCGCGCTGGGCGACGGCATCGACACGTTGCTGCGCTCGGCCAACCGGCTGCTCACCGGGATCAACTTCGCGGGGCTGGGCGCGGCCCTCGGCCAGGCGCTGAACGGCGCGGTGGCGGAGATCGACTTCGGCGTGCTGGGCGACACGCTGGCGCGGCTTTTGACGGCGAAGCTGGTGGTGCTGGCCAACGCCGTGGGCACCTTCGACTGGAAGCAATTCGGCGGCAAGCTGGCCGAGGGCATGGGGCGGCTGGTGCGCACCCTGGGCGAGACGCTGTCGGAGATCGACTGGTCGGATCTGGCATTGAAGCTGGCGGAGGGTGTGAACCGGTTCATCGGGGAGATGGACTGGGCTGCCGTGGGCGCGTTCGCCGGCGAGCGGCTGAGCGACGCGCTGGGCGCGCTTCGGACCGCGGTGACCACCTTCGACTGGGGATCGGCGGGGCACGCGCTGTCCGTGGCCGTGAACAATCTGGTGAAGAAGGTGGATTGGGAGGCCCTGGGCCAGTGGCTGGATCGGACGATCAAGGGCGTGCTGGACTTCGGCATCCGCTTCTTGCAGGGCTTCGACTCGGACGCCCTGTTCGAGGGCCTGGGCAAGGCGCTGGACGAGGTGGACTGGGACGGCATCGCCTCGAAGCTGTGGACGCTGCTCAGGGAGGCCGTGGGCAAGCTGGGCGGCATCGGCGGGCTGCTGGGCAGCCTGAACCTGGGCGGGAAGAAGCCTGTGCAGGCGAACGTGAACGTGAAGCTGTTGAAGGACGGCTGGAAGAGCGTGGGCGACTTCGTGGGCGAGGCCGTGAACGTGCACACCGGACTTTTGAAGGACGGCTGGAGCAGCCTGGAGCAGTTCGTGGGCAACAGCCTGACCGTGCACACTGGGCTGGTGAAGTCCGGCTGGAGCACCCTGGAGAAGTTCGTCGGCGACTTCCTGAGCGTGAAGACTGCGCTGGAGCGCCTCGGCTGGTCCACGATCTCCGGATTCGTGGGGGATTCCGTGACCGTGCGGACCGGGCTTGTCCGGAATGGCTGGAGCAGCGTGCAGGACTTTGTCGGCGACCGGGTGAGCGTGTGGACGGAGCTTATGAAGTGGGGCTGGACCAGCCTGGAGAGCTTCGTGGGCACCGATTTGACCGTGTGGACCCAGCTGGCGAGGTGGGGCTGGTACAGCCTGGAGAACTTCGTGGGCACCGATCTGACGGTGTGGACCCAGCTGGCGAGATGGGGCTGGAGCAGCCTGCAGGACTATGTGGGCACCAGCGTGCAGGCCAAGGTGCAGCTGGTGGTGGACAAGGCCAACGAGGTGACCGCCAAGATCGCCAGCGTGCTGAAGCTGGGCATGGGCGGCGCGATCACCGCGGCGGGCCGGATGCTCCGGTTCGCGGGCGGCGGCGTGGTTCGCGGCGGCATGGCGCGGGCCCTCTCCGGCGCGCCCCACTACGCGGGCGGCACGGCCAGGGCCCACGGCACGGTGTTCGTGGCGGGCGAGGCCGGGCCGGAGGTGGTGGGTCACATCAACGGGCGCACCGAGATCCTGAACCGTTCCCAGATCGCCCAGGCGATCTACAGCGCGGTGGTCAGCGGCATGGGCCTGGCGGTGAACGCCCTGGGGCGCTATCTGGCGGGGCACATGACGAACTGTGCCAACGCCATCGTGGCGACGATCGGGAACGTGGGCGGACTGGCGGCCATGGGTCGCGTGGAGTATGCCGTGCCCGCCATGGCCAGCGGCGCGGTGACGCCCTACGAGGCCTCGGCCCGGCTGGCCCGGAGCAACGAGCAGCTGCAGGGCACGCTGGACGCCAACAACGAGGATCTGATCCAGACGATCATCTCGGTGATCGGCGCGCAGACGTCGGCGCTGGTGGCGGCGATCCAGTCGTCCGGGCGCGGCGGGGACGGCGGCCTGACCGCGGAGCAGATCATCGGCGAGATCAACCGGCGCACGCAGATGTTTTCCGCGTCGCCGCTGACGGGAGTGTGATAGCATGGCGAGACCGGTTTTGATCATCAACGGGCACGACTACGCGCCCTATATCGAGGAGCTGTCGCCCTCCCGGAATGACCTGGACGCCGACGGCAGCGGCCGCGACGTGCAGACCGGGGAGATGTTCCGCACGCGCATCGCCGTGAAGCAGAAGTGGGAAGTGAAGCTGCTGAGGCTGTCGGAGGCGATCCACCGGCAGCTGCTGGCGGACATCTCCGGGGCGTTCTACAACGCCACGGTGCTGGACCCGGTGACGGGCGGCCAGACCGTCAAGACTTTTTATACCTCCTCCGTGCCCTTCGGGGCGCAGAGGTATGACAAGAGCAGCGGAGCCACGTTTTATGATGGCATGACGTTTTCGATGACGGAGAAGTAGGAGATTCAATATGCAGAGCACGAGCGCATTGTGGAAGCGGCTGTGGGCGAGCGGAAACGCCTGCCTGGAGACCGTGGCGGTGATCGCTGGCAGGGAATATGCGCAGATCTCAAACCCTGTGATCACCCGGGCGCTGATGCAGGGCGGGCTGGACGTGGGGAACGCCGTGGCGGCGACCTGCTCCTTCAGCGTGCGCGGGGTGTCCTCCGCGATCCCCAGGAGCGCCCAGGTGGTGCTGAGATCCCGGCTGACCGACGGCAGCGAGACGAGCGAATGGCTGCCCATGGGCACCTACTACGTGAGCCACCGGGCCAAGGACGCGGTGACGGGCGTGATGACCCTGACCTGCTACGACGCGATGCTCAAGGCGAACGCCGACCTGCCGGAGAGCACGGGCTGGCCTCACTCCATGGCACAGCTAGCCGCGTCCATCGCCCAGACCATGGGCCTGACCCTCGACAGCCGGAGCGCGATTCGGACGGGCGATTCCTACATGGTGGACAAGCCGGAGGACGGGACCACCATGCACGACGTGCTGGCGAGGATCGCGGCCTATAACGGCGGCAACTGGATCGTCACACCGGATGGAAAGCTGCGGCTGGTGAAGCTGACCTCGGCCGCGAACGCCGCCGGGGCGACCTCGAACGTGGCGGAGGTGGCGGGCGTCGTCAGCCGCATCGACACCGGCGCGGGCAGCACCATCACCGGGCTGCGCTGCGAGGTGGACGGCGAGAGCTTCATGACGGGGGACGACACGGGCCTGGTGCTGGACCTGGACGTGACCGTGCCGGTGCTGATGGACCTGTCGGAGTGGATGCTGGGCATGACCTACCAGGCCTTCAGCCTGAGCGGCGCGGTGTATGACCCGGCGGCAGAGCTGGGCGACTACGTCCGGGCGGGGGCGAACGGGGAGATCCGCGCCGTGCTGAACAGCGAGACGGCCACCCTCGGCCTCGCCTTCCGCGGGGACATCGCCTCGCCGGAGACCGGGGAGATGGCCGACGAGTATCCGTATTTCAACCGGCGGGACCGGTCCATGAAGGCCATGTGGGCGAAGCTGATCACGCTGGAGGACGCGGCGGTCCTCAACGTGGACGTGGAATACGCCCAGAACCAGAGCACGACGGTGGCGCCGCTCACCGGATGGACGACCACCGCGCCCGCCTGGCGGGACGGCTATTACATCTGGCAGCGGACGGCGATCACGACGGCGGAGGGGACGGACTACAGCGCCCCGACCTGCATCAGCGGGCGCGACGGCGTGGACGGGACGGACGGCGCGGACGGCGCGAAGGGCGATCCCGGTGCAAAGGGCGATCCCGGCGCGAAGGGAGACCCCGGAGCCAAGGGCGACACCGGCACCGGCGTCAGGGGGATCGTGGAGCAGTATTACCTTTCCACCAGCGACACCACCCAGAGCGGCGGCTCGTGGAGCAACGCGCAGCCGGTGTGGAGCAGCGGGAAGTACATCTGGACGCGCTCGCAGATCACCTGGACCAACAACACCACGTCCTACACCACGCCGGTGCTGGCCAAGGCGATCAACGGCGCGAACAGCACGGCCAACACGGCCAACAGTACCGCGAACACCGCCAACAGCACGGCCAACGCCGCCAGCAGCGCGGTGGCTTCCCTGGACACCGCCCTGAACCAACAGGGCGTGTTCAACCGGCTGACGAACAACGGCCAGACCCAGGGACTCTACCTGACCAACGGGAAGCTCTACATCAACGGCACGTACATCAACTCCGGGACCATCAACGCCAACCTGCTCCGAGCGGGCACCATCTCCGACGCCAGCGGCAAGAACTACTGGATTCTGGACGGGGACAACAGCGTGTTCGTGACGCGGCAGGGCACCATCGGCGCCTTCACGCTCAACAACGGTTCGCTGACCTACGGGTCCCTGGACGTGGGCGGCACCGGCGCGTCCATCGGCAGCGGCGGCGTGACCTACAACGAGAAGCTGTCCAGCGGCAACAACTCGAAGATGAACATGCACGCCCAGGGCATGGACCTCTATTACAACGGCGTGCGGAAGACGCGGGTGATCCTGAGCGTCAACGGGCTGCTGGTGAGCTGTTACGACGAGCGCAGCACCCTGACCCATCCCTTCCAGGTCACAGATACCCTGAACACCCAGCGCGTGGATCTGCGGTATGACACCTATTGCCTCGGCATCTTTCAGTCCACCGGCGAGCTGAAGGCCGCCAGCAGCTGCCATGTGTACGGGGGACTGACCGTCAACGGCACGAAGTCCCGCCTGGTGGAAACCGACCAGTATGCCCAGCGGCTGCTCTACTGCTATGAGACGCCGTCGCCGATGTTCGGGGACGTGGGCGAGGGCGTGATCGGCGAGGACGGGCGCTGCTATGTGTGGCTGGACGCGGTGCTGGCGCAGGCCCTGGCGGAGGGACAGTACCAGGTGTTCCTCCAGCGATACGGGGCCGGGGACTGCCATGTGGCCGAGCGGCGGCCGGGCTGCTTTATCGTGGAGGGGACGCCGGGTCTGTCCTTCGGCTGGGAGCTGAAGGCGAAGCAGCGGGGCTATGAGCAGCGGCGGCTGGACCGCTATGACGAGGCGGTCGAGACGACCGGCGAGGACTATGGGGAGCTGGCGTTTCAATATTTGGAGAATTTGAAGAACGGGAGGATTTCAGCATGAAGATCATTACCAGCGTAACCGTATTCAACGACGCGGTGGGCATGCGCCTGTCCGCCACCTACAGCGAGGTGGACGAGGCCACGGGCCGCGTCATCAGCGACAACAACCGCTTCGACCGGGTGATCACCGAGGCCGAGGCCCGGACCGACGCCCAGGCGGTGCTGGACTACGCGGAGGCAAGTTTGACGAAATAAAGAACATACGTTCGACAAAAAATTAAACATATGTTCGATTCCATTCCCGCCGGGTGTGTGCTATAATGAGGTCGTGACCGGGGCAAGGGCCCCGAAGCAACTCATTACAGCATGCGACGGCGGGATTTTCCCGCAAATAAAGCGTTGGAGGAAGACCATGGCAGCGGAGAAGAAGGCAGAGAAGAAGCCCGCGACCCAGAAGTTCGGGGACGATCGGAAGAAGGCGCTGGAAGTGGCGCTGGGAAAGATAGAGAAGGATTTCGGCAAGGGCTCGGTGATGAAGCTGGGCAACGCCGCCAGCAACATGCAGGTGGAGGTCATCCCCACCGGCAGCCTGCAGCTGGACTTCGCGCTGGGCGTGGGGGGACTGCCCAAGGGCCGCATCGTGGAGATCTACGGGCCGGAGTCCTCCGGTAAGACCACCGTGGCGCTGCACTGCGTGGCCCAGGCCCAGAAGGCCGGCGGCACCGCCGCCTTCATCGACGCCGAGCACGCGCTGGACCCGGTGTACGCCTCCAAGCTGGGCGTGGACATCGACGAGCTGTACGTGTCCCAGCCGGATAACGGCGAGCAGGCGCTGGATATCTGCGAGGCGCTGGTGCGCTCCGGGGCCATCGACATCGTCGTGGTGGACAGCGTGGCCGCGCTGGTGCCCAAGGCGGAGATCGAGGGCGACATGGGCGACAGCCACGTGGGCCTGCAGGCCCGCCTGATGAGCCAGGCGCTGCGCAAGCTCACCGGCGTGATCAGCAAGACCAACGCCGTGGTGATCTTCATCAACCAGCTGCGCGAGAAGGTGGGCGTCATGTACGGCAACCCGGAGACCACCACCGGCGGCAAGGCGCTGAAGTTCTACGCCTCCGTGCGCATCGACATCCGCAAGAGCGAGGCCATCAAGGAGGGCAAGGAGATCGTCGGCAACCGCACGAAGATCAAGATCGTCAAGAACAAGGTGGCGCCGCCCTTCCGCACCTGCGTGGTGGACATGCTGTATGGCGAGGGCATCAGCCGCGAGGGCGAGCTGCTGGACATCGCCGTGGAGCAGGATCTGGTGCAGAAATCCGGCTCCTTCTACTCCTACAAGGGCGAGCGCATCGGCCAGGGCCGGGACAATGCCCGCAAGTTCTTCCACGACAACCCGGAGGCTTTCGACGAGGTGGAGGCCAAGATCCGCGAGAGCTTCCGCACCGGCGGCATCGAGGCGCCGCTGGAGACGCCCGTCGCGCCGAGTGACGACGAGGATGAGGGCGACGACGAGGAGTTTGAGCTGGACGAGTGACATCATTAGCGAGGTCGGGGCTGCTTGATGCAGCCCCGACGCTGTTTTTGGGATTATAAACAAGTTGACAACCGAACCTGGAATGATTACAATATAAAGTGATATTGTATAAACAGGCGGCGCAGGCGCCGCATTACGACGGAGAAGGTTGTGAGACGGATGGACGCTCAGAAGCGCGGTCCGGCGCGGGACGCGGGCGGGATGGGCCGGTTCCGGCGCAAGCAGACGCTGCCCAGGGCGCCTCGGCAGGGCGTGAACCTGCACCACGATTTCGGCATACGGCTGCTCAAGCTGGCGAACGTGGCGCTGGTCACGCTGCCCTTCACGCTGGTCTGGCTGCTGTACTACATCCGTATGGTCCTGATGTATCCCTCGGTGTACAGGGCGGGCGGCATCATCGTGATGTTCGTGGTGCTGTATGCCTTCTTCGGCCGGGCCTACGAGGCCTTTCTGGTGTCGCTGAAGCGGGTCTCGGACATGTTCTACGCCCAGGCGCTGAGCATACTGTTCGCGGACGGGTTCATGTTCCTGGTGATGTGGCTGATGAGCAACCGCTTCCCGGACCTGCTGCCCGCGGTGGGCACCCTGGCGGTGCAGATCGTGCTGTCGGCGCTGTGGTGCTGGTGCGCGAACCGATGGTACTACGCCCACTACGCCCGCCAGAAGACCGGCGTGATCTTCGACATGCGCCGGGACGTGGAGGACATGTTCGGCCAGTACAACATGGAGCAGAAGTTCAACGTGCAGTTCACCTGCTCGGTGGAGGAGTGCCTGAACCGGCTGGAGATGCTGGACGACCTGACCAGCGTGTTCCTCTGCGGCGTGCACAGCCACGAGCGCAACATCATCCTGAAGTACTGCGTGGCCAACGGCATCGTGGTTTACATCATCCCGCGGGTGGGCGACGTGATCATGAGCGGCGCGAAGAAGATCCACCTGTTCCACCTGCCCATGCTGCGGGTGGACCGCTACAACCCCAACCCGGAGTACACCCTGGCCAAGCGGGTGCTGGACGTGGCGCTGAGCGTGTTCCTGCTGACGCTGTTCAGCCCGATTTTGCTGGTGACGGCGGTGGCCATCAAGCTGCAGGACGGCGGCCCGATCTTCTACAAGCAGACGCGGCTCACCAAGGACGGCAAGGAGTTCCGGATGATGAAGTTCCGGTCCATGGTGGTGACAGCGGAGGACGACGGCGTGGCGCGGCTCTCCACCGGCAAGGAGGACGACCGCATCACGAAGGTGGGCCGGTTCATCCGCGCCTGCCGCATCGACGAGCTGCCCCAGCTGTTCAACGTGCTGGGCGGCAGCATGAGCCTGGTGGGGCCGAGGCCGGAGCGGCCGGAGATCGCCGCCGAATACGAGAAGGAAATGCCGGAGTTTGCCCTGCGATTGCAGGCGCGGGCGGGCATCACCGGCTATGCCCAGGTCTACGGCAAGTACAACACCTCGCCCTACGACAAGCTGCAGATGGACCTGATGTACATCTCCCGGCCCAGCCTGATCGAGGATCTGAAGATCCTGTTCGCCACCTTCCAGATCATCTTCCAGAAGGAGAGCACCGAGGGCGTGCAGCCGGGCCACGTGAACGCCGGTTCGGACGACGAGCCCGCGGCATAGGGAAGGATAGATTGCCGAAGCCTTCCCCTTTGGAAAAGTGTCATACAGTAAGGAAGCAACAATCCCTCCGGCGCTGCGCGCCACCTCCTTTTACACAAGGGAGGTCTGGAAGCGGGCCAGTCTGCGGCTCCCCTGTGTAAGGGGAGCTGTCTGCGAAGCAGACTGAGGGGTTGTCATAGCGTCGGCTTCGTTATTTCAATGACATCACCCATGGGGGAGGGCTTTTGAGTACTTTTCAAGGGGAGGGGAACGCATGAAGCACTCGGTCAGGATCGCGCTGGCGCTGCTGCTGGCGCTCTGCTGCGCGCTGATGACGGCCTGCGCCGCCAAGCCCGCCAGCCCGACGAGCCAGTCCGCGCTGGTGGTGGGTTTTTCCCAGCTGGGCGCGGAGAGCGGCTGGCGCATCGGCAACACCGCCAGCATGGAGCAGGCGGCTCAGGAATGGGGCTTCGGGCTGATGCTGGACAACGCCAACCAGCGCCAGGACAAGCAGATCGCGGCCATTCGTTCCTTCATCTCCTACCAGGTGGACGTGATCGTGTTCTCGCCCATCGTGGAGACGGGCTGGAACAACGTGCTGACGGAGGCAAAGAACGCGGGCATCCCTGTGATCATCATGGACCGCATGATCGAGACTGACGACGACGATCTGTACACCGCCTACATCGGCGCGGACTTCCTGGCCGAGGGCAAAAAGGCCGGGGAGTTCCTGATTAAAAAGGCTGACGCCATGGGCGCGGAGCACCTGAACGTGGTGGAGATCACCGGCACCGAGGCATCCACCCCCATGCGGGAGCGCCAGGCGGGCTTCATGCAGGCCATCGAGGGCGACGACCGCTTCACCGTGATCGAGAGCGTCAACGGCGACTTCCTGCGCTCCAAGGGCGAGGAGTGCATGCGCCACCTGCTGGAAACCTACGGCCCGGAGGGCATCGACGTGATCTATTCCCACAACGACGAGATGACCCTGGGCGCGCTGGACGTGCTGGAGAGCGCGGGCGTGAAGCCCGGCAAGGACGTGATCCTGATCTCCGTGGACGGCCAGCAGGAGGCGGTGGACGCCCTCAGGGAGGGACGCATCAACTGCATCGTGGAGTGCACGCCGGATTTGGGCGGGAAGGTGATGGAGATGGTGGACGCCCTGTCCAGGGGCGAGACCGTGCCCAAGCAGAACCACCCGGAGGAGACCAGCTTCTCCGAGTTTGACGATTTGTCGGGCCTGGCGCCGAGGGGATACTGACATGCGGAGCCGGACGAAGCGCAGGAGCATCATCGGCCAGCTGACCCGCACCACCCGCACCATCGCCCTGGTGCTGCTGATTCCGGTGCTGGCCAGCCTGACCATCATGTTCGTCACCTCCACCCGCTACCAGGAGGCCATGTCCCGCATGGAGACGGCGGCGAGCCTGAAGCCCATCGTGGGCACGGAGCTTCCGGAGCGGCTGTTCTCCGTGGCGGCGGGCCAGAGCAGCTATGAGGCCAGCGGCGTGGAGGACCTGGTGGCCGGGGTGAACGAGACGCTGGGTCGGCTGCTGGCGGACCCCTCCGGGGCGGGCAACCTCCAGCTGACGGTGGCCCGGCGGACCATGGACACCCTCTCCAGCTACATCGACCAGGTGCGCGACGGCATGGCCCAGGGCATGCCCATCAGCGAGGTCGAGCTGATCGTGGACGAGGTCCGGGACGTGGGCGACCTGGTGACGGACATGCTGGACAACTTCGTGTTCGTGGAGATCGAGGCCGTGGCGGCCAACGGCGAGCGCATCCAGCGCGTCGTGTGGATCGCCTTCCTGGTGGAGCTGGTGCTGGTGGTGGCGGCGCTGTTCTGGGCCGGGGAGGCCCGGCACCGGCTGGCGGACGTCATCCGGAACGCCATCTATCAGATGGAGGGCAGCGTGTTCCGCCTCACCGGCGGCGACCTAAAGGCCCGCGTGCCGGATATGGAGGTCAAGGAGCTGGCCGAGCTGGCCGCTCAGATCAACGTGATGGCCAACCGCCTGGAGAGCCTCATCGAGCGCAGCCGGCAGGAGCAGGAGAACCTGGCCAAGTCGGAGCTGCGCCTGCTGCAGGCCCAGATCAACCCCCACTTCCTCTACAATACGCTGGACACCATCATCTGGCAGGCGGAGAGCGGCAACAGCGAGGAGGTCATCCACCTGACCCGCTCCCTGAGCGACTTCTTCCGCATCTCCCTCTCCTCCGGCGCGGACTGGATCCCGCTGGAGAAGGAGGCGCGGCACCTGTCCGGCTACCTGAGCATCCAGAAGACCCGCTATCGGGACATCCTCAACTATGCCGTCGAGATCCCCGACGAGTTGAAGGACGGCTACATCGTGAAGCTGATGCTCCAGCCGCTGGTGGAGAACGCGCTGTATCACGGCATCAAGACCCGGCGGGGCGGCGGCTTCATCCGCGTCAGCGCCGCCCGGGAGGGTGACCGGGTGCGCTTCGTGGTGGAGGACACCGGCAAGGGCATGTCGCCGGAGGAACTGAAGCGGGTGATCGCCGCCATGCGCAGCGACGCCCCGCCGGTGGCCATGGCAGACGCGCCCGCATCCGGCAGCAGCTTTGGCCTGCGGAACGTGGACATGCGCATCCGGCTGTACTATCACCAGGCCGAGGGGCTTAAAATCGAGAGCGGCGAGGGAGGCACGAAGGTCTCCTTCCGGGTGCCGCTGAAATCCAGGGAGGAAATCGCCAATGATGAAGGTATTTCTGGTTGACGACGAGATCGCCATCAGGGAAAATCTGCGCAATTCGTTTCCCTGGGAGGAGAACGGCTTCCAGCTGGTGGGCGAGGCCCCGGACGGGGAGATGGCCCTGCCGATGATCCGCGATTTGAACCCGGACATCCTGCTGACGGACATCCGCATGCCCTTCATGGACGGCGTGCAGCTGTGCGCGGAGGTAAAGCGGATGATGCCCTGGGTGGGCATCGTGATCCTCTCCGGCTACGACGACTTCTCCTATGCCCAGCAGGCCATCTCCCTGGGCGTGAAGGAATACCTGCTCAAGCCCATCACGGCCCAGGAGCTGGGCAAGGCCCTCGCCCGGGTGGCCGGGCAGATCGCCGCCGAGCGCAGCGCCCAGGAGGACATGGAGAGCCTGCGGCGGGACGTGGTGTCCGGCAACCAGTTCCTGCGGGAAAAGCTGCTGGCCTCGCTGTTCACCGAGGAGGGGGACCGCTTCGAGGACGAGCAGCTGATGCGCCAGATGCGCCAGATGGGCGTGAACCTGGCCGCCAACTGCTATGTGGTCATCGACATCGCCTTCCCGCTGAAGGACGAGGCCCGGGCCCGGGCCCGGGCGGCCCTGTCCGACCTGGCGGAGGCCACCGGCGGCAGCGTGTTCACCTGCGGCATGGCCCACGGCTCCCGGGCGCTGGTGCTGGGGGACAACGAGCGGGACGTGGAGGAGCGGGCCTATTCCTTCGCCAACTCCGCCGCCCATCTGCCCCAGCTGGAGGGCTGCGAGGCGCTCTTGCTGTCCATCGGGGAGACCGTGAACGACTACTACGACATTCGCCGGGCCATGAAGTCCGCCCGCCACGTGCGCCATGTGGCCGTGAGCCAGGGCGCGTCCCGGCGGATCATTGGCGTGGGGGAGCTGAACGACGCCACCACCGTGCTGAACAGCCTGGAGCTGAGCCCCCTCTACGAGCGGCTGCAATACGCGCCGGAGGGGGAGCTGGACGCCATCCTGGCCGAGTACACCGGCAGCCTGCCGGACAGCGGCGGCGGCATCGAGCTGGCCATGGGCTACCTGCGCATCGCGGCGGTGATCGCGGCGCGGCGCATCGTGGAGGACGCCGGGGCCGACCCCCAGCAGGCGCTGGACGAGGAGCTGATCGCCCAGGCGCTTCGGGCCGAGGACGCCTCCGGCCTCGATTCAGTGAGGGCGCTGCTGAGGGCGGCCCTCGAGTGCCGGGACGGCAGCGGCCAGGGCGTGGGGGACACCCCCGTGGGCCGGGCCCGCGCCTATCTGAGCAAGTGCTTCGCCAACCCGAACCTGATGCTCCAGGACGTGGCCAGCGAGGTGGGCATCTCCCAGAGCCACTTCTCCACCGTGTTCGCCCAGGAGACGGGCATCACCTTCACCCAGTACCTCACGGGCCTGCGCATCGCCAAGGCCAAGGAGCTGCTGGAGACCTCGTCCCTGCGCTCGTCGGAGATCGCCTTCCAGGTGGGCTACAACGACGCCCACTATTTCAGCTATCTCTTCAAGAAGCACACCGGCATGACCCCCAGCGAATACCGCAAATCCAATAAAAATCAACCTGCCGCCGAATAATTTTGAATTATTCCCGGTAAATTGCATGAAAATCCCGAAGGATTTTCAACCTTCTTCCAAAGTGATTGTATTTCATTTTAAGGATGGCGGTGCTACAATACTACCATCAGCGGCAGACCTTGCCGCAAATAAGAAATGGAGGCTTATCACTATGAAGAAGATTCTCGTGCTGGCTCTCGCTCTGATCATGGCCCTGAGCGCCGTGACCGCCATGGCCGAAGGCATCAAGGTTGGCATCATCAACCTGGATCCCTCCGAGTCCGGCTATCGTCAGGCGAACGTCAAGAACCTGACCGATACCTTCACCGAGGAGAACGGCTATGACGCCACCTTCGTCACCGCTCCCACCGCCGACAAGCAGCTGGAGGCCGCCAAGGGCTTCATCACCGACGGCGTTTCCTACATCCTGGTTTCCGCCGCTGAGGCCACTGGCTGGGACGAGGTCCTGGAAGAGGCTCAGGAGAACGGCATCAAGGTGTTCCTGTTCGACCGCATGATCGACTGCGATCCCTCCCTGTACACTGCGGCTGTCGTTTCCGACATGCGCCAGGAAGGCGAGACCGCCGTGGCTTGGCTGGAGAGCCTGGGCCTGGAGGAGTACAAGATCCTGCACATCCAGGGCCAGCTCGGTTCCGCCGCTCAGATCGGCCGTTCCGATCCTCTGACCGAGAAGTGCGAAGCTGAAGAGAACTGGACCATCGTCCGCGAAGGCACCGGCGGCGACAGCTGGGACCCCAACGAGGCCCGCAAGATCGCTGAGGCGGCCATCGACGCTGGCGAAGACTTCAACATCGTGTACGCTGAGAACGACGGCATGGCCGACGGCGTTGTGCAGGCTCTGGATGCCAAGGGCATCACCCACGGCGTGGACGGCGACGTCATCATCATGGGCTTCGACTGCAACAAGTGGGCGCTGGAGAAGCTGCTGGCTGGCGAGTGGAACTACGACGGCCAGTGCTCCCCCTTCCAGGCTGAGGTCATCGACGGCATGATCAAGACCCTGGAGGACGGCGGCGAGATCGAGGGCCTGAACGAGCTCAACCAGATCATCTCCGACGAGAAGGGCTTCGACGCCACCACCATCACCCAGGAAGACATCGACAACTACGGCCTGTAATTCCAACGGCTGAACCAGGCGCGGTATGAACAAACGGTAATGCGCGCGTTCATACCGCGCCTTCTTTGAAAGGCTCCGTTTCGCTCAGGATGACAAGCGGTTCGGTGTCATCCTGAGCGAAGCGAAGGATCTTTTACACCAGAATTGAGAACAGTCCATACGACCATTTTGACAGAGAAGTGGGAGGAGATTCCCGGATGCAGAACGACGTAGTTTTGACAATGCGCGGGATCGACAAGTATTTTCCGGGCACGCGGGCGCTGGACCACGTGGACTTCACGCTCCGCAAGGGCGAGGTTCACGCGCTGATGGGCGAAAACGGCGCCGGAAAATCCACGTTGATCAAGGTGCTGACGGGCGTCTATGAGAAGGACGCCGGCAGCATCTGGGTGGAGGGCAGCGAGGGCGAGGCCCACATTCACTCCCCCCAGGATGCCCAGAACATCGGCATCAGCACCGTGTATCAGGAGATCACGCTGTGCCCCAACCTGACGGTGGCGGAGAACATGTTCATCGGCAGGACCAGCGGCGGCACGGTGCCGTGGAAGGAATATGAAAAGCGGGCCACCGAGATTCTGAACAATCTGGGCATCCCGGCCCGCGCCAAGCAGGAGCTTTCCAGGTGCTCCCTGGCCGTGCAGCAGATGGTGGCCATCGCCCGCGCGGTGGACATGAACTGCAAGGTGCTGATCCTGGACGAGCCCACCTCCTCCCTGGACGAGAAGGAAGTGGAGATGCTGTTTAAGCTGATGCGCGATTTGAAGAGCCGGGGCGTGGGCATCATCTTCGTCACCCACTTCCTGGAGCAGGTCTACGAGGTCAGCGACCGCATCACCGTGCTGCGCAACGGCCAGCTGGTGGGCGAATACCCCGTCAGCGAGCTGCCCCAGGTGGAGCTGGTGGCCAAGATGATGGGCAAGGACCTGGACGACCTGGAGGACATGGAGGCCGTGGGCGCCAAGAGCGCGGGCAAGGCCGAGGTGGTCTACGAGGCCCAGGGCCTGTCCAGCACTGACTGCCGCCCCTATGATTTCGCCATCCGCCGCGGCGAGGTGAACGGCTTCACCGGCCTGCTGGGCTCCGGCCGCAGCGAGAGCGTGCGCGCCATCTTTGGCGCGGACCGGGTCACCGGCGGCAAGGTGCGGGTGAAGGGCAGCGAGGTGAAGATCTCCAGCCCCCACGACGCCATGAAGCACGGCATCGGCTACCTGCCCGAGGACCGCAAGCGCGACGGCATCATCGCGGACCTGTCCGTGCGGGACAACATCATCCTGGCGATGCAGGTCATGAAGGGCTTCTTCCATCCCATGTCCAAGGCCCAGATGAAGGAGTTCGCCGACGAATACATCAAGGCGCTGCAGATCAAGACGGCCTCCCAGGACACGCCCATCAAGTCCCTGTCCGGCGGCAACCAGCAGAAGGTCATCCTGGCCCGCTGGCTGCTCACCCATCCGGACTACCTGATCCTGGACGAGCCCACCCGCGGCATCGACGTGGGCACGAAGCTGGAGATCCAGAAGCTGGTGCTGAAGCTGGCGGAGGAGAACATGTCCGTCACGTTCATCTCCTCGGAGATCGAGGAAATGCTGCGCACCTGCTCCCGCCTGATCGTCATGCGCGACCGCAAGATCGTGGGCGAACTGACCGGCGACCAGCTGACCCAGGGCTATGTGATGAAGACCATTGCGGGAGGTGACCAGTGATATGAGTTCCAAGAAGCGCGCAAGCTCCGGGCTCGGCCAGCTGTTGATCCCGCTGATCGCCCTGGGCATACTGCTCCTGTTCAACCTGCTGCGCGACCCCAGCTTCTTCAGCATCGGCGTCGCTGTGAACAACAGCGGCAACCAGGTGTTGACCGGCAACCTGATCAGCATCATCGACAGCGCCAGCGAGCTGGCCATCATCGCCATGGGCATGACGCTGGTCACCGCGGCCTGCGGCGGCCAGGACATCTCCGTGGGCGCGGTGGGCGCCATCTCCGGCGCGGTGCTGGTGAAGGTGCTCCAGGCCTTTGGAGCCATCACCGGCCCCACGGTGCTGCTGGCATTGCTGGTGAGCATCCTGGTGACCATCCTGTTCAAGCTGTTCAACGGCACGCTGGTGGCCGTGTTCCGCATCCAGCCGATGATCGCCACGCTGATCCTGTATTCCTGCGGACGAAGCATCGCCTACTGGATCAACGGCGACGCCACGCCCCAGCTGAACAGCCCCATCCTCAGCGCCATCGGCATGACGATCCCGGGCATCCCGGTGCCCACGCCGATCTTCTGCGTGCTGCTGGTGGGCCTGCTGCTGGCGTTGATCTTCAAGTTCACCAACATCAGCCTCTACACCCAGTCCGTGGGCATCAACCAGGGCGCGGCCCGGCTGAACGGCATCAACCCCACTGCCATCAAGCTGCTGTCCTTCGCGCTGCTGGGCGTGTGCGTGGCCATCTCCAGCCTGATCGGCGTCAGCCGCCTGGGCCAGCTGAACCACAAGACGCTGCTGGTGGACATCGAGATGGACGCCATTCTGGCGGTGGCCATCGGCGGCAACAACCTGGGCGGCGGCAAGTTCAAGCTGTCGGGCAGCATCCTGGGCGCCTACATCATCCAGATGCTGACCACCACGCTGTACGCCATGAAGGTGAGCCCGGTGAACGTGAAGGCCTACAAGGCCATCGTCATCATCATCATCGTCATCGCGGGTTCCCCCGTGGTGCAGGCCAAGGTCAGCGCGCTGTGGAAGAAGCTGCGCTCCGGCAGGGCCGCGGCGAGCAAGGAGGTGGGCTAAATGAGCGGAAAGAACAACCGGCGTCGTGAACCGCTGACGGATGCCCAGCTGCTGATGACCATATCCATCGGCATCTTCGTCGCCATGTATGTCCTGGCGATGATCTTCCTGGGCGGCGGCTTCCTGAAGGCCCAGCAGATCTTCGACCTGCTGAACGACAACTCCTATCTGATCATCATCTCCTGCGCCCTGACGGTCGTCATGATCGGCGGCGGCATCAACATTTCCGTCGGCGGCGTCATCGGCCTCACGGTCATGGCCTGCGCCCTGTTCCTGAACGGCACGGGCATCGCGGCGGGGCCGCTGGGCATTGTCATCGCCCTGCTGCTGGCCCTGGGCATCGGCCTGGCCTTCGGCGTGGGCATGGGCTTCCTGGTGAGCTACCTGGAGATCCAGCCCTTCATCGTGTCCCTGGCCGGCATGTTCCTGGCCCGCGGCCTGACCACCATCCTCTCCGTCAACCCGGTGAAGGTGGCCCACGAGGGCTTCGGCGAGCTGGTGAAGGCGAAGATCAAGATCCCGTTCCTGGGCTATGTGGCCCAGAACGGCAACCTGATCCCCGCCAAGATCGAGATCGGCACCGTGGTCGCCATCTGCGTGGTGATTCTGATGTACCTGCTGCTCCGCTACGTGAAGCTGGGCCGCAACATCTACGCCCTGGGCGGCAACCGCCAGAGCGCGCTGATGCTGGGCATCAACGTCAAGCGCACCTGCTTCTCCAGCTATGTGATCAGCGGCGTGCTCTCCGGTCTGGCCGGCTTCGTGTTCCTGATGCACAAGCCCGCGGGCAACGCCAGCGTGGCCATGCGCAGCGAGATGGACGCCATCGCGGCCTCCATCATCGGCGGCACGCTGCTCACCGGCGGCGTGGGCAACGTCATCGGCACCTTCTTCGGCGTGATGATCCTGGCCACCATCCAGAAGATCATCGCCCTGAGCCCGCTGAACGCCTCCTGGTGGCAGGAGATGGCCAGCGGCGCCATGCTCGGCTTCTTCATCATCCTGCAGAGCGTGGTGCTCTCCAACCGAGGCAAGAAGGCCAAGAACTGATCCCAATGAAATCCCCGGCGGAACCGCCGGGGATTTTCTGTTGCGCGGAATATGGTTATCATGTATAATTCCAATAGTCAAGCCTTTGCCGACCCCCTTGCCTCCCCTTTCAAGGGGAGGTGGCGCGAAGCGCCGGAGGGGTTGGAAACCGCATACTGACATACCATTGTAGGAGGGAAGCTCTATGGACGCACGCGCGCTGATCGACTTTCTGCGGGTGATGGAGCGATTGAAGGACGCCCCGCGCCACTGCTGGACCACCGGCGGCCGCCGGGAGAGCGTGGCCGAGCACAGCTGGCGGGTGGCGCTGATGGCCATGCTGATGGCCGACGAGTTCCCGGAGGCGGACATGGACAAGGTGATCCGCATGTGCCTGATCCACGACATCGGCGAGGCCATCACCGGCGACATCCCCACCTTCCTCAAGACCGACGCGGACCGCGTGGTGGAGGGGAAGGAGGTGGACGCGCTGATCGGCCGCCTGCCCGCGCCCTGGCCCCAGACGCTGGGCGCGCTGTTTGAGGAGATGGACGCCCAGCAGACCACCGAGGCCAAAATCTACAAGGCCCTGGACCGCATGGAGGCCATCCAGAGCCACAACGAGTCCGACGTGGCCACCTGGCTGCCGCTGGAATACGAGCTGAACCTGACCTACGGCGAGTCCAACGCCGCCTTCCATCCCTACCTCAGGGCCCTCCGCGCCGAGATGCGCAAGGAGACCGAGGCCATGATCGAGGACGCGAAGGCCCGGGGCGTCGCGCCGGTGGAATCATAGCCCGGGTTCATCGCGGAATTGTGGGATAGTATTCAGCCCGGCGCGTGCGCCGGGCATGCGGTTTCTTTGGGAGGGGAGCGCGAGGGGGGCCCTTTCTTTTCCGAAAGAAAGGGTCCCCCTCGCACAAAACCTCAAAGCGCCTTCCTGGTGGCCGCGATCGTCGCCTGTACGGCCTCGGGCGCGGGGCCGCCGGGGAGGCGGCGCTGGCTGACGCAGGTGAGCAGGTCGATGGCCTGATACACGTCCTCGTCGAACACCAGGCTGAACTCGCGGTACTCGGCGATGGGCAGCTCGTCCAGGGTCAGCCCCCGGTCGATGCAGTACTTCACCAGCTGGCCGGTCACCTTGTAGGCATCCCGGAAGGGCACGCCCTTCTTCACCATGTAGTCCGCACAGTCGGTGGCGTTGATGAAGCCCGCGGCGGCGGCCTTTTTCATGTTGGCGGGGTGGAAGGTGGCGGTGCGGAGCATCGGAGCGAGCACCTGCAGGCTCAGCTCCGCGGTGTCGATGGCGTCGAACAGCGCCTCCTTGTCCTCCTGCATGTCCTTGTTGTAGGCCAGGGGCAGGGCCTTCATGGCGGTGAGCAGCGTGGTGAGGTCGCCGAACACCCGGCCGGTCTTGCCGCGCACCAGCTCGGTGATGTCCGGGTTCTTCTTCTGGGGCATGATGGAGGAGCCGGTGGAGAACTGGTCCGCCAGGGTGACGAACTTGAACTCCCAGCTGCACCACAGGCAGATCTCCTCGCTGAACCGGCTCAGGTGCACCATCAGGATGGACAGATCGCCGAGCAGCTCCAGCGCGAAATCCCGGTCGGACACGCCGTCCAGGCTGTTGAGGGAGATGCCATTGAAGCCCAGCTGCTCGGCCACGTACTCCCGGTCCAGCGGGTAGGTGGTGCCCGCCAGCGCGCCGCTGCCCAGGGGCAGGATCAGCGTGCGCTTCTTGCAGTCGGCGAGCCGCTCGATGTCCCGCAGCAGCATCTGGGCGTAGGCCATCAGCCAGTGGGCCAGCGTGATGGGCTGGGCCCGCTGCAGGTGGGTGTAGCCGGGCATCACCGTCTCCAGGTGCTGCTCCGCCACGTCGCAGAAGGCGCTGGTCAGATCCTTCGCCAGGGCGACCAGCCGGTCGATGGCGTCCGCCAGATACATCCGGATGTCCAGCGCCACCTGGTCGTTGCGGCTGCGGGCGGTGTGCAGGCGCTTGCCCGCGTCGCCGATGCGCTCGGTGAGCGTGGCCTCCACAAAGGTGTGGATGTCCTCGCAGGTCATGTCGATCTCCAAGGCCCCGCTCTCGAGGTCGGCGAGGATGCCCTTGAGCCCCTCCACGATCTTCGCCGCGTCCTCCCCGTCGATGACGCCCACCTTGCCCAGCATCCGCGCGTGGGCAATGGAGCCGGTAATGTCCTGTTTAACCATCCGGCTGTCAAAGCCGATGGAGTTGTTGATGGCCGAGAGCCTCTCGTCCACGTCGCCGCCGGTGCGGCCCGCCCATAGCTTCATAGTTTCATTCCTTTCTGCGAGGGAACCTTTCTTTTCGGAAAAAGAAAGGTTCCCTCGCGCTCCCTCCAAAGAAAACCATTAAAGGGGTTTTTGAGTTAAATACAATACATAGGTGTCGTTGAACACGATGCGGTCGCCCGCCGTCCGCACCGCGTCCCGCAGGCCGTCGAAAAACCGGCTCCTGTGGGGCTCCGGGATGACCATGTGGTCGCAGTGGGTGCCGCAGAAGGCCACGTATTCCTCCGCCGTGAAGACGCGCTGCCCCGGGTATTCCCGCCGCTCGAAATCCACATAGCCGTAATTCGGCACGTTATTGTAGCCGAAGCCGCCGTGGGTATAGGGCGTCCGGGGCTTGAAGTGGGCGTCGTAGACCTTCTGGATCGCCTCGTACAGCGCCGGGTTGGGCGTCCGGTATTCGGAGACGGTCAGCATCATCGCCAGCGTCCCGCCGGGCTTTAAGAGCTCGAAGGTTTTGGAGAAGGCGATTTCCTCCGGGATCCACTGGATCGTGGCGGCGGAGTAGATCAGGTCGAACCGCTGTGTGCCGAAATCGTGGGTGATGAAGTCGCCCAACACGATGTGGAAGTTCGGCCGCTCGCCGTACTTGCGCCGCATCATCTCATACAGGTGCTCGCCCAGCTCGATGGCGTGGTAGTCGCAGCCGGTGTCCAGGATGGGGTCGGTGGCCTGGCCGGTGCCGGGGCCGATCTCCAGCACGGACTTGCCCGGGCCGACGCCGGCGTATTCGATCACATCCCGAAACAGCGCCGGGCTGTATCGGGGACGGTACCGGTCGAACTGCTCCGGGATGGCGTCAAAGACCTTCCTGAACTCCATGGACAGCCCTCCCTCGCGCTCCATCTGCTTGCATCTATTATACACGCCGTTTGCCCGAATCGCAAGGGGGAGTGCTGTTTGTCGCGTTGTTCTTTATACTAAACTCAATCTAAAATGCAACCATCTGCGGGCGTCTTTTCCGCCCTGCCGTCGCCTCGCTGCGGTCAACGATGCGCTGCATCGCCTCTCTCCGCTCTGCTTAGGCAGAACGAAAAATCCGCTCCGCATATGTTCACTTTTAGATTGAGTTTAGTATTACGAAACGTACAGATCCTTCGCTATGCTCAGGATGACAGGCATTCGCGTCGTTGTCATCCTGAGCGGAGCGAAGGATCTGTACACATCGATCAAGTGCAGGGGAAGCGCGATCAGAGCATTACATCACTCCACACGCCACTCTCATTCCAGCCCGTTCTTCGCCTTCATCTTGGCGTACACCGCGGTGGGCAGGCCGTACAGCGTGATGAAGCCCTCGGACCAGGTCTGGTCGTAGACGTCGTCCTCGTCGAAGGTGGCGATCTCCGGGTCGTACAGGCTGTAGGGGCTGGTCATGCCCGCGCCGATGATGTTGCCCTTGTAGAGCTTAAGCCGTACGGTGCCGGTGACGGTCTTCTGGGTCTTCTCGCAGAAGGCGGTCATGGCCTCCCGCAGGGGAGAGTACCACTGGCCGTTGTATACCAGGTCGGCGTACTCCAGGGCCATGCGCTGCTTGTAGTGCTGGGTGGCCTTGTCCAGGCACAGCTGCTCCAGCTTCTCGTGGGCGGCGTAGAGGATGGTTCCGCCGGGGGTCTCGTAGACGCCGCGGCACTTGATGCCCACCAGCCGGTTTTCCACGATGTCGATGATGCCGATGCCGTGCTTGCCGCCCAGCTCGTTCAGCTTCCACACCAGGTCCACGGGGGCCAGCTTCTCGCCGTTCACGGCCACGGGCCAGCCCTTCTCAAAGTCGATGGTCACGTACTCGGCCTCGTCGGGGGCTTCCTGGGGGGTGACGCCCATCTCCATGTTGCCGGCGTACTTCGGCTCGTTGGCGGGGTCCTCCAGCTCCAGGCCCTCGTGGCTCAGGTGCCACATGTTCTTGTCCTTGGAGTAGTTGGTCTCCCGGCTGATCTTCAGCGGGATGTTGTGGGCCTCGGCGTAGTCGATCTCCTCGTCCCGGCCCTTGATGTCCCAGATGCGCCAGGGCGCGATCACGGGCATGTCCGGCGCGAAGGCCTTGATGGCCAGCTCAAAGCGCACCTGGTCGTTGCCCTTGCCGGTGCAGCCGTGGCAGATGGCGTCCGCGCCCTCCTTCTTGGCGATCTCCACCAGCCGCTTGGCGATGATGGGCCGGGCGAAGGAGGTGCCCAGCAGGTAGGTATTCTCATACTTGGCGCCCATCTGCATGGAGGGGATCACGACCTCCTCGATGAACTCCTTGTTCAGGTCCTCCACATACAGCTTGCTGGCGCCGGTCTTCAGGGCCTTTTCCTCCAGGCCGTCCAGCTCGCCCACCTGGCCCACGTTGCCGGACACGGCGATGACCTCGCATCCCGGATAGTTTTCCTTCAGCCAGGGGATGATGATGGAGGTGTCCAGGCCGCCGGAATAGGCCAGCACGATCTTCTTGAAGTTCTTTTCGGTGATCTTCTTCTTCATGGTGAACGCTCCTTGGTCGCCGCGAGGGCGGTTTTGTTTTGCTTTATGCGTCTATTATATTCCAAAAATATGCAATGTCAAGCTGAAATATACGTTAACAGGGTTAATTTTCGGGAACGATATACAATATAAATGTATAATCATACATTATCGCGCCTCCGGGCGAAGAAGGCGCTCAGCAAACCCTCGCATTCCTCCGCCAGTACGCCGCCGTCCGAGGGGCAGAAGTGGGGGAAGGCGGGGTCCTCGCATATGCGGTACAGGCTCCCGGCGCAGCCCTGGTCGGGATTGGGCGCGCCGAACACCAGCCGCCCCACCCGCGCCTGCACGATGGCCCCGGCGCACATGGGGCAGGGCTCCAGCGTCACGTAGAGGGTGCACCGGTTCAGCCGCCAGTCCCGGCAGGCCGCGCTGGCCCGCCGGATCGCCAGCAGCTCCGCGTGGGCCGTGGCGTCGTCCAGGGCCTCGCACTCGTTGTGGGCCCGGGCGATGATGGCTCCGTCCCGCACGATCACGCAGCCCACGGGCATCTCGCCCGCCTCCGCCGCGAGCCGGGCCTCGATCAGGGCTTCGTTCATGTAATCGGTGTCGGTCATGGTAAAAACTCCTTAAAAGGATCAAACAAAAAGCGAGAACGATGATTTGACTGCTTCGCAGTCATGAATTGGCGCTTTGCACCATGATTTGGCACTTCGTGCCATGATTTGAATTGCGCCTATTCCCATGCGCCTCAGCGCCAATCATGCCCGTCAGGGCAAACCATGGTCGCCAGACCAATTCACGCGCCGAAGGCGCAATTCATTTTGATTGGTTGAACCATGTTCAACCAATTAAAGCCTATACAGCCGCCCATCCCTGCGCCACTTCACCATCAGCCCGATCTCCCACACCATCATCAATATCCAGCCCGCCACGCAGGCCAGGGGCACGGCGTCCAGGCCCAGGCTGCCGATGAGGATATAGGTGAATATCGCCCGGGTGAACATCTGGGAGTAGGTGACGTACATGGTGATGTTCATCTTGCCAATGGAGCGCATGTAGCCCTGCAGGCCGTTGGTGATGCCGGGCATGAAGTAGAAGAAGCCCATGAGCCGCAGGTAGCGCACGCCCAGGCGCACCACCTCCGCCTCCTCCTTCGCCACGAACAGCCCCATCAGCGGCTCCGCCAGCGCGAAGATCGCCACGGACACGATCAGCCCGTAGACCACCTCCAGCAGCATCGCGGCCTGAAAGCCCTTCCGCATCCGGTCCGTCCGGCCCGCGCCGTGGTTCTGGGCCACGAGCACGGTCTCGCCGCCGGAGATGTCCCGCTCCGGGATCAGCGCATAGTCGTCCAGCCGGTTCACGGCGTTGAAGGCGGCGATGGCGCTCACGCCCAAGGGGTTGACCGCCGATTGCACCAGGAGCTTGCCCACGTACACGCCCGCCTGCTGCATGGCGCTGGGAGCAGAAAAGCGCAGCGTGCGGCGGAAGAGGCCCCGGTCCACAGAGAAGTCCGCCCGGCTGAACAGCACCGGCTCGTTCCGCCTCAGCAGCACCGCGCAGAGCACCGCCGCGATGGCCTGGGAGATCACCGTGGCGTAGGCCGCCCCGGCCACGCCCCAGCCCCACACCGCCACGAACAGCAGATCCAGCCCCACGTTCGTCAGCGACCCCGCCACCAGGCAGATCAGCGGCGTCAGCGTGTCGCCGATGGACCGGGAGGCCGCGGCGAGGATGTTGTAGAGGGAGGTGACGATCATGCCCAGGGCCACGATGCGCAGGTATCCCGCCGTGTCGCCAAGGATCGCCTCCGGCGTCCGGCACAGCCGCAGCAGCGGTTCCGCCAGCATAAACAGCGACAGCGCGATGGCGGCGCTGAAGGCCGCGCCCATGGCCAGGGTGGTGGCGAACTCCCGCCGAAGGGACCGCCCGTCGCCCGCGCCGTAGAACTCGCTCATCAGAACCGACGCGCCGATGCCCATGCCGATGATGAAGAACATGGCGATGCTCATCAGCGGGCTGGCCACGCCCACCGCCGCCAGCGCCCCGGCCCCGGCGTACTGGCCCACGATTACCGAGTCCACGGTGTTGTAGGTCACCTGGAACAAATCGCCCAGGATCGCCGGGATCGAGTAGCGCAGCAGGTGCCGCACCACGCTGCCCTCGGTCATGTTTCGCGCGCTTTTGTGCATGAGTACCTCCAGAGTGTTAGCCTTCCCCCTTGGGGAAGGTGGCCGAGCAGGCACCTATGGTGCCGTATGCGAGGTCGGATGAGGTCGAGAGCGACCGGAGAAAAGCAATTTCTGTTGATACCATTCTATGCCCGCCATCCGGGAAAGTCAACGAAGTTAGTATAAATTCGACAGCCGCACGGCCTCCTCGTCCTTCAGGTGCTCCAGGCCCATGTACACGGTGGACATGGTGCGCAGGAAGTCGTCCCTATCCTCGCACTCCAGGCAGATCTGCGCCTCCACCAGCGCCGCGCCCACGTCGTGCAGCGCGTCGTGGCTGGCGAGGGTCTCCAGCATGCCCGCGCGCTCGTCCCACAGCGCGGCCAGGTCATGGATGAACGTCTTGGCGTCGGCCATGCGATGCTCCGTGGCGGCCAGCACCGCCTGGCTCTGCAATCGCTCCGCCTCGTCCACGGTGCCGTCCAGCGCCCGCTGGCCCAGGGCGCACACCGCCAGCGCCGCCGCCAGCACCGCCAGCGTCAGTATCAGCGTCCGCTTCATTCACCACGCCACCTCCTCCTCCGGGATCGCCTGGAACCGCAGCAGCCCGCCGCCGACGAGCTGCAGCGTCAGGCGGCCCTGGGTATCCAGCGTGGCGAGGAAGACCCCCTCCACGGTCTGCCCCCGCGCCTTGAGCACCCCATCCAGCCAGTCCCGGCTCAGACCGGTCTGCCGCAGGTTGTGGGGCTGCACCCGCCCGCCGGTGATCAGCGCCATGGGCAGGCCCTCGTAGCCGGGGTCGAGCCCCAGCTCCGACGCCTTCGGGGGCCGATCTGCCCCGGCGGGGAAGGCGGTGATGGCGCCGTTGGCCTCCACGATGGCCGTGCCCACCTCCGAGGGGTCCAAAAAGCCCGCGCCCCGCAGGCCCTCCAGCAGGTCCGCCACGCTCAGACACAGCCGGTCCAGCTCTTTTTGGTCGATCGCGCCCCGGTTGATCACCAGCGCGGGCTTGCCGGACACCAGTGCCCGGAACCTGTCCCACCGCAGGGAGGCCAGCGTGATGACGCCGTGGACCACGAACATGGCCGCCACCGGGAGCAGCCCGTGGAGCAGCGGCGTGCCCACGCTCTCCATCGGGGAGGAGATCAGGTCCGCCAGCAGGATCGTCATGGCCAGCTCATAGGGCTCCAGCTCGCCCAGCTGGCGCTTGCCCAGGGCCCGCATCGTGACGATCATCACCACGTACAGAAGCGCCCCGCGGAAAAACAGCGTGAACATGATGGACCGATCCTCCTTTTTCGGCTATTGTTTCCCCGAAATCGCGCTCCGATACTTGATTTATCGCGGCAAATGGTTTATGATTACTATGATATAATATAGTCTCTGACAGAAAGGCGAATCCCATGGATTTTTTGAATGAGTTCGGCAAGCGGTTTTCCAGCGTGGCGCGCTCCGTGACCGAGAAGTCCAAGGAGGGCGCGGAGGTCACCCGCCTGAACGGCGAGCTGCGCGCCGCCGAGGCCGCCCTGGAGCAGCTGTTCGCCCGCTTTGGCCGGCTGTGCTACGGCGGCGGGGGCGGCGAGGAGGCCGAGGCCCTGGCCGTCCGCATCCGCGCGGCGGAGTTACAGGTGAAGGAGCTGACCGAGAAGCGGGACGCCGCCCGGGAATACAAGCGGTGCCTGAGCTGCGGTGCGGTGTTCCCCCGGGAGGCGAAGTTCTGCTCCGCCTGCGGCAAGCGCCTGCCGGACGAGGCCCCGAAGCCGGAGCCCGTGGCCGTGGGGGAATACTGCCCCGGTTGCGGCGCGCTGCGGGAGAACGGCGAGCCCCGCTGCCCGGTCTGCGGCGCGTACTATGACGTGGAGCCCGACGCGCCCGATGAAACCGCGCCCGAAGCGCCCGCGCCCGCTCCCGGCCTGGACGTGGAGGAGCCCAACGATGCCATAGAATAGGTTCATATTTTTCCAACAACGGAGGACAAAGCCATGCAGAACAAACCCAGATCATCCGGTTCCCAGGGCGCGAACCGCCGCCCGTCAACGCAGAGCGCAGCGCGCCGACCGGCACCCTCCCAGGGCGCGAACCGTCGCCCGGCCGCAAATCGAGCCGCGAGCCGTCGGCAGCAACAGGCCCGGAAGCGGAAGAACCGCCTCACCCTCGCCATCATCTGTGGCATCCTCGTGCTGATCGTCCTGGCGCTGGCGCTGATCTTGCGCCCCAAGACCAAGGCGGCCCGGCCCGAAATCCCCGAAGTCGTCGAGCCCATCCCGGTGCCCGATCCTGTGGAAGACCACATGGCCCCGGAGGAGGACGACGGCGTGCCGCCGGGAAGCAGCGCGTCGGACACGGAGGGCGACTGATTCAACAGCGGGAAGCCGTTCCCGCTTACGGAGGATAAATCCATGCAAAACAGACCGAGATCATCCGCGCCCCGGCGCATGACCCGCCAGGAATACGAGGCCCAGCGCCGCCAGAACCGCATCGCCATCGCGGTGCTGGCGGCCATCGCGGTGGTGATCATCGCGGCGGTGGTGCTGATCCTGCGGCCCCACGGCGCGCCGGACGCGGTGACGGCCCTGAACGCCGTGAACGCCGACGTGCCCGTGCAGAGCGAGGCCCCCGTGGCGGCGGCGCGC
>OMZP01000007.1:82910-93336 GCA_900315585.1 uncultured Eubacteriales bacterium | reverse complement strand
GAGCGGAGCGAAGGATCTGTACGTTGCGTTGTCCTGCGGCATTGAAGGTAGTGTTCTGCCATACATTTCCATGCATCCCACAAGTTTCCGTGAAGAGCCCTTTATTTGAAGGCCCGGATTGCCATGTCAGGCTCGACGTGGCAATCCGGGTCTTTTCCTATTCCATCCGTCCCTCGCCGCCCATCAGGCGGGTCAGCTCCTCGATGCGCTCCAGCGGGAACGGGGGCTGGCCCAGCGGGGTGAGGGCGAGGGACATCAGCTTCATGGGGTTGTCGTCCGCGGCGATGCGGTTGGCGCTGAGCTTGCCGCAGCGGGCGCAGCGGTGGACGATGGCCCACTCGCCGTTCTTCTTCACCCACACCGCCACCGCCTCCATGCGCCCGCCGCAGTCGGCGGCCCGGTCGCCGGGCGCGTCGTCCACGTGCAGGCTGGCGAGGCAGTTGGGACAGTGGTTTCGATGCTGGGTGCCCGCGCCGTCGGGCGTCACCAGCCGGCCGCACTGGCGGCAGGTGAAGCTCTCGTCGCAGGGGTGGTTCCGGTAATAGCCCTTCTCGAAGGACCGTCGCTTGTTTTCTCGGTTCATGGGATGCCCTCCTCGCTCCAATCGTCGGATGCCTCGGAGGGCGCGCCGTCCCGAAGGATGCGCTGGATGCTCTTCTCGGACAGATAGTATCGCTCTGCCAGCTCCTGGACGGTGCTGCCCAGCCGACGCTCGCGGCGAATCCGGGCGTTGCGGCGCTGCAGGCGCAGCCGTGCGCCGCTGAGGGAGCCCCAGTCGCTGCGCTTGGCGTCCCGGCGGGGGATGTACAGCAGCTGGCCCTCGGCGTAATCCTGGATTCGGCGGAGCAATTCGGGCGGAAGCAGCGCGTCCGCCTTGATATAGCCCATGTGTGCCCTCCTGGTGTTGGTGGCAGGAAAGCGACGGCTATATGGGGTTGGTATTCACATAGCCATCGCTATGCCGCCACGGTCTCCATTTTCTGCTTCATGACGTTGTACCTCCGTATCGCGTATTGTGAATCCCCGATCCACGGGTTTATCATAGCATGTCGGGCCGAGATTGGCAACCTCGAAAACAGGTTTAGATGTTTTTGGGCGGAAGAAATCCCGCGCTGGAATCAGTGGCGCGGGATTTCGTGTATAGAAAAGCGGCAGCGAGTGGGGCCCGGGGCCCCGCCCCGGCGGCGGCGAGTGGGATGGAACGCCCTGTGGTCAAGGGAAACGACCTCATCCGTCACGGCTTCGCCGTGCCACCTTCCCCAAAGGGGAAGGCTTTTGGAGGCGCACAACAAAGAAATCCCGCGCTCGTAGGGACAGCATTCATGCTGTCCGCAAACATCACCCACGAAGATTCCCCGCGCTTGAATCAGTGGCGCGGGGAATCGTGTACAGAAAGGGCGGCAGCAAATGCCCGACTGCTCAGCAGTCCCAGGGGAAGCGGTATTTGTCGTCCAGGCCGGTCTCGTGGCGGACGAAGTTGAGCTCGCCCTGCACGGACTCGTTGATGGGCACGCCGTCCTTGCGGGCCAGGCGGATCTCATATTCCTTCTCCCCGGCGGTCCAGATGCGCTCGGCCCCGGGCATCTTCCTGGAACTCCGGGCCAGGCGGGCGATCTCCCCGGCCTTCCTGCGGCAGACGTCCTCGCCCATGAAGTGGTCGGTGTCGATGGCGATGAAGAAGTGGCCCAGGCGGGGGGCGCACTTGTTGCCGTTCTCGTCCACGCCGTTCAGCTGCTTGCCGAAGTAGCCGTCGGACAGGGTGGCGCACATCAGCTCCACGAACATGTTGAAGCCGTAGCCCTTGTAGCCGCCCAGCTCCTCGCCGATGCCGCCCACGGGCAAGAGCGCCGCCGTGCCCTGGCGGATGCGCTTCAGGGCCGCGCCGCCGCCGCCGGTGACGGGCTCGCCGTCGTCGCCGATTACGGTGCCGGGGATCACGTCGTGGCCGATGCGCTCGTAGTACTCGAACTTGCCGTTCTGGGTGATGGAGGTGGCGCAGTCGAAGTTGAAGTCAAAGGGCTCGTCGGTGGGCACGCCCAGGGTGAAGGGGTTCGTGCCGAAGATGCCCTCCACGCCCCAGGTGGGCGCGACGGACGGCCGGGCGTTGGTGCCGGTCATGCCGATGCAGCCGGCCTTCGTGGCCATGGAGGTGTAGTAGCCCGCGATGCCGTAGTGGCAGGAATTGCGGGCCACCACCATGCCCATGCCGTATTCCTTGGCTTTCTTGATGGCCAGCTCCATGCAGCGGTAGCCCACGACCTGGCCCATGCCGTCGTGGCCGTCCACCACGGCGGTGGTGGGGGTCTCCTTCAGGATCTCCAGGTTCGTCACGGGCTTCTGCACGCCGCTTGTGATGCGGTCCAGGTAGATGGGCTTGAAGCGGTTCACGCCGTGGCTCTCGATGCCCCGGCGGTCGCTCTCCAGCAGCACGTCGGCGCAGATCTTCGCGTCCTCCTCCGGAACGCCGTACTTCATAAAGGCTTCGATGACAAAATCGGTGATGGTCTTCCAATCGACAACGCGGCTGGGCATGGTGGATTCCTCCCTTGGTGTTTAATGTACTGAATTAATTATAACAGATTCGGCGGGAGGGAGCAAGCGGAATCGAGGCGGGGAATGGAAAATGAAAGGCGGGCCAGCCTCGCCGCGTACAGATTCTTCGGCTGCATATCGCCGCAGGCGATATTCCGCTCAGAATGACGGTGCGCCGCTTCGTTTGTCGGTTTGAGCGAAGGCGCG
The DNA here is from genome assembly GCA_900315585.1 of uncultured Eubacteriales bacterium. Taxonomy (GTDB): domain Bacteria; phylum Bacillota; class Clostridia; order Christensenellales; family Aristaeellaceae; genus UBA2862. The sequence goes on along the minus strand of OMZP01000007.1, from coordinate 90,597 downwards.
GGCTCAAAGCGATTTGCAGGGGCGGCGTTGCGCCGCCCGCCCCATGCCGGTTAGTTGTTTATAATCAGTCTACATTCCCGGCTATAATGATATTTGACAACAGCGGATTGCCGAGTATAATATATCATGGACAGATGTGGCGGGGGAGCCCGCCGCGGAAAGGAAGTACCCAATGGCGACGAAGAAGACGAGCATCGGCGGCCAGGCGCTGATCGAGGGCATCATGATGCGGGGCCCGCAGAAGACGGCGATGGCGGTTCGCAATACAAAGACCAACGAGATCATCCTGGAGGAGTACCCCACCAAGGGAGCCAACCGGGCGAAGATCCTGAAGCTGCCCTTCATTCGGGGCATCTTCAACATGATCGACAGCCTCTCCTTCGGCTACAAGTGCCTGATGCGCTCGGCGGAGCTGTCCGGCATCGAGGACGAGGAGGACGCAAAGAAAAAGGCCAAGGGGCCGAGCGTGGGGGACAAGCTGTTTGAAAAGCTGATGATGCCCATCGCGACGGTGCTGGCCGTGGCGCTGGGCCTGGGCCTGTTCGTGTACCTGCCCATGCAGCTGTGGAAGTGGATCACCTTCTCCGCCCCCGCCATCGCCCAGAACTACACCCTGCGGGCATGCTTCGAGGGCGTGCTGCGCATACTGCTGTTCGTGGGCTATGTGTGGGCCACGTCGCTGATGAAGGACATCCGCCGCACCTACATGTACCACGGCGCGGAACACAAGACCATCTTCTGCTACGAGAAGGGCCTGCCCCTGACGGTGGAGAACGTGCGGCCCCAGACCCGCTTCCACCCCCGCTGCGGAACCAGCTTCATGATCCTGATGCTCATCGTGGGCATCGTCGTTTCCATGTTCATCCGGGTGGACAACCTGCTGCTGCGCACGGGCCTCAAGCTGCTCACCTTCCCGGTGGTGGTGGGCATCGGCTACGAGCTGATCAAGTTCGCCGGCCGCCACGACAACGCCTGCACCCGCGTGATCTCCGCCCCCGGCAAGTGGCTGCAGCACCTGACCACCCGCGAGCCCGACGACAGCATGATCGAATGCGCCATCGCCGCGATGGAGAAGGTCATTCCGGAGGACGGGAGCGACGACTGGTAAAAAATTTTGGAGGGATTAGGGAAGAGGGATTAGGGATTAGGAATAGTGGCTGCCGCGGCGTCTGTCGCGACGGCCTGGTTGAAAGCCGAAAAAAGGCATTTCCTAATCCCTAATCCCTCTTTGAGCATCAAGTGATACTGGGGGAGGGTCTCATGCCTGCCAAATCGCAAAGGTCAAAGGTGCAGCGCAAAACCGTATATGACACCACCCCGCTGCGGCGCCGGATGATCGTCCTGCCGGCGATGGCGCTGGGGCTGGCGCTGGTGGTGGAGCTTTTGAATCGGGGGCTGTCCCCGGCGCGGCTGTTCGCCTTCATCGGCAGCCGCCCGGTGGCCTTCGGGTTCAGCGTGCTCATCATCCTCACCACGCTGGTGTTCTCGGAGCTGTTCAAGCGCCGCCGCGCCGTGCTGATCACCGCGGCCCTGGTGTGGCTGGTGCTGGGCGTGGTGGAATACATGGTCATCAAGGAGCGCACCCAGCCCTTCTGCTCGGTGGACATCCTGATGCTCAAGGACGCCTTCTCTCTGATCACGATCTACTACACCTGGGCCAAGATCATCGCCATCTTCGCCGCCGGCTTCCTGGCCATCGGCCTGGTGATCATGCTGTTCGCCCGGATGCCCCGGCGCAGGCGCTACAACTTCCCCCGGTCGCTGACGGCCTTCGTGGGCTTCGTGCTGCTCACGGCCATGGTGGCGGCCCTGGGCGTGCGGGGCGAGGTCCTGCCCAGCCGGTTCGACAGCCTGGTGGACGCCTACAACGACTTCGGCTTCGTCACCTGCTTCACCTTCACCTTCGGCCGCCAGGGCATCGTGCGCCCGGAGGAGTATTCCCCGGAGACGGTGGCGGAGATCCTGACCGACATCGGGGAGGAGCCGGAGGCGGAGGAGATCGTCTACCCGGTGTTCGGCGCCAAGGACAACCTGGCCCACCCGAACCTGGTGTTCGTGCAGCTGGAATCCTTCTTCGACGTGAACACCATCATCGGCAGCGAATATTCCGCCGACCCCACGCCCTGGTTCAACCGCATGTGCAGCCGCTTTCCCAGCGGGCTGCTCTATGTGCCCACCATCGGTGGCGGCACCGCCAACACGGAATTTGAGATCATCACCGGCCTGAACCTGGATTTCTTCGGCGCGGGGGAGTATCCCTACAACACGATCCTGCAGGACACCACCTGCGAATCCATGTGCTACAATTTGAAGGACTACGGCTACGAGGCCACGGCCGTGCACAACAACAGCGCCTCCTTCTACGGGCGCAACATGGTCTACCCGAACCTGGGCTTCGACCGGTTCGTGCCGCTGGAGTACATGGAGAACGTGAAGTACACCCCCGTGGGCTGGGCGAAGGACGGCGGCCTGACCCAGGAGATCCTCACCGCCCTGCGCACCACCGAGGCCCGCGACCTGGTGTACTGCGTGGCGGTGGAGACCCACGGCAAGTACGCCGAGACCTACGAGCCGAAGGAGGGGGACATCGAGGTGCTCTCCCTGCCGGAGACCATCCCCCTGGCCCCGTTCCAGAACTTCGTCAACGCCCTGCCCGGCACCGACGAGTTCCTGAAGCGGCTCACGCTGGCGCTGTTGAAGTTCGACGAGCCCACCGTGGTGGTGGCCTACGGCGACCACCTGCCCGCCATGGAGCTGGAGAACGAGTTGCTCACCACCGGCAGCATCTACGCCAGCCGCTACGTGATCTGGAACAACTTCGGCGGCACATTCGAGGCCCCGGACCTCCAGGCCTACCGGCTGAACAGCCACGTGCTCAAGCAGCTGGGCTTCTCCGGCGGCGTGGTCACGAAGCTGCACCAGTCCGAGGAAGCCGGGGAGGCGGGGGAGGCCTACCTGGACAAGCTGCAAATGTTGGAATACGACATGCTCTACGGCGACCGGGAGGCCTTCGCCGGCCAGTTCCCCTACGAGCGCACCGACATGCGCCTGGGCAGCCGGGACATCGTCGTCACCGACGCGGCGCGGGAGTATCACCGGCTGCTGGTCACCGGCGAGCACTTCACCGAATTCAGCAGGATCGTCGCCCAGGACGGCACCGTGCTGGACACCCTCTACATCGATCCCGAGCACATCGCCGCCCACCTGGACGACGGCGTGGAGCTCCCCGCCTTCTCCGTCGCCCAGATCGGCAAGGACGGCGGCGAGCTGAGCCGGACGGGGGAGTTTGAGATCGGATAGGCCCCCAGGGCGGATGAAATCGCCGCCACTGGATGAGGGAGGCTATACCGCCTCGATTTCCACAAAGCCTTCCTCTTTAGGGGAAGGTGCCCCCGAAGGGGGCGGAAGAGGTCGTTTCCCCGTGGGCGGGCGGCGCAACGCTGGATAGTCCGCCCCTGCACCCTGCATCCGCGGACGCCATGAATGGCGTCCCTACGGGCTTGCGGCACCGCGCGACGACATTCGTAGGGACAGCATTCATGCTGTCCGGTTTGAAAATACGCATACCTCTATCGAGGCTCCCCGTCAATCCCCACAAAAAAACCACCCTTCCGGGCAATGACATTCAGATAAGGCTTCTCGGCGAAGACAACCCCTCAGTTTGCTTCGCAGACAGCTCCCCTTACACAGGGAAGCCTTTCGTTTTTGTGCCCAAAGCCTCCCTTGTGTAAAGGGGGTCAACGATGCGCTGCATCGCCTCCCTCCGCTCAGCTTTGCCAGAACGAAAAATCCACTCCGCATTTGTACATGTTTTAGAAGGAATTTAGTATAAATGTCATTGCCCTTCCGGGTGGTTTTTTGTATCCTTCTTCACGCCCTGTCGTAGAACGCGAACCCCCCGACGGTGGCCAGGGGCGCGTCCTTGCGGGGCTGGGAGGCGGCGAGGGACTGATAGTAGAGGGCGTCGGCGCCCAGGGCCCGCTGCCCCGACAGCACCGCGTGGGCGGCCTGGAGGCTCTGGTTGTCGTAGCGGCTGCCCAAGGGGAACTGGTGCTGCTCGTTCAGCACGCCGCCCAGGTCGTCCGCGAACCACACGCTCTCCAGCCGGTTCATGGCCACCGTGCCGATGGCCAGCTTGGTGTCATAGCTCTCGTTGCGCGCCAGGGCATAGATGGCCTTCGCCAGGAGCACCGTGTCCCGGTCCTCCGTGAAGCTGACGTGGGGCATCAGCATGCACGCCAGCATCACCGCCAGCGCCAGCACCGCAATCCATTTTCGCATCGTTTCTGCCTTCCCATTCCGTTTTCACATGGGATTATACATCATTCTGTAATAGGCTTCAATAGATTTGTAATAAATGTGAAACAAATGCCCAGATTGCCGTTTTTTGCCCCATTTCCCCCGGATTGTGACGCCTTTTCCCGCGATGCCCGACCGACGCCCCAACCCCGCGCCGCCCCGCTCCGGGCATGAGTGCCAGATCCCGGGAAATTCCGTGAAGAACCAAAAGAAATCTGTGAGATTCACGAAAACCTCACAGATTTTTGTTGGTACCGGCGATCGGATTCGAACCAATGACACTCCGGGTATGAAATACCAAATTTGGGGGCAAATTTTGGGAAACTATCCTATTAAATAACACACGATTTCAATGGCATCTGCTCCATTTTGCGCACCAAAATCTGCACGGAGGACTTTTTCGGGCAAAATGGAGTGTCAAACGGCTCTGAAAATGGGATATAGGACGGAAAAAGCGAGTTGCAGGAAAAAACCTGCATCCTGCAAAACGCTTTCTCACAACGGTCTCGATTCATCTGGAAACTTGTGCCGGATTTGATTATGGGTGAAATTTACCGTTGAATCTCAGATGAAATTCTGGTATAATGCTGATTAGGGAAACGGAACGTTTCCTGGGTCGTCGGCTCCCACAGGGAAGATGACGACAATCGAACGGAGGGAGTTGAACTTCATGCCGAGCATTATACCAGTATCCGATTTGAAAAACTATGGTGAGGTATTGGGCCATTGCGACGACGGCTCGCCGGTGTACCTCACCAAGAATGGCCGTGGGAAGTATGTCGTCCAAAGCATCGCGGACTACGAGAAGCAGCTGGCGACCATCCGTCTGCTGACCGAGCTCTCCAAGGGAGTGGAATCCCTGCGCAGGGAAGGTGGCCTGACCATCGACGAGGCCTTCCAAGGGCTGGGTGTGTAAGCATGGCAAACGTGATCGTTTCCCCGGCGGCGCGAAGGGATTTGATCGGCATCCGCGATTATATCAGCGATGAGCTGGCCAATCCCGACGCCGCCCAGCGCATCCTCAAGCTGCTTCGTACCAGCATCGAAAGTCTCCGGGATATGCCCGAGAGAGGCACGCCACTGGATGCCGTTCTCTCCGTCCATACAGATTATCGGTTCCTGGTCTGCGAGAACTACCGGATATTCTACCTTTGCGAAGGGGATCAGTTGGAAGTGGTCAGGGTGCTGCATACGCTGCAGGACTACATGAGGGCGCTGTTCCTCTGAATAATGCTGTCCTTATATAATGCTTTTGGCCCGAACCGGCATATCGCGTGTTGATATGCCGGTTCGGGTTGTTTTTTTGCATAGATCATTAATCCACTCGCCCCGTGTGGGGCGAGACAGATCGGCGCGATGCAGGATAGGCATTCGCATTGATTTCAATCCACTCGCCCCGTGTGGGGCGAGACGGCGAACGCGGAGCCCGTGGAGCAGATCATCCGAAATTTCAATCCACTCGCCCCGTGTGGGGCGAGACAACAGCCCGGTGGCGCTGTGCCGGGTCATCGAGGATTTCAATCCACTCGCCCCGTGTGGGGCGAGACCTGGGCGACATCGCAAACGCGATTCGGCAAAAGCTATTTCAATCCACTCGCCCCGTGTGGGGCGAGACAGCGCGGCCTATGGGGTGACATCGCCGTCAATCCATTTCAATCCACTCGCCCCGTGTGGGGCGAGACTCATGCAAACCCGTTTTACGTGGGTCAAGTTATGATTTCAATCCACTCGCCCCGTGTGGGGCGAGACGAACTTTTCATCGTGGCCCACAGCCTTGATCCTATTTCAATCCACTCGCCCCGTGTGGGGCGAGACCTCCTTGAAGCGGTTATACTGAGACGCCCGCTTATTTCAATCCACTCGCCCCGTGTGGGGCGAGACTTCTTCCACTCTCAAACGCGCTAACATTTTCACGGATTTCAATCCACTCGCCCCGTGTGGGGCGAGACTTTTACCCCTTTTCTCCAAAATTGCCCCGCAGTTGATTTCAATCCACTCGCCCCGTGTGGGGCGAGACCGTCCTCGTTTTCACGGGCCATAAAATAGCAAAGATTTCAATCCACTCGCCCCGTGTGGGGCGAGACCGCGTGCCTCCGCGCTTGTTCGACACAATGTAATTTCAATCCACTCGCCCCGTGTGGGGCGAGACCCGGGCGACCCCGACGCCGACCCGGGCAACGTGATTTCAATCCACTCGCCCCGTGTGGGGCGAGACACCAGCCCGAACAGGATGCAGGCGATCACGTTGCCATTTCAATCCACTCGCCCCGTGTGGGGCGAGACTGAAGCCCGACGAGGAAGTGGTGTTCGGCAATCCATTTCAATCCACTCGCCCCGTGTGGGGCGAGACGACAAACCCAGAGCAATCCCCGATAAACTGTGTTATTTCAATCCACTCGCCCCGTGTGGGGCGAGACAGTGTTCACGTTAGGACGGCACCAAACACAACCGGATTTCAATCCACTCGCCCCGTGTGGGGCGAGACACCACGCCGGTGAACAACGGACAGCGGCCCATCGAATTTCAATCCACTCGCCCCGTGTGGGGCGAGACGTAAAGCTGGACACCCGATTGTGAGTGAGCGTGAGATTTCAATCCACTCGCCCCGTGTGGGGCGAGACTATGCCTTCACAGGCGAGAACATAGGTAAGCCTTATTTCAATCCACTCGCCCCGTGTGGGGCGAGACTCTTTACAAAGAGCGGCAGAGTATAGTGCTAATATTTCAATCCACTCGCCCCGTGTGGGGCGAGACGCCCGTGAAGAAATCATGAGGTATTTGAGCATCTATTTCAATCCACTCGCCCCGTGTGGGGCGAGACTATTTTTATGCTGTAGGAGGCGAAAACATGGAAATTTCAATCCACTCGCCCCGTGTGGGGCGAGACCATGCCCCAGCCGTTACCGCCGATGAGCAGGAGCAATTTCAATCCACTCGCCCCGTGTGGGGCGAGACGCTGGTAGCTGGCGAAATCGTATTGATTGAGGTACAATTTCAATCCACTCGCCCCGTGTGGGGCGAGACCATCGGCAAATCCATCATCCTTATAGAGTTCCTTGATTTCAATCCACTCGCCCCGTGTGGGGCGAGACACAGACCGTCGCCAACCTTGCCATTGGCAGAGAAATTTCAATCCACTCGCCCCGTGTGGGGCGAGACCTTTTCGTCACTGTCTGTGATTTTGCGCCACATATTTCAATCCACTCGCCCCGTGTGGGGCGAGACGTTGGTACTTGTGCAAATATGAGGACGATAAGAATTTCAATCCACTCGCCCCGTGTGGGGCGAGACTGTTATAGGTTTTTTGATTTGTGCCCGTGTTCTATTTCAATCCACTCGCCCCGTGTGGGGCGAGACGCCGGAGCTGTGCCATACGGAGGCAAGCGCA
>OMZP01000007.1:0-82846 GCA_900315585.1 uncultured Eubacteriales bacterium | reverse complement strand
GAGACTCGGCAGGGGTAAACTTTGCAGTTCCACCGATATTATTTCAATCCACTCGCCCCGTGTGGGGCGAGACTGCATCATTATTCAGCTGTGATTCCCCGGAATTATTTCAATCCACTCGCCCCGTGTGGGGCGAGACCGGCGGCACAGCTTGGATACGCCACGAATAGGAATTTCAATCCACTCGCCCCGTGTGGGGCGAGACGATCTTCTGGGGGACAGTACAATGACAGAGCAGATATTTCAATCCACTCGCCCCGTGTGGGGCGAGACTGCGCCCGCTCTCAAATGCGCTAACGTTTTCACGGATTTCAATCCACTCGCCCCGTGTGGGGCGAGACCAGCGCATCGCCGCCGCCCTGGAGGCCCTTTCCATTTCAATCCACTCGCCCCGTGTGGGGCGAGACTGTGTAACGGCTTTGCGGGCGTCACCGCCGCCGTATTTCAATCCACTCGCCCCGTGTGGGGCGAGACGCGGGTATGATTTGATATAACCATACCCTTGTTATTTCAATCCACTCGCCCCGTGTGGGGCGAGACTGCTGCTCCTCCTCCGACATCTTGTTGCCGGTGATATTTCAATCCACTCGCCCCGTGTGGGGCGAGACTTGCCATAATAATCAAGATCGAGAGAAGTAGAAATTTCAATCCACTCGCCCCGTGTGGGGCGAGACGAAGGCCTGGCTGTACACCGAGCAGGGCATCTATATTTCAATCCACTCGCCCCGTGTGGGGCGAGACGACGAAAAGCTGCTGGACATGGGCAGCAAGCTGAATTTCAATCCACTCGCCCCGTGTGGGGCGAGACGGTCAGGCCCAGCAGATAGTCCGTGCTGCAGTCATTTCAATCCACTCGCCCCGTGTGGGGCGAGACGAATACGGTCACGGTCTCATTGCACAGCTTCACGATTTCAATCCACTCGCCCCGTGTGGGGCGAGACGCCGGATCGCCGCCCATAAACATGATACTTCTCTAATTTCAATCCACTCGCCCCGTGTGGGGCGAGACGGGCGGCTGATGGCTGCAAAGAAGCTGGGCCTTATTTCAATCCACTCGCCCCGTGTGGGGCGAGACTTGCCGAGGGTTTAGTGATGTTAATGTTAGCCAATTTCAATCCACTCGCCCCGTGTGGGGCGAGACACGCCACAGAAAGCATCTGGAAGAGGCCTGGAATTTCAATCCACTCGCCCCGTGTGGGGCGAGACGGCGACGCGCTGGGCGTGGACTGGACAACGCTAATTATTTCAATCCACTCGCCCCGTGTGGGGCGAGACTTCCTAACAACTTCGCCCACTTCATTGTCAGAATAATTTCAATCCACTCGCCCCGTGTGGGGCGAGACTGGCGAAGGGCGCAAAACCTTACACTATAAGCATATTTCAATCCACTCGCCCCGTGTGGGGCGAGACACATGGCACCAGTGCAAACACTTCCGCAAGTCCTATTTCAATCCACTCGCCCCGTGTGGGGCGAGACCGCGACCCGCGCCGCGGGCACCGCCGACACCCAATTTCAATCCACTCGCCCCGTGTGGGGCGAGACTCCAGCACTTCACCCCATCCGACCTTATTCATCCAATTTCAATCCACTCGCCCCGTGTGGGGCGAGACGCGTTTCAGCAGCTTTACCGGCTTTTGCGTCGGGTATTTCAATCCACTCGCCCCGTGTGGGGCGAGACGTACGTCCCGCCAAGCCTGTAATAAAACGATATTATTTCAATCCACTCGCCCCGTGTGGGGCGAGACGCCGCGCATCAGACACGGAGAAGCCGGGGCGGGGGTATTTCAATCCACTCGCCCCGTGTGGGGCGAGACAGCAAAATTGCACATATTCACAGCCGCGAATTGCACAATTCTACACGATCAACCATTAATGCATGGTTAAACACATCAGTATTCCACATTATTATCCGCCAAACGCATGGACGCGCAGCGTCCAATCAAGTGCGAAGCTCCCAGGCGGACAATGGACGCTTCACCTTCGCACTACAGAATCAGGGTACCCTCCGGCGCGTAAGCCTGCTTTGCGCCGACGTGCTCCACTCTGGACTGGTATTTATTACCGAGGCTGTAGAACCTCAGGCTATCCTTGTCCGGATCGATGATCGCCTTGAGCTCAGCCTGCAACAGCCGATACTGGGCCGCGTCCACGAGGCATTCAAAGACCGAGTTCTGTACCCTCTGTCCGTGGGCGGTACACTTTTTTGCGACAGCGCGAAGTCGCCTGCGCCCATCGGCATCCGTGGTATTCACATCATAGGTAATCAGCACGAGCATGTCATCACTTCCAGAAAAAGGTTGGATAGCCGTCCAGGTCGCCACGCAGGTACCTCGCCAGCAGCAATGCCTGCACATAGGGAATCAGTCCCCAATACAGCTTTTCCTGCAAATAAGGGTGGGTGATGGCGTCGCGCTTGCGCTCCTGCCAGGCGTTCAGGAACAGCTTTCGACCATCGTCATTGAGCAGCACGGCGCCATCGGCCTGCCGCCTGAAATGCTTATTTTGGATCTCCCGGTTGTTGATGAGCGTCAGTACCAGGCGGTCTGCCAACGGCGCGCGCATTTCCTCCATCAGATCCAGCGCCAGGGAGGCCCGTCCGGGCTTGTCCCTGTGCATAAATCCGACATAGGAATCCAGTCCCACGCTCTCCAGCGCCGAGGCGCAATCGTTGGTCAGCAACGCGTAGGCGAAGGATAGCAGGGCGTTGACGTTGTCCCGCGGGGGATGTCGGTTCCTGCTGTCAAAGAAGAAATCTTCCTTCTGGTTGAGTATCAGTTGATCGAAAACCGAGAAATATCGCACCGACGCTTCGCCCTCGAGTCCGCGCAGGGTATCCAGATCGACAGCGGTTTCAATGGCGCGCAGCTGCTGCGCCAGCTGCCGCGAAACGCTCCGAAGCGCATCGGCGTCGACGCGCATAGTGTGATCCCGCGCCGTGCGTTCCAGGACCCATCGGGCGTTATAGACCTTGCCCAGGATCATGTTCCGAGCGATCAGGCAACTGTCCGCCGGGGCGTCGGAGACGCGATACTGCTGCTTGCGCAGCAGCACATTGCCGCGGTCCTCTCCGCATGCCCTGGCCAGAAAGCGTCCCCGGGGCGTCATGAAGCTGAGCTGTATGCCCCGGCTTGCGCAGGCCCCCATCAGCGCCGGGGACGCCCCCTTGTAGCTGAAACATATGATGCCCTCCAATATGGACAGGGGAAACTGACCGAGCTTCGTTTCATTCCTCAGCACAACCACGTTGTCATTCTCCAGGGCCAGATAGCTGTCCTCCGAGGTGACAAAAAGGGTGTTCAGCAGCTTTCTCATAGGGCATCCTCCCCGGTCATGCGGGCGATGTACGCGCTGACCTTCGGCAGTTTGTTCAGGCGGGGAAGGCAGACCTCCTTGAGCGAGCAGGCGTTGCAGCCCTTGGTTGGCTTTGCCCTGGGCGTGTAGCCCCTGTCGTACAATCGCCGCATCTCATCGAGAATGGCCGCCACCTGCCCGCGCAGCTCATCTGTAAACTGAACCCGCTCCCGGCGGCGGGTCTCGCCGTAGAACAGGCTGCCCTCCGGGATGTCGCAGGCCAGCATCTCCTCCAGGCACATCGCCTGACCGCAAAGCTGGAGACGATCGGCGTCGCTGGCCTTCGGAGCGCCCCTTTTGTATTCCACCGGATAGACCGACCACCGGCCTTCGCGTCCGAACAATTCGATTCCGGCCGGATCGCGGTGGAACTCCACCACGTCGCAGACGCCGACGATGTTCAGGCGTTGCGACGCAATCCTGAACCCACGGGCGATGAGCAGATCCCCGCGGGATTCAAACTGGGCGTCGTCGTGGGCGCGCCGGTGGAACAGCGTCCCGTCCACCGTGCGCGCGTTCTCCGACCATTGCTGCTCAATATGTATCAGTGCCCATTGCCGTCGGCAAAACGAAAAATGCTGGATGCCCGAGAGCAGCAGCGGCTCCTGCGGATTCATGACAGACGCTGGCAGGTGACGCCGTCGGGCACCGAAGCCATATCCACCTCTACAGCGTAATCCGAATAGCTGCGGGGAGCGGCGTCGGGATTTACGCGGCGGACCTTCACGGCGTCGAACAGCTTGTGCGCGGGGGCGTTGCCCAGCTCGCTGTCGTGCCTGAACACGATCAGCTCCCGCACGCACATCTTGCCCCGGGCGGCGGAGTGGTCGTTTTCAAACATGTTGAGTATGGCCTGCCAGAGCAGGGACAGGTCGTCCTCGCTGAACCCTGTGGCTTTCCGGGCCAGGTTTGCCGAAACGAAGCCCTCCGCGCGGTACAGGCCGTAGGGGACGATGTACTTTCGGCCCATCTCAGTGCCCTTGTTTTCGGCGTCCGCCTTGGTGGTGATGGCGACGCGGGTGATGGTTACCTCCTGGGGCATGATGGGATCGACGCTGCGGGCGAAGCCCAGCTGCACCGGCCCGCGCACCTGGCCGCAGTTCAGATTGGCCTTGACGAAGGTGGTCATCACAGCGCCGAAGGTGCGCACATCATAGAAGTTGCGGCACATGAAATCGCGCAGCTTGACATCCAGCTCGGGGTCGTCCTTTTTGGCCTTCTTGAGCGCTTTCTCATCGTCCGGATCCAGCCCGACGTATTGAACCGCCAGCTTGTCCATGTCGTTGAGCGGTACCTTCTCCTGGATGTAGATCTGGTAGCCGGCCTCGCCCTCCTTCACCATGTCCACATAGTTGCGGATCTTGCGCTTCAGGCACACGTCCGTCACCAGGCCGAGGCCGGTCTCCGGGTCGATGCGGGGCATATTGCCCGCGTCGGGGTCGCCATTGGGGTTGCCGTTTTCCACGTCGAACAGTATCACGAAATCATAGCGGTTGCGGATGGTTTCAGACATCTTGCTTTTCCTCCTTTTTCACGTAGCGCGCCTGTACCTGATGGTAGTATCCCAGCTGGAAAATGCCCTGATCGTAGAGGCTCAGCCGGGCGGGGTAGTCCGTGCCGAACCGGGACAGTATGTCGCCCAGCTGCTTGTTGTAGTAGACCGAGAGTCCGCCGTCCAGCTTTTTCAGATGGGCCTGCGCCAGCTTGATCAGCTGGGGGAAGACGACACCCGGCGTGGCACATGCGGAATTGAAGAACCGGTCGCGGATGGTGGTGTTGATGCCAGGATTGGCGGCCTGTTGCAGGCCCTCCAGTACGGCAAACAGCCGCCCCAGCAGGTAGGGTTGGTAATTCGTGTTTTCGTTGAGTTCCACGGTGAGCGCCTCCTTGTATTGGTCGGAATTGCCTGACACGGTTGATTTCTTGAGTAAAAACGCCTTGATGATGGCGGCGCGTCCCCGGGTGATCTGGTGCTCCGCACGGATGCGAAGCTGGGTCTGATTCAGCAGAAGTTCGGGATAGGGGAGTCCCGTCAGCACCGACCGCACCAACGCGCCGGAGAGCAATGGGGAAGGGGATTTGTCTCTGGATTTCTGGTTGACTGTCTCGTTCAGCAGCTGTCGGAAGCTGAGGGAGGCGCGGTTATCGTAATTCGGCCGCACGATCTCCAGCCGATCATGGTGCGCCTGCATGTTTCTTGCGAAGGCCCCGAAGGTGTCTTGCAGGAAGAAGCGCACGGACAGGCGCGCCGCGTTCGGAGCCAGGCCAAGAACATAAAAGTGTTCATCCGGGTTGAGATCGGTATCCTGCCAGGCAATTCTTTGTCCGGAGGCCAGCTGCTTTAGCGCGTCTTGTATATCGCCGTCTTCCAAAGGGGTATCATCAAATGTGGTTGCGAAGAATGAAGCATAGGCGTCGTTCCCGCTCTCCGCCCAGAAGACGATGGTGGCGTCGCTCAGGCGAAGGTGATGTCCCTGCTCGGCGATCATGTAGTTCAGCGCGGAGCTGTATGCGAAGGCGGCCTTCTCGCTGACCGGGGCGTTCAGACCCTGACCGCCGTCGCGTCCAAAGGATTCAAAGGCCGGTGCGTTGAAGCCCACCAGCGTCGTGCCCATGGGCTGACCGCCCGCTACGCCCTTGATGCTCGGATGGATGCGGGCAGGTATGCTCTCTTCACCTGTCACCAGGCAGCGCATGGCTGAGCCTTCGCCTTCGGCGTTGTAGTAGTCGTCCCAGGCGCGCTGGACTTCCGGCCAGTTTTCGATATCGGATTGTCCGTATGCAAAGGTGATATTGACGCCGCCCAGCAGATCGTCCATGAAGGGCGCGAGCAATGCACAGTCCCGGGCGGTCTGCGTCTGCCAGCTTTCAAAGAACCGACATATAGCGCGTGCAGGGGCGCTGCCCACGCCCTTGAGCAATTCAAGGTGCAAGTCGCGGCACGCCTCAAAGCATTTGACGGCGCGCTCCGGCTTGCCCTTGCTGTCCAGCCCCAGCATATAGGCAGCGTTGTCACACAGGAAATTGGAGGCGATGCCTGAGGCACGCTTCACCTGTGCCGGCAGGTTCATCACCATGGGCACCATCACCTTCTTCTTGCCCCGTTCAACCTCCGTCATCCGCGGAATCACATGTGTCAGCTGTCCTCCGTCATTGATTTGCAACGCATAGGAGACCTTCACCGGCTGCCAACCCGGCCTTTCCAGAGTTCCATCCTGAACCAGCCGGTCGTAATAGTGATTGAGCGCCTGCAGGATCATCGAACCACCTCGCAATTCGACACGTCTACGACGCCGTTCACCATCTGTGCGCGGAAGAACATGGGCCTGATGTCGTCGGGGCGGGAATAGTCCATGTCATAGAGCATCCATCCAAGGTCGCGCGTTTCATCGATCGCCCGAATCTCGCCTTTCTCCCAAAGGCCAAAGTGCGCCGTACATTCCCGGCATCCCAGATAGGGCTGTGCGAAGGCCTGTCCGCGGCGCAGGCGGCGCTTGATGATATCCTGGAACTTTCCGGGATTATCGGAGGGCGCGGCGCGATCCGTCATATCGAAATGGGCTTCGATGACATAGCGGACATCCCTCAGCATCATGGCCGCGCGCTGCTGGATGTGATCCGAAGCCGCGAGATACAGCGCTCTGCCGCTTCCCTGCGCTGCGGAGCGCAGATCGGAGGCCAATATCTTGGCGTCCACCTCATTGCGGCGCAGGTTGGTAAACCGTATGGGATTCATGATGTAGATCCGGTCGATCCTCCACGTCAGCCCGGGGTGATAGTACACTGCCTCCAGTATTCCTCTGGCCGCGCTGGGCGTGGGGATATCGTAGGACACGCGCTCCACCTTCATCTCGGGACGTGTGAAAAGCGCATAATCGCCCCACACCTCCATCTTAACCGACAAATCATTCACTCCCTTTCTCCTTGTTCTGTTACAGTTGTATTATACTATATTATACATGATATGTCAATAATTATATTCAATAAAATTAAAGTATAATTTGACTTATTGCCGGACTTGTGTTACTATCATAGCGTCAGAGAAATCTGTGGATTGAAATAATAAGATTAAAGTATGAGCCTTGTATGTGAAATGATGCGCATACAAGGCTTATGCTTATATCCACAATCCTCTGACGGATTCAGAATCCATTTTCAATCCACAGGCTGGATCATAGGCTGCCTGATCTTTGAGTACGGCGATGCTTTCTGCGACTTCTCCAATGATCCCGGCCTCAACCAGCTTTTTCCAATCCCAAGGATACACGCTGACCGCGCTGCGCCCCAGCCTCCGCATCAGACCGCGACTCAGGATACCCATATTGAGCAATTCGATATCCTTCGCGTTTGCCTCTGTAGGAACGTAGACTGTCCTCGTATCGGATTCGATCAGGTGAAACGCTTTGGCGATGGATTCCATATTCGGTCTCGCGCACAGCTTCATCATATCCTTCATATCCATTGCTTGGTCTCCCTTTTGCCAGTACAGTTGGTCAAAGTAGCGCTGGATGACCGCGCTTTCGTCGATGTGGGCGGCGCCCTCCATGGCGATTTCGGCCGCGACGGCATTGGGCTGCATGCTCTTTGGCACGCCGTCGGGCAGGGAAAACACGACGACTTCACTTTCCGAGGCGTCTCGCCGCCCTTCACGGTTGCAGCGTCCGGCAGCCTGCAATATGGAATCCAGACCTGCCATCTCCCGCCAGACCTCCGGGAAGTCCACATCGACGCCCGCCTCGATCAGGCTGGTGGATACTACGCGACACGTCTCACCTTGGCGCAGCCGCGTTCTGATCTCATCCAGCACCTTCGTTCGGTGCTCGGGAGTCATGCGCGTGGAGAGGTGATAGCTTCCATCGAAGGGCAGCATTTCAAAAACTCTTTGTGCAGTTTTTCTCGTATTGACAATGCACAGAACCTGTGCCTTTTGTGCCATTTCTTCCGCCAGTATCTCAAAGTCAACAGATCCTCTGTGGGCAAAATGGACCCTGCGGAAGAATGCCTGCAGCGCGCCGACATTTTCGCAGATTTCCCTGCCGGACATGTCCTGATCGTAATCGCGGAACAGGCGTGCCAGAGAGGGCTGCGTTGCGGTGCACAGCACCGCAGTGGTGCGATAGTGTCGCACCAGCTCGGCGATGGCGGAGACGCACGGCTTTAAATATGACAGGGGGAGCATCTGTGCCTCGTCGAATATGATGACGCTGTTGGCGATGTTGTGCAGCTTTCGGCAGCGCGAGGGCTTGTTGGAGAACAGGGATTCAAAGAACTGTACCGCCGTGGTGACGATCACTGGCGCGTCCCAGTTTTCAGTTGCCAGCAACTGCCGCATGACTTCCGGACTTTCCATGTCTTCTTTTTCGTCGTATTCGATTCCGGAATGATGTTCAATGACGTTGTCATCGCCCAGCACGCGCTTGAAAACCGCAGCGTTCTGTTCGATGATGCTGGTATAGGGAATGACATAGATGATGCGATCCATGTTGTTTTTCGCAGCGTGCGTCAGCGCAAAGGCGAGAGAAGAGATGGTCTTTCCGCCGCCAGTGGGAACTGTGAGGGTATACAGACCGCGAGGCTCCTCCCCCCTGAGCAGGCAATCGCGCAGAATCTCACACCGCTTTTGATTGATTTCAGTGGTGGGATTGGTGAACCAGGGTTGAATGTAGTCCTTTAGTCGCTCCAGCAGGACTTGCATGTCATCATGCCCGCCTCTGGGCATTTCCCCCTGCATAAAGTGCTCGGTGTCGAGGAAGTCTGCGTCGACCAGGCACGAAAAGAGCATCCTGGCGTAAAACTGGGCCGCGAAGGGATTAATCCGATCTATCAGCCATTTTGGCGTTAAATCACCTTTGTCTATGGTGTTTTCCTGCCAGAAAGCGGTATAATCATATCGACCCGACAAATCCTTCTTCATGCGTCCCATCAGCGTTCCATCAGAGGCCATTCTTCCGCCAAAATCCGGCATGCCGCCATGATGCCCGGCAATGGCGAGGGCGCCCGCGCCATCCCTGCACACTTCAAACGCTATTTTCGCCCCGGCCGTGGAGTGATCGACCTTGGGCGTGTGCTCCGGGTCTGCCATGCGTTTCTGTGCAGCTGAGCTGTATTTCCCGGCGTCATGCAATGTGCCGATTCGCTGGGCATGCTGTTCGGCATCGAAGGATGCGCCAAAACTGCCTGCCATTACTGATACATTGGCCAAGTGCTCACTTAATGCCTGAATCTCGTCTTGTCCTTTTCTATGTCCAATATACATGATAATTCCCTCCGGCTTTGTTCAATCACATGAATCAAAGCGTGGTTCTCCACTGCTTCTTCGGCTCAAACTTCCCACAGCCGTCACAGGTGTCCGGCCAATTGATTTTCCATTCGAAGTATTCTTCCTTGGAGATCAGGCCGGCCTTTTTTTCTTCCATGCGGAACAGCCATTCCTTCATAAAGCTGTTGAGGATGCTGCCGGAGAACCACATACCCACGGGCGGGTGCGCGGGCCAATCGTCGGTGTCGTGATAGTACACGCCCGGATCGTTGCTTTCGTTGCATTTCTCGCCTGGGAATTTCTGAAGCTGAAAGAGCTTGAAGATGCCCGGATTGACTTCCTCAATCCAGAACATCATCTGGATGAACTCACTGTTGTTTTGCCCGGTGAGGTCATATAACATATACCTGTTTACATCCAGCACTTCCGCCATCTTATCCAGTAGCTCCTGCTGAGGGACGCGGGTGCCACGCTCGTAGTGGGCGATGCGGTTCTGGGCATTGTCACCCAGGCCGACAGCGATACCCAACTCGGCCTGCGTCATCTTGCGGAACTTGCGAATGCGTTTGATCTTCTCGCCTATCGTCATGGGTCTGCCCCCCTGTTTCAATCCTGATTCAATTATATAGAATATAAATCCGAACATCAAGTTAAAATGTGCAGAAACGCACATATTTGCTCGACATGAGCAGTAATGTACATTATAATTCAATTCATGATATATGAGCAGTAATGCACATATATCTGCTTGACAATTTCATATGGTTATTTCGACTACATTACTATCATGCCGAGCGACTGGCTTCCCGCCGCGAAGATCCTTTGATAGAGGAGCGATCAACGGGTTGCCGAGCGAGCCTGTGGCAAGGCTTGCCCGCCATGACGCATGATGGGGATGATGATACTCCTGTCCAGCCACAGCCCCGCGATAGCGGGATCACGCAATGGGGACAGCCCGGCCAGAGGCGGGGAGGTAAAAAAACCTGTGATGCGCAGCCAAGCGCAGGTTGGAATACCGGCAATACGATAATCAAGACAAAGGAAGGAGGGCATGAATGGACGAATTGGGACGTGAGCTGATCAGGTCAGAAAAAGCGAAGATCAGACGGGCGGTGGAGAACGCCTGCGCGAATTATGACCGGGAGTACGGCTGCCTGCCGCTGGAAACGGAATGCTACATGAATACTGTCGGCTATGTTGGCAGCAGCCTGTGCCGGCATTTCCGCGAGGCGATCCTGCCGGCGTCGCCGGAGCTGCTGGCGATCTTCCAGCGCGGCGGCACTCGGAACTGCAAGTGGTGCGGACAGCCGTTCCCCGAGACGGGGCATCGGCAATATTGTTCCCGGCGATGCGCGGACGCAGCAAAGCGAGCAGCATCACGAGAGCGTGTGCGCCGTTTCAGGGACAAGAAAAAGGATAAATCCCACAAGACCATACAGGAAATCCTGACGATGCTCAAAGCTGTCCTGGAGTCCGCGAAGCAGGACAGGCTGATCGACTTCAACCCTGCCGACGACCACCGGCTGGTGATTCCCTCGAAGCGCAAGAAGGTGCGCGAAGCGCTGCCGATGGAGGCGGTGCAGGATATCATCGCCAACCTGGGCAAGCTGGAAACGATGGATCAGCGCTACATAGCGCTGGCGATCTTCACCGGCATGCGGCGCGGAGAAATCATCGGGCTGAGGTGGGGAGATATTGATCTTGAGAATAATATCCTCCACGTCCAGCGGAACGTGACTTTCCCCAAGGGAACCAACGATCCCTACATCGGCACCACCAAGACGGAGAGCGGCGTGAGGGACATTCCCATCATGCCCATGCTGCTGGATTACCTCAAGCCAGGCGGCGAGCCGGATACCTACGTGGTGGGGGACGAGAAGAAACCTATCACCTTCAGCATCCACCGTCGCATGATGGAGCGCATCCGCTGCACCATCGACCTGCACGGCGCGTGCAGCCACGTCTTCCGACACAGCTTCGCCACCATGCTGAACGACGCGGGCGCTTCCGTCAAGACCATCCAAAGCATCATCGGGCAGAAAGACTTCAAGACCACCGCGGACCGCTATTGCCATCCCAGGGATAACCGAAAGCAGGAAGCGGTCGAGGGGGTGGACAAGCTGCTCTGCTCGTAAATAATTGAAATGATCCCTTCGCCGGTACTGCCAAGAGTGCTCAGAACAGACAGAGTTTTGCTCGAATTTGCATAATCCCTGATGCAATCCTGCAATTAGCAGAAATGCCATATTCATAGTAATACTAAATTATAATATTAGTATTACTGGAATTTCAAAGCGATTTGCACCATTTTGGAGCGATTCGCCTGAAAAGGCCGGAATGTTAGGAGCCAGAAAAGAGAAATTAGAGGGATTTTGAATGTTTTGCACAAAAAGAAATCGTGCAGTTCCCCACAAACTGCACGATTTTAGGTGGTACCGGCGATCGGATTCGAACCAATGACACTCCGGGTATGAACCGGATTCTCTAGCCAACTGAGATACGCCGGCATATAAGCCAACCACGAGTTCCCTCATGGTTGGCGATGGTTGCGGGGGAGGGATTTGAACCCTCGACCTCCGGGTTATGAGCCCGACGAGCTACCGGACTGCTCTACCCCGCGACAACGCGTTTTCATCAACGCAAGGGATATTATAACGCAAAAGCCGGGGGTTGTCAAGGGTTTCGGCAAATCTTTTCAATGAAAGGGGGTTGACATATTCCACAAGTGGAATTATAATATTGCACAAGTGGAATAGGGAGGTGAAGGCATGCTGAAGCACGGCATACTGGGCCTGATCGGCTACGAGGACAAGACCGGCTATGAGATCATGCAGGTGTTCCGGGATTCGCTGCGCCACTTCTGGCCGGTGCAGACCAGCCAGATCTACCGGGAGCTGCGGACGCTGGAGGAGCGCGGCTGGGTACGGGTCACCCGGGTGGCCCAGACCGGTCGGCCGGACAAGAACGTGTTCGCCATCACGGAGGCGGGGCGCGGCGAGCTGCTCCGGTGGCTCAGGGAGGACAACCTGCCCAAGTACGAGCGCAGCCCGCTGCTGCTGAAGACGTTCTTCCTGGGAGAGCTGCCGCCGGAGGAGGCGATGGCGTTCTTCAAGGCCATCGAGGCCGAGGCCTCGGTGTTCACCGGGGAGAGCGACGACACGATGCGGAGCGTGGAGGGCTACGCCGCCACGCTGGACGACCCCCGGAAGGCGCTGTACTGGCGCATGACGGCGGAGTTCGGGCTGATGTACGAGCAGATGGTGCGCGACTGGTGCGCCCGGTGCGAAGGGATGCTGGAGGCCATGAAGGGAGCGGGGGAACATGAAGAAGCTGTACGAAAAGAATGAAGTGTGGTTTGCGGTGCTGTGGATCATCGTCTATTGCGCGGCGACGATCCCGATTCGCGGGAACCTGGGGGATGAGAGCATCTGGATGCTGGCGGCGCTGGCGGCCATCGCCGTCGGGGCGACCTGGTTCGTGAAGGCCAACCATCTGGAGGCGAAGTATGGCCTGAATCGCTGGGCGGCTCACCCGGCGCGGCTGTGGTACTTTATCCCGATGGTCGTGCTGGCCACGGGCAACCTGTGGGGCGGCGTGAGGCCGGTCTACTCCGGAGCGGCCCAGCTGTGGGCGGTGCTCTCCATGGCGCTGATCGGCTACGTGGAGGAGCTGCTGTTCCGGGGCTTCCTGTTCCGGGCGCTGCTCAAAAAGGACGGCCGGGTCCCGGCCATCCTCATCTCGGCGGTGACCTTCGGCATCGGCCACATCGTGAACCTGCTGGCGGGCCAGGCAAACCTGGAGACGGTGCTCCAGGTGGTCTTCGCCGTCGCCTGGGGCTTCATCTTCACGCTGGCCTTCTACAAGGGCGGCAGCCTGTGGCCCTGCGTGCTCGTCCACGCCGCGGTGGACGTGGCCAGCAAGTTCGCGGCGGAAAACCAGACCGCCGAAATGGTGTACGTGGCGGCGACCATCGCCGTGGCCGCGGTGTATGTGCCCTGGCTGTGGCGACAGGAGACGGCGCTGGGGGAGTAAATGAAAAAAGAGGCTCTTCACGGAAAGTCGAGGGATCGGCGCGGTTTTCAATCCCCTGGATTGAAAATCCGCGGTCCGGCCCACAGGCCGGACTTGGAAACCCTCCGGGTTTCCAACCTTCCGCTCAGGATGACAACGAATTGAAACCTTGTCATCCTGAGCAAAGCGAAGGATCTGTACGCTGTATAGGCTGACTACATTTCACGGATTCACAATTATCTGTAGGCAACCGCAAACAAGCTTCCCCTCTGGGGAAGGCTTGTTCATGCTTTCTCCAGCTCCAGCCTCAGCAGGTTGAAGCCCCAGGAGGCGGCGAGGGTGCGGACGTAGGCCCGCTGGCCCCGGAAGTGGCATTCCTTCACGGCGGTGCCCTTCTTTCCGGCCACGGCGATGTAGACGGTGCCCACGGGCGTGCCGTCCGCGCCGCCGTCGGGCCCGGCGTAGCCGGTGGTGGACACGGCCCAGTCCGCGCCGCTGATCCGACGCGCGCCCTCGGCCATCTCCACGGCGGTCTCGGCGCTGACGGCGGTGTGGGCGGCCAGGGTTGCCTCCTTCACGCCCAGCACCCGCGCCTTGGCGGCGTCGGCGTAGGTGACGTGGCTCTCGTGCAGCACCTCGCTGGCCCCGGGAACCCCCACCAGCCGCGCCGCCAGCAGCCCGCCGGTGCAGCTCTCGGCGAAGGTGACGGTCTCGCCCCGCTGCTTCAGCAGGGTGAAGGCCGTCTTTTCGATGGAATTATCGAGGCCCTCGCCGTAGACCGCGTCGCCCAGGCGGCGGCGGATCTCAGCCTCCAGCGGGGCGATCATGGCCAGCGCCGCTTCACCGTCCGCGGCCTGGGCCGTGATCCGGGCCTGCACCTCGCCGGGGCCGCAGTAGAGGGCCAGGGTGGGGTTGTCGGTGTGGAACAGGTCCGTGAGCATCGTCTCCAGCCTCGATTCCCCGATGCCGAACACCCGCAGGAACTTCGACTCGATGTGCGCGCCGCTGTGCTTCGCCAGCCAGGGGGAGAGCTGCTTTTCAAACATGTCCTTAAGCTCGTGGGGCGGCCCCGGCAGCACGGCCACGGCCTTGCCCTCCGCCTCCACCACGCAGCCGGGCGCGGTGCCGCAGGCGTTGGGCAGGATCGTCGCGCCCACGGGGAAGTAGGCCTGCTTGACGTTGTTCTCGGTCATGGGGTGGCCGGTGGCGGTCATGCGGGCGATGATGGCGTCCAGGCTCGGCTGGTGCAGTTCCATAGGCAGGCCGAAGTACTCCGCCACCGTCTCCTTGGTCAGGTCGTCCTCGGTGGGGCCCAGGCCGCCGGTGGTGATGACGATGTCGCACCGGCCCAGCGCCTCGCCCAGCGCCTCCTTCACCCGGGCGGGATTGTCGCCCACGGTGGTGTGGCGGTAGAGGACGATGCCCAGCTCCGCCAGGCGGCGGGAGACGTACTGGGCGTCGGTGTTGGCGATCTGGCCCATGAGCAGCTCCGTGCCCACGGAGAGGATTTCTGCGATCATGTGTGGGTTCCTTTCATGTTTTGGTCAGGCGTGGGGGCTGCCGTCCCGACGGTGAACGACCTCATCCGTCTTGCCGCTTGCGCGGCGATCCACCTTCCCCAGAGGGGAAGGCTTTTGGAATGGCGGTGTTGCGCTGACCCTGCGGGAAACGGACGCCAGGAATGGCGTCCCTGCGGGGTCAGCCGCGATGTCAAACCTCGTCACAGGGACGGCATTCCTGCCGTCCGTGGCATTTCGGGTTGGATGCAGCGTTCGACGCCGGCTTGCGGGGGAATTTCGCGGCGCTTTCAGCGCGCGGCCAATCTCCCTTATCATAGAATCAAATTGGCCGTGCGCTGCTTGCGCCTGAAATTTCCCCGCAAGTCAAGGAGAGAACGACCTCATCCGCCTCACTTCGTTCGGCACCTTCCCCTAAAGGGGAAGGCTCTTTACTCCATCTCCAGCGGCTTCAGCCGCTCGTTGCCCCACAGCCGCTCGGACCAGATGAACCCGGCGTTCACGGCGGGGTCGTCGGTGATGACGAAGCGGCTGACGTCCACGATGGTGTCGTAGTAGTTGGTGCGGCCCCGGGGGGTGCCGGAGACGAGGGACATCTTGATGATGTATTCGCCGGGGGCTACGCCGTCCAGCGGGAATCGGATCTTCCGGGTGAAGGTCTCCTCGGCGGCCACCTCAAACGGCTCGGTCTGGGTCATCGCGATGGGCGTGGCGATGCTGTTCTGCAAAATCAGCCGGATGCGCAGCCGGGGCTCGGCGATGTGGGAGATGCTGGTGAGGGTGAACTCCATGGCGGAGTCCATCTCGTATTCCAGGGCCTGGGTATTGATGAAATCGATGGACAGCATGCGCATGGTGTCGCCCCGGTCCTTGGTGCGGGGCACCTCGTCCAGGTTGCGGGAGACGCTGCGGGCGCTGGAGCCGCCGTAGAGCTCCATGGCCCGCTCCACGGTGCCGTCGTAGGTCAGATGTCCGCCGTCCAGGTAAATGCCCCGGCTGCACAGCTGGCTGACGGTGCGCATGTTGTGGCTCACGTAGAGCACGGCGCGGCCGCTGCGGGCGATCTCGCTCATCTTGGTGAGGCACTTCTGCTGGAAGGCCAGATCGCCCACGGCCAGCACCTCGTCGCAGATCATCACGTCCGGGTCCAAATGGGCGGCCACGGCGAAGGCCAGCTTCACGTACATGCCGCTGGAATATCGCTTCACCGGCGTGTCGATGAAGGGCTCGATCTCGGAAAACTCCACGATCTCCTTGAGCTTGCTCGTCGTCTCGGCCCGGTTCATGCCCAGGATGGCGCCGTTCAGGTAGATGTTGTCCCGGCCTGAAAGCTCCGGGTGGAAGCCCGTGCCGATCTCCAGCAAGCTCGCCACCCGCCCGCGGATGCGGATCTCGCCCTCGGTGGGCGCGGTGATGCGGCTGATCAGCTTCAAAAGGGTGCTCTTGCCCGCGCCGTTGCGGCCCAGGATGGCCACGGCATCGCCCCGGTCGACGTTGAAGGACACGTCCTTCAGCGCCCAGAACTTCTGGTTGTAGGCCAGGTGCTCCTTGCCGATTTTCACGTTCGGGTCTTCCTTGCCGCGGATGCGGGCAAACCAGCTGTTCAGATCGTCGTGCAGCGTGCCGCCGCCGATCATGCCCAGGCGGTATTCCTTGGAGACGGAGTCGACCTCTAAAACTCGTTCAGACATGGTAGTTCCTCATTCTATCGTCAGTCAAGCAATCAGAGAGTGGAGAGTGGAGTTGAAGTTTGCAGGGGAACGGCGCTTTATGATTCCTTTATTCTGCGTCACGTTGCTTCGCGTCATGTGTGGATGGAAACAAACTGGCTTTTGAACGCGGCCAATTATAACTCCACACCCCACACTCTACTCTCCACACTCAATCACACGGTATCCATAAACGTCTTTTCCGTCCGGCTGAACAGGATCACGCCCAGCATAAACACGAAGGCGGTCACGCCCACGGAGAGCAGGTTGTAGCCGTAGGAATAGCGGGGCACGCCCAGGTAGGCGGCGCGGAACAGCTCGATGATGGGGGTGATGGGATTGAGCATGTAGACGCCCAGCAGGTGGGGAAACTTGTCGGCGATCATGCTGGTGGAGTAGGTCACGGGCGTGCCGTACATCCACAGGTGCACCCCGAAGGTGACCAGCATGGCCAGGTCGCGGTATTTCGTGGTCAGGGCCGAGATGATGATGCCGAAGCCCAGGCCCAGGATGCCCAGCTGGATCAGCATCAGCGGCGTGAGGGCGATCAGCTGCCAGTTGGGATGGACGCCGCTGTCCGGCCGGGCCGCGTAGATCACCACGAACACGATGAACATAAGAAACTGCACCGCGAAGTTGATCATCTCCGTCAGCACCGTGGCGAAGGGCATCACCAGCCGGGGAAAGTAGACCTTGCCGAACAGCTTGCTGTTCTTGGTGAAGGTTTCGCTGGTCACGGTGAGGCACTGGGAGAAGAAGTGCCACATGATATTGCCCGCCATGTAGAACAGGAACTTCGGCACACCGTCGGTGGGCAGCCCGGCCAGGTTGCCGAACACCACCGTGAACACCAGCGTGGTGAGAAGCGGCTGGATCACCACCCAGGCCGGGCCCAGGATGGTCTGCTTGTAGAGCACGGTGAAGTTGCGCTTCACCATCAGCCAGATCAGGTCGCGGTAGCGCACCAGGCCCTTGAAGTCGATGTCGAACCAGCCCTTGCGGGGGCGGATCACCGTGTCCCAGCCTGCGGTCTTGCGGGTATCGTCCATATCGTTGCTCCTTGAAAGAGAGTTTGCCTATATTTCCATTTTTATTGTAACACAGGAACGTCGCGCTTGCAAGCGCCCTTGCGCCCCATTCCGTTTTATGCTATAATTATCCTGTGAAAATTTGCGGACGCGGCGCTGGCTGCGACTTTGGAAAGGATGGTATCGAATATGGCACGAGGCGGATTCCCCGGCGGCTTCGGCGGCGGCAACATGCAGCAGCTGGCCCGTCAGGCGCAGAAGCTGCAGCAGCAGATGACCAAGATGCAGGAGGAGCTGGAGGCGAAGGAATACGAGGCCAGCGCCGGCGGCGGCATGGTGACGGTGAAGGTCTCCGGCAAGAAGGAGGTTCTCTCCATCGAGATCAAGCCCGAGGCGGTGGACCCGGACGACGTGGAGATGCTCCAGGATATGGTGCTGGCCGCCGTGAACGAGGCGCTGCGCACCGCCAACGACACCACCGAGCGGGAGATGAGCAAGCTGACCGGCGGCCTCAACATGCCGGGTTTATTCTAAACTATGGCTGAAATCGAGGCGATTGCCAAGCTGGTGAACCAGCTCTCGAAGCTGCCGGGGGTGGGCCGCAAGACGGCCCAGCGGCTGGCCTACCACATCATCGGCCTGCCGGAGGAGCAGGTTCGGGAGCTGGCGGTTTCCATATTCAACGGCAAGAAGCAGATTCACTTCTGCCCCGTCTGCGGCAACTACACCGATACGGATCTCTGCGCCATCTGCTCGGACAGCAGCCGGCGGCGGGACATCGTGTGCGTGGTGAAGGACCCGCGGGACGTGAACGCCATGGAGCGCATGCGGGAGTACAACGGGCTGTATCACGTGCTCCACGGGGTGATTTCCCCGATGGACGGCATCGGCCCGGACGACATCCGCATCCGCGAGCTGATGAGCCGCCTTTCCGACGGGGAGATCCAGGAGGTGGTGCTGGCCACCAACCCGGACGTGGAGGGCGAGGCCACCGCGGCCTACATCTCCCGGCTGATCAAGCCCATGGGCGTGAAGGTGACCCGCATCGCCCACGGCGTGCCCATCGGCGGCGAGCTGGAATACACCGACGAGGTGACGCTGCTGCGGGCGTTCGAGGGCAGACGGGAGCTGTAGCTTCCCAAAGCCTTCCCCTTTGGGGAAGGTGGATTGCCGCGCAGCGGCAAGACGGATGAGGTCGGTTGCGTGTTTCGATATGCTGCACGAATTCGACCTCATCCGACCTCGCTTTGCTCGGCCACCTTCCCCAGAGGGGAAGGCGTTTGGATGTGCATTCACTCATAACTCTCAAAAACCGAGGAGGGCATATATATGAAGGTTCTTGTCACCGGCGGGGCCGGATACATCGGCAGCCACACCTGCGTGGAGCTGCTGAACGCGGG
The DNA here is from genome assembly GCA_900315585.1 of uncultured Eubacteriales bacterium. Taxonomy (GTDB): domain Bacteria; phylum Bacillota; class Clostridia; order Christensenellales; family Aristaeellaceae; genus UBA2862. The sequence goes on along the minus strand of OMZP01000007.1, from coordinate 63,570 downwards.
CCACGAGGTGGTCATCGTGGACAACTTCGTCAATTCCAAGCCGGAGGCGCTGGACGCCATCCGCACCATCACCGGCAAGGACTTCGCCTTCTACCAGGTGGACATCCGCGACCGGGCGGCGCTGGACGTGCCCTTCACGGAGCACGACATCGACGCCGTGATCCACTTCGCGGGGCTCAAGGCCGTGGGCGAGTCGGTGGAGAAGCCCCTGGAGTACTACGACAACAACCTCTACGGCTTCATCGTGCTGGCCGAGGTGATGCGCGCGCACGGCGTGAAGCAGTTCGTGTTTTCCTCGTCGGCCACGGTCTACGGCATGAACAACCCCGTGCCCTTCAACGAGACCATGCCCACCTCCGCCACCAACCCCTACGGCTACACCAAGGTGGTCATCGAGCAGATGCTGCGGGACCTGGCCGTGGCGGACAAGGAGTGGAAGATCTGCCTGCTGCGGTACTTCAACCCCATCGGCGCCCACGAGAGCGGCCTGATCGGTGAGGACCCCAACGGCATCCCCAACAACCTGCTGCCCTACGTGGCCCAGGTGGCCGCCGGGAAATTGAAGCAGCTGACGGTGTTCGGCGACGACTACGACACCCCCGACGGCACCGGCGTGCGGGACTACATCCACGTGGTGGATCTGGCCCTGGGACACCTGGCGGCGCTGGAGTACGTGAAGGACCATCCCGGCGCGGAGGCGGTGAACCTGGGCACCGGCAAGGGCACCAGCGTGCTGGAGATCGTCCACGCCTTTGAAAAGGCCTGCGGCCACGCGATACCCTATCGCGTCGCCGCCCGGCGCGCCGGGGACATCGCCGAGTGCTACGCCGAGACCGACAAGGCCGCGAAGCTGCTGCACTGGCACGCCACCCGCAACATCGACGACATGTGCCGCGATGGCTGGCGGTTTGCGAAGAACCGGTATAATTAGGCAATAGGGAATAGGCAATAGGGAATAGGAAATGCTGAGTCGGCAATCCCCCTATTGCCTATTGACTTTTGCCTATTGCCTCTTAGAAAAGAATCACGGCTTTCTAATCCTTCTCTAATCCACTTTTCTTGCCATTTCATATTCGGGCGTTATAATGGGCCCATCAAAACGAACGGAGGACATCCAAAATGACGCACTATGAGATGACTGAAAAGCTGGCCGAGAAGCTGAACGTGAGCCTGGAGGAGGCCAAGGAGGCCCTGGAGGCCTGCGATTGGGAGATGCTGGACGCGGCCCTGATGCTGGAGAAGAAGCACGGCGCGGCGAACCAGGAGGCCTATTCCACCGCGGCCGAGACCGAGGAGGAGCGCAGCGAGCGCGAGCGGGCCAGGGAGCGCCGTCGCGGGATCGTGAACAGCCTGGGCGACCTGCTGCGCAGCGCCATCACCCTGGGCAACCGCAACCGCTTTGAGGTGCGCCGGGGCGACGAGGTGCTGCTGGAGATGCCGGTGCTGGTGCTGGTGCTGCTGATGCTGTTCGCCTTCTGGGTGTGCCTGCCCCTGCTGGTGATCGGCCTGTTCGCCGGCTTCCGCTACAGCTTTTCCGGCGCGGAGCTGGGCCGCGAGAGCGTGAACAACGCCATGAATAAGGCCGCCGAGGCCGTGGAAAAGGTGAAGGAAGAGGTTACCGGAGAGCATTGAGCGAGGTGCAGGGAACAGGGAATAGGGAACAGGGAACAGGAAATGCCGGAAAGCGCGGCAGCCACTATTCCTGTTCCCTGGGCCCTGTTGCCTGTTCCCTCAGGCGAAGCCTGTGTTTTTGACAACGAAAGGAGCAACCCCATGCCCAAGATCCTGATCGTCGAGGACGAGGAGAAGCTGGCGCGATTTGTGGAGCTGGAGCTGGTTCACGAGGGCTACGAGGTGGACAAGGCCTTCGACGGGCGCTCCGGCCTGGAGAAGCTGGAGGGCGGCGGGTATGACCTGGCGCTGCTGGACATCATGCTGCCGGGGTTGAACGGCCTGGAGGTGCTCCGCCGGGCCCGGCGCACGGTGGACACGCCGGTGATCATGCTCACGGCCCGGGACTCGGTGATGGACAAGGTCACCGGCCTGGACATGGGCGCGGAGGACTACATGACCAAGCCCTTCGAGATCGAGGAGCTGCTGGCCCGCATCCGCGCCACCCTGCGCAAGAGCGAGCGCCGAGCCCCGGACACGAAGGTGCTGGAGGCGGGGCAGCTGCGCATGGACGTGGACCGGCACACCGTCGCCTACGCCGGGCAGGAGATCGAGCTCACCCAGCGGGAGTTTTCGCTGCTGGAGACCCTGCTCGCCAACAAGGGCATCGTCCTGAGCCGCGCCACGCTGCTGGAGCGGGTGTGGGGCTACGACTACATGGGCGAGACCAACATCGTGGACGTGTACGTGCGCTACCTGCGCGGCAAGATCGACGACGCCTATGATGTCAAGCTGATCCAGACCGTGCGGGGCGTGGGGTATGTGATCAGGGATTAGGGAAGAGGGATTAGGGATTAGGAATAGTGGCTGCCGCCGTTTCTCCTGAAACAGACCTATAGAATCGCGGCAGCAGCATTTTCTAATCCCTAATCCCTAGTCCCTAATCCCTCAAGCCTGGGCATTTTTATCAACAAGGAGTTTTGTCATGAACGCCAATCGCCGATTCAATTCCATCGCCCGGCGCATCCACAGCGCGTGGCAGTGGAAGAAGCTGTGGCAGATACTGCTTTTGAATCTGCTGGCGCTGGCGGCGGTGTTCGCGGGCTTCCTGTATGCCCGGGAGACGGCGGTGACCGGCGCGTTCGCGGGCTGGCAGATCCCCCGGTCCCTGGTGGTCAGCGGCGACGCGGATTCGCTGCGGGCGGTGATGGACAGCCTCACCTACAGCTTCACCTGGGAGGGGGAGGTCTACGCCTTTTCCCTGAAGGCCTTCGTGGGCGTGGTGATCCAGTTCGGCGGGCCGCTGCTGGGCGGCGAGCTGGTGCTCTGGCTGCTGGGCTTCTTCGGCAGCGTCAAGGGCGCGCGGCGGCTTTTGAAGCCCCTGGACCGGATGGCCCAGACGGCCCAGCGGCTCTCCGACGAGGCCGCCCAGCAGCAGAAGCGGGGCGGGGTCATGGACGAGGAGAAGTTCCACAGCCTGGAGCACGCCATCGAGCAGATCGACATCGGCGATAAGCTTTCTACCGGCGACAAGGACCTGCAGGGCCTGGAGGACGCCATCAACGACCTGCTCGCCCGCATGCACGCGGCCTATCGCCAGCAGGCCCAGTTCGTCTCCGACGCCTCCCACGAGCTGCGCACGCCCATCGCCGTGATCCAAGGCTACGTGCGGATGCTGGACCGCTGGGGCAAGGACGACGAGAAGGTGCTGGAGGAGTCCATCGCCGCCATCAAGACCGAGACTGACCACATGAAGACCCTGGTGGAGCAGCTGCTGTTCCTGGCCCGGGGCGACAGCGGCCGCCAGCAGATGAACCCGGAGGGCATGGATCTTTCCGCCCTGGCCGCGGAGCTGCTCACCGAATACCGGATGATCGACGAGGCCCACGAGTGGAAGCAGGGGAAACTGGAGGGCGCCCCCGTGACGGCGGACCCGGCCCTGCTCAAGCAGGCGGCCCGGGTGCTGATCGACAACGCCGTGCGCTACACCCCCGCGGGGGGCTCCATCCGCCTGTCCGCGGGCGTGGAGGGGGATTCCGCGTGGCTGGAGGTGCAGGACGGGGGCATCGGCATCGCCGACGGCGACGTGCCCCGCATCTTCGACCGGTTCTTTAGGGCCGACCCCGCCCGCGCCCGCGCCAGCGGCGGCACCGGCCTGGGCCTGTCCATCGCCCGCTGGATCGTGGAGCGCCACCAGGGCCACTTCGAGGTCGTCTCCCGCCCGGAGCTGGGAACGAGGATCAGGATGTACATCCCGGTGAATGGGGAGCAGGGAGCAGAAGAGAAGAGGGACTAGGGATTAGGGATTAGGGATTAGGAATAGCTGGGGAACGGCATGGGAAAGTGGCTTCTCTTCTCGTCCTTCTTTGAGACGTGTACAGATCCTTCGCTACGCTCAGGATGACGGACTTATATCGTTGTCATCCTGAGCGTAGCGAAGGATCTGTACATCTCGGAAAGGGCAACATGGCTGCTTTCGCAATCCGCTGTGCCGTCCTCCCTAATCCCTAGTCCCTAGTCCCTACTCCCTCTCCTCCCTCCGTCCCACAGAATTAACCTTCGGCCTATTGACAACGCCGCGTTAAAGGAGTATAACTAAGCCAGATCGCAAGATCAAGTCTTCGGGGCAGGGTGCAATTCCCGACCGGCGGTACAGTCCGCGAGCCTTCGGGCCGAACCGGTGCAATTCCGGTACCGACAGTGAACGTCATAACGACGCCAGTCTGGATGGAAGAAGACGAACACGCGCATGCGCGCCTGTGAAATGGTCCACGCCCCAGGGCTTTTCCTGCGGGCGTGTCTCTCATTTTGGAGGTGTATTGTATGACCGCTTCAACCGTTACCCGTACCCGTATGCTGACCGGCGTGGCGATGCTCTCGGCGGTGTCCGTCGTGCTGAGCTTCCTGTCCTTCCCGGTGCCGCTGATGCCCTCCTTCATCAAGCTGGACTTCGCGGAGCTGCCCGCGCTGATCGCGTCCTTCGCCTACGGGCCCATCGCCGGCGTGGCGGTGTGCCTGGTGAAGAACCTGATCGCGCTCTTGAAGACCTCCAGCGGCGGCATCGGCACGCTGTGCAACTTCCTGCTGGGCGTGTCCTTCGTGGTGCCCGCCGGGATCGTCTACATGAAAAAGCGCAGCCGCTCCGGCGCGCTGATCGGGGCCCTGATCGGCTGCGCGGTGATGTCCGTGCTCAGCGTGTTCTTCAACTACTACATCGTCTATCCCATGTACACCGCCTTCATGCCCATGGAGGCCATCATCGGCATGTACCAGGCCATCAACCCGAAGGTGGAGAACCTGTGGCAGGCGCTGATCTGGTTCAACACCCCCTTCACCTTCGTCAAGGGCCTGTGCAGCGTGGTGATGACGTTCATCATCTACAAGCCGCTGTCGCCGATTTTGAAGGGGAGGAAATGATACTAAATTCCATCTAATCCATGCACATCTGCGTGCTTCAGTCAACGATGCGCTGCATCGCCTCCCTCCGCTCAGCTTTGCCAGAACGAAAAATCCACTCCGCATTTGTACATGTTTTAGAAGGAATTTAGTATGAGCCGATAGAACAGAAAACCGCCTCGCATCAGCGAGACGGTTTTCTGTTGTGCTGCCCGCGATCCGCGAGGGCGCGCGGCGCGATGGACAGCCGATTTGATCGGCTTATTCCGCGGCGGGAGTGACGGCGGTGATGTGGGGATTGGCGCCCTCATACCAGTAGAGGAAGCCCTCCAGATCCACCACGTCGCCCACGTTCAGGGCCTCGACGGCCTTGTAGACGTCGGTATCCTGGCCGCAGAGATAGAACTCCACGCAGAAGTCATAGGTCGCGCCGTCCTTGGAAACCTTGAAGTACAGGTCGTCGGTCTTGCCCTCGGGATCCTTGTAGGCGAAGGCGGCGCCGCTCTCGTCGTAGGCTTCCACGGTCATGCCCTTGAAGGACACCAGCTGGTTCTGATGGTCCACCAGCTCGTCCTTGCCCAGCAGGTCGGTCACGTCCACGGCCTCGGCGATGTAGGGCTCGGCGTCGTCGACGAACTCGAAGGTGGCGTCCACGATCTCAACCTCGCCGGACCACTCGCTCTTGTAGCCGGTCACCTTGATCTTGGTGCCGGGCACGAGCTTTTCGGCATCCTCCTCGGAGCAGGCCATGTTGTAGATGAAGTACGCGCCGTCCTGATCGGCGGCATAGACGGTCACCTGATTGTCCCACCAGGACTGATGGGCCTGCACGTAGCACTCCACGGTCACGGCGTCGTCCACCGCGGCGGCGGCGTAGTCGGCATAGGTCATGGTCGCGGCTTCCTCAGCCAGGGCCATGCCGCACAGGGCCAGCGCCAGGGTCAGCGCCAGAACAGCAGCCAGAATCTTCTTCATGTTTTCTTTCCTCCTTCATGTTGGGTGCGGTTTCCGTCGTCCGCATCGCTTGGACGGAAATCACCTGCGGCGGGTTCCCCCGCCTGGAGACAGCTTTATTATACTACGATTTGTGTTTTAATCAATGAACAGGGGAGGATTTAACAGGAAATTCGGTTTTCAGCTTTCGCTGTCCCCATCGCGCCGCCGGCTTCTCCACCAGGTAGGTCATCGCCACGGCCACGATCAGCGCCGCAGCGAAGCAGATCAGCGTGTAGTGGAGCTGCCAGGGCATCTCCCCGGCCTGGTTGGGGTCGCTGGCGGCCAGGTAGGGCGGGATGCGCCATTCCTTCAGCTTCACGGCCAGCCACTGGTGCCAGATGTAGAAGTTGAAGCTGACGCCGGAGAGGAAGCGCACGACGCGATTGGAGAGGAAGCGGCGCACTGCTCCGTAGCTCAGGCTGCCGCCCGCCAGGAACAGGGCCCCGCAGGCGCTGAACAAAAAGCGGCGGTCCAGCTGGCCCTGGCGCAGCAGGTCGTAGCCGTAGACGGATGCCTGGCCCACCAGCAGCCGCCAGATGCCCCACAGCCCGAGGAGGCAGGCGGCGGTGCCCAGGGCGGCGATCAGGCCCCGGCGCTTCTTCCGCTTCGCCAGCTTCGCGTAGACATGGGCCGCCAGCATGCCGTTGGCGTACACGTCCAGGAAGTTGGGCAGGCGGTTCACGAACAGCGTGGTGTCGGCCATCTGCCCCGTCCACAGCCGCTGGAAGCACAGTGCCGCGCCCACCATGGCCAGCCAGCCGATCAGCGGGCGCTTCCGGAACGCCGGAGCCAGCGCCGGGAGCAGCAGGTAGAACTGCACCTCCACCGCCAGCGTCCACAGCACCACGTTCAGCCGGGTGGCCACGTAGCTCGGGTAGAACAGGTTGTGGGTGAAGGTCAGGTGAGCGGCCAGGTCCCTGGCCAGGCCGGGGCCGTCCTTGAAGTCCGGGGCCAGGAGCGCGAAGGCCAGCATCACGATCAGGCACAGCCAGTAGCTGGGCAGGATGCGCAGCGCCCGCCGCCGGTAAAACGCCGCCGGGGTGCGCTCCTTGCCGTTGGCGTAGGGCAGGTAGAGCAGAAAGCCGCTGAGCATCAGCATCAGATCCACGAACATGTAGCCCGCCCGCACCGCCGACATCAGGCTCAGCCGGGCGCCGCCGAGCTCCAGCGTCGGGCTCAGCCAGCTCTGCTGCCAGATGTGGTACCAGGCGATCATCCCCACGCATAAGACCCGCAGGGAATCCCCCGCCGCCGCGTGATCCGCGGGAGCCGGGGCAAGGCGCTTTGAGTTGTGCTTCTTCACGTCCGTCATGGCTGTATTATAGCAGACAGGGAAGGGATTGACAAGAACGTCACAGCCCCGCGAGCCGGGGCGGCGCAGCCTTCCTTGCGGATTTGCCGCCCGGAAATCCGCGGGATTTCAGGCAAATCTGTCAAAGGGGTGGTCTTGGCGGGGGAAGCAGGTCCCCTGCCAATTACCATTCGCCCGAAGGGGGAATGGTAACCGCAATTCCGCCAAAACCAAGACATTTCACACAACCACACTTGACAGCCCCGGTGAAATCTCATATAATTATAAGGCTGTTACTTTGGCATTATTCGTCGTGGCGCAACCGGCGCGCGGCGAATGCGACATATTAATTTGTAAGGAGTGTTCCAAATGTCTGTCCGTACCTATCAGCCCAAGAAGCGTCAGAGGAGCAAGGTGCACGGTTTCCGCGCCCGCATGAAGACCCGCGCCGGCCGCAACGTGTTGAAGGCCCGCCGCGCCCGCGGCCGCAAGGTCCTGTCCGCGTAAGCGCCGCCATGGAGGGGAAGCGCGAGGGCGCGAGGGCGGGCCGCAGCGAGGCCTTCCCGCGCCGCTATCGACTGGGCGGCAACAGGAACTACCGCTATGTCTATCGCAGGGGCAAGTCCTACCCCTCCCGCAACCTGGTGTTGATCCACCTGAAGGGCCGGGATTTGAAGATCGGGTTCTCGGTCTCCGGCAAGGTGGGCAACGCCGTCACGCGCAACCGCATCCGCCGCTGCCTTCGGGAGGACGTGCGGAGGCTGCGCGAGGAGATGAAGTGCGGCAAGTATGTGTTCATTGCCCGCACGAGCATCGTGGGCGTGCCTCATGAGGCCGTGACGCGGGAGCTGAAAAAGCTCCTGAAGCGTGCGAACCTTTTGAAGGACATGCCCGACCGCACAAGCGAGGTAAACTGAATGCGCTGGCTGCATTCCCTTCCGAAGCGCCTGCTGCTTTGGATGATCCGCTTTTATCGCGCGAACCTGTCGGCCCTGCACCCGGGCTGCTGCCGCTTCACGCCCACCTGCTCGCAATATGCGCTGGAGGCGGTGGAGAAGTACGGCGCCCTCAAGGGGGGCTGGCTGGCGGTTCGGCGAATCCTGCGCTGCCATCCGTTTCACGCGGGCGGCTATGACCCCGTACCCTGACACGGCGATGCTCCGCAGCCACGATGCGCGGCGGGGCGTTTTCTGTGAATGGGCCAACAACCCAATGGAGGCCAACGAATGACGGGCTTATTTATCAACCTGCTGAACTGGATCAACAGCATCGTCCACAACTACGGCTGGTCCGTCGTGCTCTTTACGCTGGTGATCCGCATGGTGCTTCTGCCCCTGGACATCAAGAGCAAGAAGAGCATGCGCCAGATCTCCAAGATCCAGCCCCAGATGCAGGCGCTTCAGAAGAAGTACGCCAACGACAAGGACAAGCTGAACCAGAAGACCATGGAGCTCTATCGCAAGGAGCACGTGAGCCCCACCGCGGGCTGCCTGCCCATGCTGATCTCCCTCCCGATCCTCTGGATCATGTTCTCCGCCATGCGCACGGTGGGCAACGAGATCACCATCCAGATGCTTCTGGACATGAAGAACACCGGCTCCCTGCCTCAGCTACAGAGCTGGCTGTGGATCAAGAACGTGTTCCAGCCGGATTCCTTCGCGGCCACCATCCTGCCCGCGGTGAACAGCAACCTGGCGATGATCCGTCCCACGAACGCCTCCGCCATCCTGACCGAGGCGAACATCACTGCGGTCCTGGAGTACCTGAAGTCCAGCGACTACAGCCACCTGGCGGCGGCGCTGGCCCCGGCGAGCGCGTTCACCAACGTCTCCATCCCGATCATCTTCACCACCATCAACATGACCGTGCCCAACAGCCTGGCCAATCTGTTCCAGTATGGCAACGGCCTGTTCATCCTGCCGATCCTGGCGGGCGTGAGCCAGCTGTTGATGACCAAGCTGATGAATGGCAAGCAGACCCCGGAGCAGAAGGAGCTGGCCGAGGCCGGGAAGGCCGACCAGTCCCAGAGCAACCCCATGAACAGCCCGGTGATGAAGTGGTTCTTCCCGATCTTCTCCGTTTGGATCTGCGCCACTTCCAACGCCGCGTTCTCCATCTACTGGATGGCCGCCAACGTCATCCAGATCGTGCAGCAGCTGGCCCTGAACTGGTACTTCGAGCGCCAGGACGCCAAGGAGGCCGCCGCTGCCGGGAAGACCGAAGAGTAACAGTAAATAAGGAGGCAACGTGCCTTGAAATCCATTGAAGCCACTGGCAAGACGGTTAAGGACGCCATCCGGAACGGCCTGGCAGAGCTGGGATGCGATTCCGATGACGTCGATATTCAGGTAGTAGAAATGGGCAGCCCCGGACTGTTCGGCATGTTCGGCAAGCCCGCCAAGGTCCGCCTCACCGTGAAGGCGGAGGACCCCGCGCTGGACATCGAGATGCCGGTGCTCTCGCTGGACGCCGGCGCCAAGAAGCAGAAGAGCGACAAGCGCAAGGCCGAGAAGCCCAGGGCGGAGAAGCCCGCCAAGGCTGAGGCCGTCGAGACCGACGCCGCCGAGGAGGCCGCCTCCGAGGACGCGCCGAAGGAGAAGAAGAGCCGCAACCGCCGCCGTCGCAAGGGCGGCGCCAGGAGCGAGGGCGAGGCCGTCGAGGCCAGCGAGGGCGAGGAGCAGTCCATCGCCGAGCCCGCGCCGGTGATCGAGCACGAGCCCTTCGTGGCCACCGCCGAGGCCGACCAGTCCGACGATGCCAAGAAGGCCGCCGCTTTCCTGGCGGGCCTGACGGATCGCATGGGCGTGCCGGTGTCCATCGAGCTGATGGAGACCCCCGAGCAGCTGCGCATGCAGATGGCCGGCGAGAACATGAGCCTGCTGATCGGCCGCCGGGGCGAGACCCTGGACGCGCTGCAGTACCTCACCAGCCTGAACATCAACCGGGGCCGGGAGGAGTACCTGCGGGTGTCCATCGACACCGAGAACTACCGCGCCAAGCGCGAGGAGGCCCTGCGGAAGCTGGCCGTGCGCATGGCGGGCCGCGCCAAGAAGAGCGGCCGCCGCGTGGCGCTGGAGCCCATGAACCCCTACGAGCGCCGGATCCTGCATTCCGCGCTGCAGAACGACCCGGAGGTCACCACCCATTCCGAGGGTGAGGAGCCCTATCGCCGGGTGATCATCACGCTGAAATAAGCGGGACTGACTGAAAACCCCGATGCCTGAAACGGCGTCGGGGTTTTTGCGTTCCGTCCCTTGACAAATAGCCCCGGGGGGTATATAATACCCTTCGGAAGATACCCATAGGGGTATTTGATGAGGAGCGATACCATGAATCACGAGCATGAAACCTGTCCCGCCTGCCATCAGCGGCACACGCCCCGCAGCGACGCGGAGCTGAGGCAGCTGAAGAACCGCATCAGCCGCATGACCGGCCAGCTGAACGGCATCGGCAGGATGCTGGATGAAAACCGCTATTGCGGGGACATACTGATCCAGATCAGCGCCGTGCAGCGGGCGCTTCAAAACTTCGGCTACGCCGTGCTCCAGAGCCACATGGAGGCCTGCGTGGCCGAGGAGCTCCGGCAGGGCAACGACGAGATCATCGGCGAGACTGTGGAGCTGATGAAGAAGTTGAAGTGAGGGATCAGGGATTAGGGAAACCCCTCAGTCACCTGCGGTGACAGCTCCCCTTGAAAGGGGAGCCAAGGCTGCCGCCCATTTCTCCTGAAACAGACCTGCAAATCGCGGCAGCCACTATTCCTATTGCCTATTGCCTATTGCCTATTCCCTAGTCCCTAATCCCTAATCCCTAGTCCCTAATCCCTCCCCACAACAAACCAACCAACGAGGTAAATTCCATGACATTCGACGTAAAGGGCATGACCTGCGCGGCGTGCAGCGCGCACGTGGAGAAGAGCGTGAAGAAGCTGGAGGGCGTGAGCGGCGTTTCCGTGAGCCTGCTGTCCAACTCCATGGAGGTGGACTTCGACCCCGCCGCCGTGAGCGTGGAGGACATCTGCAAGGCGGTGGCCTCCGGCGGCTACAGCGCGTCCCCCCGGGGCGTGGCGCAGAAGGCCGCGCCGAAGGCGGACGACGAGGTGACCGCCATGCGCAACCGGCTCGTCGCGTCGGCCATCCTGTTGATTGTGCTGATGTATGTGGCCATGGGCCACATGCTGCGCCTGCCCATGCCCGCATTCCTGCACCGGCCCATGGTGAACGGCCTGATCCAGCTGCTGATCGTGATCCCGGCGGTGATCATCAACCGGAATTACTTTCTCAACGGCTTCAAAGCTCTGTTTCACCTCGCCCCCAACATGAACAGCCTGATCTGCGTGGGCGCGACGGCGGGGCTGGCCTACAGCCTGGCGGTGCTGTTCAGGGTGGCGCTGGCCCTGGACGCCGGGGAGCGCGTGGCCATGGCGGACTACTACTTCGACGCCTCCGTGATGATCCCCACGCTGATCTCCGTGGGCAAGTACCTGGAGGCCCGGGCCAAGGGCCGCACCAGCGAGGCCATCTCCCGGCTGGTGGACCTGGCGCCCCGGCGGGCGAACGTGCTCCGGGACGGCGCGGAGGTGGAGATCGACGCGGCGGAGCTTCAGGTGGGCGACACCGTGATTGTCCGGGAGGGCCAGCAGGTGCCCACCGATGGCGTGATCCTGGAGGGCCACGGCAGCCTGGATCAGTCCATGCTCACCGGCGAGAGCGTGCCGGTGGAGCTGGGCGTGGGGGACGAGGTGGTGGGCGCCACCATCAACCGCGGCGGCAGCTTCAAGTTCCGGGCCACGAAGGTGGGCGAGGACACGGCGCTTCAAAAGATCGTGAAGCTGGTGGAGGCGGCGGCCAACTCGAAGGCCCCGATCTCCCGGCTGGCCGACCGGGTGTCCGGCGTGTTCGTGCCGGTGGTGATGGGCATTGCCCTCGTCACGTTCGTCGTCTGGATGCTGCTCGGCGGCGGCCTGCCCACGGCCTTGAAGCACGCCATCGCCGTGCTGGTGATCTCCTGCCCCTGCGCCCTGGGGCTGGCCACGCCCACGGCCATCATGGTGGGCACCGGCAAGGGGGCGGAGCTGGGCATCATGATCCGCACCGCCGCGGCGCTGGAGACGGCTCATTCCATCGACTGCGTGACCTTCGACAAGACCGGCACCCTCACCGAGGGCCGCATGCGGCTCACCGGGCTCAATGCGGCGAACGCCGACGAGGCCCTGCGGCTGGCGGCGGCGGTGGAGAACCTGAGCACCCATCCCATCGCGGCGGCCATCGTGGCCGGGGCGCGGGAGAAGGGGCTCCGGCTGCCGGAGGTCTCCGACTACGGCACCTTCGCGGGCCGGGGCGTGGAGGCCACGGTGGAGGGCGCGAGGGTGCAGGTGGGCAAGGCGGACTGGCTGGAGGCGCTGGGCGTGTCCACCGCGCCGATGACCGCCTGGGCGGACGGCATGGCCGAGACCGGCGCGACGGTGATGTTCGCGGCGAAGGACGGCAGGCTGCTGGGCGGGTTCGCCCTGGCGGACACCCTGCGCCCCGCCAGCGCCGAGGCCGTGGGCAGGCTCAACGAATTGGGCGTTCAGACCGTGATGCTCACCGGCGACAACCGGCAGGCGGCCAGCGCCATCGGAAGCCAGCTGGGCGTCTCCGAGGTGCGCTCGCAGCTGCTGCCCCAGGACAAGCAGGCCGTGATCAGCGAATTGCAGGCCCGGGGCAGGAAGGTCATGATGGTGGGCGACGGCATCAACGACGCCCCGGCCCTGGTGAAGGCCGATCTGGGCACCGCCGTCGGCCAGGGCACCGACGTGGCCATCGAGAGCGCCGACGTGGTGCTGATGCGGGACGACCCGCGTCTGGCCGCCGGGGTCATCCAGCTGGGCCGCGCCGTGATCCGCAACATCCGGGAAAACCTGTTCTGGGCGTTCTTCTACAACCTGATCGGCATTCCCGTGGCCGCCGGCGCGCTGTCCGGCCTGGGGGTGGAGCTGAGCCCGATGTTCGCCGCCGCCGCCATGAGCCTGTCCAGCGTGTGCGTGGTGACCAACGCCCTGCGATTGCGCCGGTTCAGGCTGGACCTGCCGCCCCTTGAGAGCAGCGACACCGCGGCCAAGGCCGCTGTGGATATTTCAACCAACATTGAAATTGAGGAGGAAGCAAAGATGAAGAAGACCGTGAAGATCAACGGCATGATGTGCCAGATGTGCGTCAAGCACGTGAAGAGCGCCCTGTCCGCCCTGGACCCGGAGGTGGAGGTGTCTCTGGAGAACAACTGCGCCACCCTGAACGCCGACGTGGACGACGCCGCCATCAAGGCCGCCGTCAGCGAGGCGGGGTACGAGGTGGTTGGGTAAGCGAGCCCATCCAGCAAGGGGACCAGATTGCCACGTCGGGACATTTCATGTCCCTCCTCGCAATGACGTTATATGGATTCAGCTTCACGATGCGTCATAGCGGGGAGGTCGAGGCAAAGCCTTGACCGACGTGGCAATCCTGTTTCCCCAAAACAGGTGTATAGTGTTACACCTATGTAGGGGCGGCGTTGCGCCGCCCGCCAAAAGCCTTCCCCAGCGCCGACAGGCGCGGTTCAGGGGAAGGTGGCACGGAGCGAAGCGGAGTGACGGATGAGGTCGTTTCCCCAACGCTTCGCGTACCGCACACATCGTGGCGAATCGCGATGCCAGGGGAGGCGACCTCATCCGTCCTCGCGACGGTGCTGCGCACCTGCTCGGCCACCTTCCCCTGAAGGGGAAGGCTTGGGGCTGCCGCCAAACAGCTGTCGGTACCCATCAACCGCAGGGCTGCCCTTCATGGCGTCCGCGGGCGGCGGGGTCACTCCTCTCTCAGCACCTCGTAGACGCGGCCGTGCCAGTAGAACAGGCCGGGGGCCTCGAAGGACACGCCCCACTCCTCGCCGTCCGCCATGGTGAAGGCGTAGTAGCTGGCGGAGTCGGTGACGGTAACGTCGCTCTCCTCGCCGATGCGCATGTCGCGCAGGCTTTGAAGCTCCGCAAGGATGGCCTCCGGGTCGTCGATGACGATCTCCGGCTGCTCGTCCCGGCGGATGACCAGCGCCACCGGCGGGTTCTCCTCCAGGTTTTCAAAGTGGGCGGAGAAGTCCGGGTCGTTGCAGAAGTCCAGCAGCAGGCGGTTGGGCCGCACCGGGTTCCAGGACTTCAGATCCAGCTCCGTCTCCGCCAGGACGGGCTCGATGGCAATGCCGGCGGTCTGCTCCGCGCCCTCGAAGTAGTGGGAATGCTCGAAGGCGGCGGTTTCACCGGCGGGCAGCGGCGCCTCCAGATAACCCTTGACGATTTGGATGGGATCCCGGAGGGCTTCGCCGTAGGCGTCCAGGTAGGTGACGTTGAAGGTGATCCGGGTCAGGGCCAGGCCGCAGTCGTTGGTCAGGGCATAGAGGACGCGGATCGCGCCGGGCTTCTCGGAGACAAAGCCCGTGGCGCTCAGCGTGGCCAGCGCCTCGTTGGACGGGCCGGGCAGGGTCTCCCTCGCCTCGCAGGGCACAGCCTCCGCCAGCGCCGCGCCCGCCATCAACAGCGCCATCAGCAGCGCCGCCAGCAGCGCCAGACAAAGCAGTTTTTTCATGAAATCAACCTCCCGTTAATCCGCTGTTGACCGTTGGACGCGGGGCGGAGGGCGTTGGTTCCAGGTTTTGGAATCGATTTGCGCCAAATGTGAATTATATGAAAAATCCGTTTCAGGCGCTTGACAGGGGCGGGGGAATGGGGTACACTTTACCCAGCTAAATCATAGCTTGAAATGCGATGAAGGCATTATGCGCCCGGTGCGCGCCTCAAGAGAGTCGGCGGTTGGTGGAAGCCGATGGGCGAACGGGGAGGCAGTCTCGTGCCTGAGCAGGTCTCCTGAACAATGGGGTTCAAGGCCCAAAGTAGGGAGGCACGGAGGCCCCGTTACCATGGCTGGACGCTTGATGGAGCGTTGAAGAGTGGCCGCGTTGCGGCAATCCGGGTGGTACCGCGGTTGGATTTATATCTTATCGTCCCGAAGCACGAAGAGACGTGCTTCGGGTTTTATTACGCCGGAATCCATCAGAATTTCGATCGGGGAGTGACACCATGAAGACCATTAAGCTGATTGACATGACCCTCAGAGAAGTGAACGCCCTGAAGGGCGGCGCGCTGACCTTCAAGGAGAAGCTGGAGATCGCCCGCGGCCTGGATCGCCTGAAGGTGGACGGCATCGAGCTGGCCCCGGTGGACGGCGGCAAGGCGGACCAGCTGTCCGGCAAGACCATCGCGGCCATGGTGTCCACGGCGCTGATCGCGGCGGTGGACGTGGCCTCCGGCGACCTGGAGGCAACCTGGGAGAGCGTGAGGGGCGCGCGGCACCCTCGGCTCAACCTGCTGGCGCCCCTGTCCCCGGCGCTGATGGAGTACAGCTGCCACAAGAAGGCCCCGGCCATGCTGGAGGCGATCGTCAGGCAGGTGAAGGCCGCCCGCGGCGTGTGCGAGAGCGTGGAGTTCTCCGCCGTGGACGCCACCCGCGCCGAGGGCGAGTTCCTGTATCAGGCCATTTCCGCCGCCATCGAGGCGGGCGCGAACCGGGTGACGCTGTGCGACACCGCCGGCATTCTGCTGCCGGACGAGTTCGCCGCCTTCGTTTCGGGCGTGAAGGAAAATGTCCCGGCCCTTGCCAATGCGGAGCTGTTCGTGCAGGTGAGCGACGAAATGAGCATGGGCGCGGCCTGCGCCGCCGCCGCCGTCGCCCAGGGCGTGGACGGCGTGAAGTGCGTGGCGGTGCCCGCGGGCTATCCCACGCTCCAGCAGCTGGCCCGGTTCGTGGAGGTGAAGGGCGCGGCCCTGGACATCGCCATGAACCTGCGCACCACGGAGCTGACCCGGGTGTCCGGCCAGCTGAACAAGCTGCTGCAGCCCCATGAGGAGAACGAGTCTCCCTTCGCCAATATGGCCATCGGCGACGCCGCCGGGGTGTGCCTGGACGCGAACGACGAGATCGGCGAGGTGGTGAAGGTGGTCCGCCAGCTGGGCTACGACCTCTCCGAGGAGGACAACGCCAAGGTCTACGAGGCCTTCAAGCGCGTCGCCGACCGCAAGCACTTCGTGGGCACCCGGGAGCTGGACGCCATCATCGCCAGCACCGCCCTGCAGGTGCCCAGCACCTACCACATTGAAAACTACGTCATCAACAGCGGCAACGTGATCACCGCCACCGCCAACATCCTGCTGAACCGGAACGGCGAAAAGCTGCGGGGCGTGGGCGTGGGCGACGGCCCCATCGACGCCGCGTTCCTGGCCATCGAGCAGATCATCGGCCATCACTACGAGCTGGACGACTTCCAGATCCAGACCGTCACCGAGGGCCGCGACGCCATGGGCAGCGCCCTGGTGAAGCTCCGCGCCGACGGGCGGGTGTACTCCGGCAATGGCATCTCCACCGACATCATCGGCGCCTCCATCCGGGCATACATCAGCGCGCTGAACAAGATCGTGTATGAGGCGAATTGAGCGGAGCTCAATTCGCCAGGGAACAGGGCCCAGGGAACAGGGAACAGGGAACAGGGAAAGCCGCGCACCAATATTCGCGGTCATTCCAGCCCCATCTCCCGCGAAGCGGTTTATGCAGCTCCCCGGTTATTCCGGGCGGCAGCCACCATTCCTGTTCCCTGGGCCCTGGGCCCTGTTCCCTTGAATCCATCCTTCCACCAGAGGTACAAACATATGAAACTCTCATTTTCGATACAGTATTGGAAAAACCTCACCTGGGCGGATGCCGTAGCCGCCGCCATCGACGCGAAGCTCTGCGGCCTGGAGCTGTGGGACGTGAACGGCGCGATGTTCGCGGGCAAGGGCAGCCCCACCAACCCGGAGCTGGCCGCCGCCACCCGCCGGAGCCTGACCAACCAGGGGCTGTCCCTGCCCTGCGTGGACACCGTGGGCGACTTCACCGACCAGCGGTTCGTGGACGAGCTGGCGGAGTGCCTGGAGGTGGCCGTGAACCTGGGCGTTCGCTATGTGTCCATCCACACCGACGAGGCCAACCAGGCCGCATGCGTGGAGCGCATGGCGCGGCTTTTGGAGATCGTGGGCGACAAGCCGGTGACGCTGCTGGTGGCCACCACCGGGGCCTACGCCGACACGGCGCGGCTGCGGGACCTGCTGAACCAGTTTGCCGATGACCGCATGGCCGCCCTGTGGGACATGCACTCCACCTGCGTCTTCGGCGAGGACGCCGAGGCCACCATCACCAACCTGGGCGCCTACGTGCGCCACGTGCACATCCACGACTTCCGCCGGGAGGGCAGCCTCTTCGTGCCGGAGCTGGTGGGGGAGGGCGCGCTGCCCATCGAGGAGCTGATGAACGCCCTGCGCTCGGTGAACTACGACGGGTTCATCTCCCTGCAGTGGAACCCGGACTGGATCGAGGGCCTCGGGGACATCGAAATCATCCTCACCCACTTTTCAAGCTGCATGTCCCGCTTCGAGGGCACCCGCCTGGGCCGCAAGCACCTCTACTGGAACAACCGCCACACGGGCACCTATCCCTGGAAGAAGGAGACCCTGATCGAAAAGACCTTCCCCCAGGTGCTGGATACGATGGTGGAGAACTACCCGGACCAGCTGGCCGTGAAGTTCACCACCCTGGACTACACCCGCACCTACAGCCAGTTCCGGGACGACGTGGACGAGTTCGCCCGGGCGCTGGTGAGCCTGGGCGTGCGCGCCGGCAGCAAGGTGACCATCTGGGCCACCAACGTGCCCCAGTGGTTCCTCACCTTCTGGGCCACCACGAAGATCGGCGCGGTGCTGGTGACGATGAACACCGCCTACAAGATCCACGAGGCGGAGTACCTGCTGCGCCAGTCCGACACCCACACCCTGGTGATGATCGAGGGCTACCGCGATTCCAACTACAGGCAGATCGTGGGCGAGCTCTGCCCGGAGCTGGCCGGCAACAAGCCCGGCCAGCCGCTGCACAGCAAGCGCCTGCCGTTCCTGAGAAACGTGATCACCGTGGGCTTCCGCATGCCCGGCGCGATGACCTGGGAGGAGTCCCTGGAGTACGCGCCCCGCACGCCCGTCGAGGAGATCCGCCGCATGGCCGCCGCCGTGGACATCAACGACGTGTGCAACATGCAGTACACCTCCGGCACCACCGGCTTCCCCAAGGGCGTGATGCTGACCCACTACAACATCGTCAACGACGGCAAGATGATCGGCGACGGCATGGATCTGTCCACCGCCGACCGCATGATGATCCAGGTGCCCATGTTCCACTGCTTCGGCATGGTGCTGGCCATGACGGCCACCATGACCCACGGCGGCACCATCCTGCCCCTTCCGTACTTCTCGCCCAAGTCCTCCCTGGCCTGCATCCACAACGAGCACATCACCGCCTTCCACGGTGTGCCCACGATGTTCATCGCCATGCTGGGCCACCCGGACTTCCCCAAGACCGACTTCTCCCACATGCGCACCGGCATCATGGCCGGAAGCCCGTGCCCCATCGCCGTGATGCGGGACGTGGTGGAGAAGATGCACATGCCGGAGATCGTCATCGTCTACGGCCAGACCGAGGCCTCCCCCGGCTGCACCATGAGCCGCACCAGCGACCCGCTGGAGGTGCGCGTGGCCACCGTGGGCAGCGCCTTCCCGGAGATCGAGTGCAAGATCGTGGATCCCGAGACCGGCGAGGACTGCCCGGACGAGGTGATCGGCGAGTTCGTGGCCCGGGGCTACAACATCATGAAGGGCTATTACAAGATGCCCAAGGCCACCGCCGCCGCCATCGATAAGGACGGCTGGCTGCACACCGGCGATCTGGCCTGCCGCACCCCCGAGGGCAATTACCGCATCACCGGCCGCCTCAAGGACATGATCATCCGCGGCGGCGAGAACATCTATCCCAAGGAGATCGAGGAGTTCATCTACACCCACCCGAAGGTCTCCGATGTCCAGGTCATCGGCGTGCCCGACAAGGCCATGGGCGAGGAGATCATGGCCTGCATCATCCTCAAGGAGGGCGAGACCATGACCGTGGAGGAGATGAAGACCTACATCCGCGACCACATGGCCAAGCACAAGGTGCCCAAGTACATCGACTTCGTGGACGGCTTCCCCATGAACGACGCCGGAAAGATCCAGAAGTACAAGATGCGGGAGATGGCCGTGGAAAAGCTGGGCCTGCAGCAGGACGCGGCGATCGAAACGGCGTAAAATTGATTTGGCGGGGGACCTGCTTCCCCCGCCAAGACCACCCCTTTGACAGATTTTGCTTGAGCCTGAAGGCTCTGGCCGCAAAATCTGCAAGGCAGCTTTTTTCACTCTGGTCGACAGGCTCCCTGCCGTGAAAAAAGCCCCGCCCGCGGCGTACATGCCGCCGCGTACGATTGAAGATCGGGGCGCTGCCTCCTTCCGGTGTCCCTGGCGAGTTGGCCGGGGCCCCAAAAGCCTTCCCCAGCAGGCGAAGCCTGCGGTTCAGGGGAAGGTGTCTGCGAAGCAGAGGATGAGGTCGCCACCCGCCCAAAAGCCTTCCCCCATGGGGAAGGTGGCCGAGCGAAGCGAGGCCGGATGAGGTCTCCACGCGTATCGCTTCGCGCCTCTGCCGCGATAAAGGCGCGGAGCCATCCTCAAAGGACCTCATCCGTCATTTGCTCCGCAGGCTCCGCAAATGCCACCTTCCCCATCGGGGGAAGGCTTTGGAGGTGGCGAACAGAATCGTGGCGGATCAGTACGGTTCGACCAATCGGAAGTTGTGGAGGAGATAAGGTGAATGATTGCCTTGAAGATTTCTGGAAAGCGATAGATGAATTGGTGAACACTTCCGAA
This sequence comes from uncultured Eubacteriales bacterium, assembly GCA_900315585.1. GTDB lineage: Bacteria > Bacillota > Clostridia > Christensenellales > Aristaeellaceae > UBA2862. The sequence continues at coordinate 43,462 of OMZP01000007.1, read as the reverse complement.
ATCGTAATCGACAGACCGAAGGGTTCAGCTCATCCCAGATTCCCGGATTTCATATACCGGGTCGACTATGGATACTTGAAAAACACCGCCTCTATGGATGGTGGGGGAATTGATGTATGGGTTGGAAGCGATGGTAAAAAGGTTGATGCCGTCATGTGTAATGTTGATTTGATGAAGAGAGATTCAGAAATCAAAATACTGATCGGATGCACGGAAGAAGAGATAATGGAAGTATATCAAACACACAATGAAACGCCCTATATGAAAGGCATTTTGATACGTCGATAGCTTCCAATTTATTGTCTTTCCCGCTTTACAAGAAAAGGAGGTCCTCCCATGACCGTGAAGAAGAATCCCGTGTTTGTCACCGTGGACGGCAACGAGGCCGCGGCGTACGTCGCCTACGCCTTTACGGAGATCGCCGCCATCTATCCCATCACGCCCTCCAGCCCCATGGCGGGCAAGACGGACGTGTGGAGCGCCAAGGGCAAAAAGAACCTGTTTGGCCAGACCGTGCGGCTCATCGAGATGCAGAGCGAGGCGGGCGCGGCGGCGGCGGTGCACGGCGCGCTGCAGACCGGCGCGCTGGCGACCAGCTTTACCAGCTCCCAGGGGCTGATGCTGATGATCCCGGTGCTGCACCGAATCGCGGGCGAGCGCCTGCCGGGCGTGCTGCACGTGGCGGCGCGGACGGTGGGCACCCACGCCATGAGCATCTTCGGCGACCACTCGGACGTGATGAGCTGCCGCAACACCGGCTTCGCCATGCTGTGCACGGGCAGCGTTCAGGAGGTCATGGACCTTTCCGGCGTGGCGCACCTTTCCGCCATCAAGGGCCGGGTGCCCTTCATGGACTTCTTCGACGGCTTCCGCACGAGCCATGAGATCGACAAGGTGGAGCAGATTTCCTATGACGACCTCAAAGCCCTGCTGGACACCGACGCGCTGGACGCCTTCCGGGCCCGGGCCCTGAACCCGGAGCACCCGATGATCCGCGCCACCGTGCAGAACCCGGACATCTACTTCCAGGTGCGCGAGGCCAACAACACAGGCTATGCCGCCCTGCCGGACATCGTGGAGGGCTACATGGCGAAGATCTCCGCCCTCACCGGCCGGGAGTATCATTGCTTCAACTACTACGGCGCGCCGGACGCGGATCGGGTGGTGGTGGCCATGGGCTCCGTCTCCGGCTGCGTGGAGGAGACCGTGGACGCGCTGAACGCCCGGGGCGAGAAGGTGGGCTTTGTGCAGGTGCACCTGTTCCGGCCCTTCGACGTGGACAAGTTCGTCGCCGCCCTGCCGGAGACCGTGAAGGCCGTGGCGGTGCTGGATCGCACCAAGGAGATGGGCAGCGCGGGCGAGCCGCTGTACCAGGACGTGTGCACCGCGCTTCGCGGACGCAGTGATTTGACCGTGGTGGGCGGGCGCTACGGCCTGTCCAGCAAGGACACCACTCCCGCCCAGATCGCCGCCGCCTTTGAAAACCTCCGCGCCGCCTGCCCGGTGAACAGCTTCACCATCGGCATCACCGACGACGTGACCCACCTGTCCCTGCCGGACGCGCCCATCGGCGAATCCTTCGGCGGCGTCAGCTGCAAGTTCTGGGGCCTGGGCGGCGACGGCACCGTGGGCGCCAACAAGAACACGGTGGAGATCATCAACAGCCACACCCCCAAGTTCGGCCAGGCCTACTTCGAGTACGACGCCAAGAAGAGCTTTGGCGTCACCAAGAGCCACCTGCGCTTCGGGGATACGCCCATCCGCTCCTCCTACTACGTGAAGTCGGCGGATTTCGTGGCCTGCCACAACCCGACCTACATCGAGCATTACGACATCGCCGGGGAGGTCAAGCCCGGCGGCACGCTGCTGTTGAACTGCCCCTGGGACGCGGCGCAGCTGGAGAAGCGCCTGCCCGCCGCCGCCAAGCGGGACATCGCCCGGAAGGGCCTCAAATTCTACACCATCGACGCGGTGAAGATCGCCGGTGGCCTGGGCCTGGGCAGCCACACCAACACGGTGCTGCAATCCGCCTTCTTCCACCTGATGCCCGTCATCCCCGAGGCGGAGGCGGTGGGCTACATGAAGGCCGCCGCCACCAAGACCTACTTCGCCAAGGGCGAGGACGTGGTGAACAAGAACCTGGCCGCCATCGACGCGGGCAGCGAGGGCCTGGTGAAGGTGGAGGTGCCCGCCGCGTGGGCCGACGCCCAGGACGCGCCCGCGCCGGCGCGCAACGTGCCGGAGGTCGTGACCAAGCTGCTCGACCCCATCAACGCCCAGAAGGGCGACGACCTGCCCGTGTCCGCCTTTGCGGGCTACGAGGACGGCGTGATGGACATGGGCCTCACCGCCTACGAGAAGCGGGGCATCGCCACCCGGGTGCCCGTGTGGGACGGGGACAAGTGCCTCCAGTGCAACAAGTGCAGCTACGTGTGCCCCCACGCGGTGATCCGGCCCTACCTGCTGAGCGAAGAGGAAAAAGAAAGCGCCCCGGCGGGCATGAAAATCGTCCCCGCCAAGGGCAAACAGGCCGAGGGTCTGTACTTCGCCATGGCCGTCTCGAACCTGGACTGCACCGGCTGCGGGTCCTGCGAGAACGTGTGCCCGGCGAAGGAGAAGGCGCTGACGATGGTGCCCGCCAGCGACGCGCCGGACACCGCCGCGGCCTGGGCCTTCGCGCTGTCCACCACGGACAAGGGCGACGTGTTCGACCCCTATACCGTGAAGGGCAGCCAGTTCAGAACGCCCCTGCTGGAGTTCTCTGCCGCCTGCGCGGGCTGCGGCGAGACGCCCTACGCCAAGCTGCTCACCCAGCTGTACGGCGACCGGGTGTACTGGGCCAACGCCACCGGCTGCTCCCAGGCCTGGGGCTCGGCCATGCCCGGCATCCCCTACACCGTGAACCGCTGCGGCCAGGGCCCGGCCTGGAGCAACTCGCTGTTTGAGAACAACGCCGAGTTCAGCCTGGGCATGGTGCTCTCCGTGAAGCAGCAGCGGGCGGCGGAAAAGATGCGCGTTCAGGCCTACCGGGCGAACTGCCGGGACGAGGCCGTGAACGCCGCCATCGACAAGTGGCTTGAAACCTTCGAGGACTTCGACGCCTCCGCCGCCGCCAGCCGGGCGCTGATCGCGGCGCTGGAGCGGGCCGGGGACGCGGAGGAGATCCTCAAATACAGGGATCAGCTGGCCAAGAAGACCTTCTGGATGTACGGCGGCGACGGCTGGGCTTACGACATCGGCTTCGGCGGCCTGGACCACGTGGTGGCCAGCGGCGAGAACGTGAACGTGCTGGTGGTGGACACCGAGATCTACTCCAACACCGGCGGACAGAGCTCGAAGGCCACGCCCGTGGGCGCGGTGGCCCAGTTCGCCGCGGCGGGCAAGACCCGGCCCAAGAAGGACCTGGGCGGCATGCTGATGACCTACGGCAACGTCTACGTGGCCCAGGTGGCCATGGGCGCGGACAACGCCCAGCTGGTGAAGGCCATCCGGGAGGCCGAGGCCTTCGACGGCCCCAGCGTGATCATCGCCTACGCCCCCTGCCAGAGCCACGGCCTCAAGTGCGGCATGGCGAAGGTGCAGGACGAGATGAAGCGGGCCGTGGACGCGGGCTACTGGTTCCTCTATCGCTACAACCCCACCGCCGAGCCCCGGTTCCACCTGGATTCCAAGGCCCCGACCCTGGACTACGAGGCCTTCCTGGACGGCGAGGTGCGCTACGCCTCCCTGCGCCGCACCTTCCCGGAGAACGCCCAAACCCTCTTCGCCGAGGGCGCAAAGCTGGCCCGGGAGCGGTATGAGAAGCTGGCGGGGAACAGGCAATAGGGGATAGGCAATAGGCAATAGGAATGGCTGCTGCCGCGTGGCAGCCGTAGGGGCGGCGTTTCGCCGCCCGCCCCCGGCAGGGCCGGGTCCCAATCGCTGCCGCGCGAAATTGCGGAATGCGATCAGGGGAAAGGCGGGCGGCGCAACGCCGCCCCTACGACTGTGTATAACGTTTTTCGACTATTCTTCAAAGATATTCCCGGGCAGCTTTTTCAGGCCGAAGACCAGCGGGATGCCCAGCACGTAGCACACCACCACTTCGCCCAGGGCGACGGTGGCCATGTTGAAGAGGAGGGTTCCGAGGCTGACGGGGTCGCCGGGGGCGCGGACATAGGCGAAGTACACCACCGGGCCCACGATCAGGCCGTTGAACACGGTGGGCCAGACGGCCGCGAGGAAGGGCTGCCTGCGCGTCTTGCGGGTGCACAGCGCCGCCAGCAGCGTGGCGACGGAGCCCAGCGCCACGTCAAACCACACGCCGCCGCCCGCCAGGTTGGCGATCAGGCATCCGATGAACAGGCCCGGCACCGCGTCCACCGTCAGGATGGGCAGCAGCGTCAGGGCCTCGGCGATGCGGAACTGGATCGCGCCGAAGCTGATGGGCTGGAAGATCAGCGTCAGGGCCACGTACATCGCGGCGATCAGGCCGGCGCGCACGATGGAGCGGGTGGAGAATTGGGACTTCTGGGAATAGGTTGCGTTCATGGGGGTTTCCTCCTGATTTGTTTCGAGACGGAGCTCCCCCCAAAAGAAGCGGCATGGCCGAAGCCATGCCCTCATACGCCGGACAAAACGCGGGGCATGGTCGAAACCATGCCCTCAAAACGCCTTGTCAGACGATACCTGGTTTTGTTTTTTCGGGACGCGTGCGTCCGTCAGACAGGAGGGCCTCGAACTGTCTCGTATTCAGTTGCAAGGGGTATTATACGCGCCGCAGACGGGGAATGCAAGTTAAATGTGCGTATGGAGTGAGAAACTGAGAATGCCGTTTTCCCGCCCTTTCTGTGCAGGAGGGCAACAGCGCGTTGCTTGCGCGCCGTCGGCCCGTCGGGTATAATGGTGTCATCAACCGGAAACGGAGGGAGACCCATGGAGACCAAGGAGATTCTGCGCACGCTTCGGGAGGGTCGGGGCCTGACCCAGGACGCGCTGGCGGAGAAGGTGCTGGTGACCCGGCAGGCCGTCAGCCGCTGGGAGACGGGGGAGACCCTGCCCAACACCGAGACGCTGAAGCTGCTGTCGAAGGAGTTTGACGTGTCCATCAACACCCTGCTGGGCGCGCCCCGCCAGCTGTTCTGCCAGTGCTGCGGCATGCCCCTGACGGAGGACGGCGTGATCAGCCGGGAGAAGGACGGCGCGTTCAACGAGGACTACTGCAAGTGGTGCTACGCCGACGGAACCTACATGTACAGCAACATGGACGACCTGATCGAGGTCTGCGTGGGCAACATGGCGGGCGAGGGCGTCACCGAGGAGCAGGCCCGCGCCCACCTGCGGCAGGTGCTGCCCACGCTGGACTACTGGAAGCGGTATGAGGAGCTCAGCGACGGCGGCCAGTTCGAGGCGTTCAAGGCGCAGCTGATCGACGAGATCAACGCGCTCAACATCGAGGGGATGCCGGTGGTGGAGAAGCTGAACGCCCTCGTCGGAAGCTATGTGAACCTGGAGTACCCGCTGCCCGGCGGCGCGAAGGTGAAGCTGCTGGACGACGGGGCCACCTACCTGGGCAACCAGCTGGAACCGCTGTATGGCGGGGACCGGTGCTTCGGCGTGCTGGCCAACATGGACTTCATCCTGGTCAGCACCTACGGCAAAGACGGCGCCGACCCGGAGCTGGTCCTCTACAAGAAGCGTTAATCGGCTTGCCGCCGCGCGTTCATCCCAAAGGGGAAGGCTTTTGGAATAACCGGATAACGAAGATTTCCCGCCCTTGAATCAGTGGGGCGGGAAATCGTCTGTAGAAAGGCGGCAGCGATCGGAATGGAACATCCCATGTTCCGGGCGGCAGCAGTTGCCCGAGGGCGCTGCCCTCACCAGAGGGCGCTGCCCTCACCCGAGGGCCACGTCCAGGACCATCATCACCGTGAAGCCCAGAGCAAACATGATCGTGCCCAGGTTGGAGTGGGCCCCGGCGGCGGTCTCCGGGATCAGCTCCTCCACCACCACGTACAGCATGGCCCCGGCGGCAAAGGCCAGCATGTAGGGCAGGGCCGGGACGATCAGCGACGAGAGCCAGATGGTGAGCAGCGCGCCGATGGGCTCCACCGCGCCGGACAGCACGCCGTAGAGGAAGGACCTGCCCGTGCTCGCGCCCTCGGCCCGAAGGGGCATGGAGATGATCGCGCCCTCCGGAAAGTTCTGGATGGCGATGCCCAGGGCCAGGGCCATCGCCCCCGCCGCGGAGATGCCCGCGTTGCCCTGCAAGAGCCCCGCGTACACCACGCCCACGGCCATGCCCTCCGGCAGGTTGTGGATCGTCACCGCCAATACCAGCTTCGTGGTGCGGGCCAGGGCGCTGCGCGGCCCCTCCACGTCGCCCGTGCCCGCGTGCAGGTGGGGCACCGTCCTGTCCAGAATCAGCAGGAACAGCACGCCGATCCAGAAGCCCGCCGCCGCGGGCAGGAACGCCCACTGGCCCATGCCTTCGCTCTGCTCGATGGCCGGCAGCAGCAGGCTCCACACCGACGCCGCCACCATCACCCCCGCCGCAAAGCCCGTCAGCGCCCGCTGCACCATCGGGTTCAGCTTCCCTCGCATGAAGAATACGCAGGCCGCGCCCAGCGAAGTTCCGAGAAAGGGAATCAGGATTCCCCGAAGCACTTCCATGTTCATGTTCAAACCTCCCTTGGTTCGTTCAGGGTCATCATAGAGTGTGTTTATAAAATCCCGAACGTGCATTTTCGGCGTCTCAGACTGCATTTCCGTGTTGCTTTTCCTTGACTTGCATCCACGGGCCTGCCGGCCCCATCTCGCTGAAAACAGTCCACTGGACTGTTTTCCAGGCGCTCGATGCCACTAAGCCTGCGGAAAAGCGCCTTGAAATGCAGCCTGATACCCTCGAAACTGCACATCCTTGACTTTATAAGCACACTCTAGCACAAAACAGAAGTTAGATATATCTAACTTCTGTTAAATCGTGCAAACTTTTCTGTGATCGGGATAGACTATGCCTGACGGTGGCCAGAGGTGCCGATATTTACGGCGCGACCCGCTCCCCGTTTACGAACACGCCCGCGATCTTCCCCCGCATGTCGAACAGGCTGCCCTCGGTGAGCACGAGGTCCGCGTCCTTGCCCGCCTCCAGCGAGCCCACCCGGTCCTCCACGCCGATGTGGCGGGCGGGGTTCAGGGTGATGCAGCGCAGGGCGTCGGCTTCGGGCATGCCGCTGGCGATGGCCATGGCGGCGCAGAAGCGCAGGTGGCTCTGCTGGGTCACGGGGCTGTCGGTGATGATGGACACCCGGCACCCGGCGGCGTTCAGAATCACCGGCGTCTCCCAGCTCTTGTTTTGCAGCTCAATTTTGCTGGGCTGGCCGAAGGTGGGGCCGATGGCCAGGGGCACGTCCGCCTTCACCAGCTCGTCCACGATCAGCGCGCCTTCGGTGACGTGCTCCAGCGTCAGCTTCACGTCGAACTCCCGGGCGATGCGCAGGGCGGTGAGGATGTCGTTGGCCTGGTGGGCGTGGGCCTTCAGCGGGATCTCCCGGCGCAGCACCGGCATCAGCGCCGCCAGACGCAGGTCGAAGGCGGGCTTCTTGGCGGGGTCGTCCCCGGCGGCGTCCAGCTTCTCCATGTACTCCCGGGCCTTGAACAGCATCTCCCGCAGCTTCGCGGCGGTGTTCATGCGGCTGGAGATGCCCTTGTCCCGGTAGCAACGCTTCGGGTTCTCGCCAAAGGCGCACTTCATGGCGGCCTCCGGCTTCAGGCACATGTCGTCGATGCAGCGGCCCACCGGCTTGAAGGCCGCGAAGGTGCCGCCCAGCACGTTGCTGCTGCCGGGGCCGGTGCACAGGGTGGTGACCCCGCCCCGCACCGCGTCCCTGAGGGATTCGTCGAAGGGGTTGATGGCGTCGATGGCCCGCAGCTGGGGCGTCACCGGGTCGTTGTACTCATTGTAGTCCTTGCCCTCGTAGCCCACCGCCCAGCCGTCCAGGCCGATGTGGCCGTGGGCCTCCACCAGGCCGGGCCAGGCGTCCAGCCCCGAGGCGTCGAGGATCTCCGCGCCCTCCGGGGCGGCGAGGCTTTGGCCGATGGCGGCGATTCTGCTTCCGTCGATCAGTATGTCGCCGACGCAGGCTTCGTCGTGGATGGCGTCGTGGATGTTGGCGTTTTGGATCAGTTTCATAGGCGCGCTCCTGTGTTTTTCTTTTATTATATCACGGAAAGCGGATTTGTCGAGGGAGTAGGGAACAGGGAACAGGGAATAGGGAACAGGGAATAGGGAATAGGCAATAGGCAATAGGGAATAGGGAATAGGGAATAGGAATAGTGGCTGCCGCCATTTCTGATGCTATGCTCCATCAGGACGTGCGGAAGCAGCATTCCCTGTTCCCTATTCCCTGTTCCCTTGGTGATCATTCCCTTCCCAAATCCCCGCTTCTATGCTATAATGATAACCGGCGAATCATGGAGGGACGAGCATGAAATGGGATATTGGCATCGACCTGGGCACGCAGAGCGTGCGGGTCGCTGAACTGAAAAGCGGGCCGACGATGAGCGCCCCGGCGGCGCTGGCCTTCCGGGAGGGCAACCGCGTGCCCATCTGCGCGGGGGAGATTGCCGAGCGCCTGGTGGGCCGCACCTGCCAGGGCGTGGAGGTGGTCTATCCGCTGCGGGACGGCGTGCTGGAGAACAACCTCTACGCGGCGAGCCTGTTCCAGTGGCTGTTCAAGCACTCGGAGGCCGTGGGCGGGCGGCGGCGCTTCGGCGCGATGATCACCTGCGCGCCCTTTGCCCGACCCGTGCAGCGGGAGGCCATGCTGACCGCCGCCATCGACGCGGGCGCGGCGGAGGCCGTGCTGGTGCGCAGCGACGCCGCCGCGGCGGTGGGCGCGGGGCTGGATCTGAACGGCCCGGAGGCCAAGCTGCTGGTGGACGTGGGCGCGGGGAAGATCACCTGCACGCTGTTCACCTTCGGCCGGGTCGCCGCCTTCGGCTACCTGCCCTACGGCGTGAACCGCATCGACGACCGGGTGCGGCGCATCCTGCGGAGCGACTACGGCTATCGCGTGGGCAAGGCCGCGGCGGAGGAGATCGTGCACACCCTGGGCAGCGCCATGCCCGACAAGGCCCCTCGAGACATCATCATGCACGCCACCGGTATCGCCATGAAGGAGCGCATGCCCGTGACCTTCGACGTGGAGACCAAGCCGGTGCTGGACGCCTGCGAGGACGTGGTGGCGGAGCTCTGCCGCCTGGTGGGCACCGTGGTGGACAACGCCCCGGAGGAGCTGTCCGCGGATCTGAACGACGCGGGCGCGGTGCTCACCGGCGGCGGCGCGGCCATGACGGAGCTGGATCGCCGCCTGGGCCAGGCCCTGGGCATCCCCTGCCGGGTGGCCGACGCGCCGGAGACCTGCGCCATCCGCGGGCTGTGGAGGATCATGGAAAACCCCGCCGCCTACGCCGCGATGCTGCAGGACAGGCAGTCGAGACAGGTCTGGTAGCCCCATGAAGCGAGCTGTGACCGCGAACGGGCAAACAGTGGAATACACCCTCGTCCAGTCCACCCGCCGGGACGTGCTGCTCCAGGCGCTGCCGGGGGCGGGCATAAGGGTGTACGCGCCGAAGTACATGCGCCTGCGGGACGTGGACGCGCTGGTGAAGGAGCGGGCCGGGGAGCTTGTGCGGATGCAGCGGGAGGTGGAGGCCCGGCTGGAGGAAAGCCGCCGGGCCCATCCGGTGGCGGACGGCAGCCCGATTCTCATCGAGGGGCGGCGCTGCGCCCTGCGGCTGCACGCGGGCGCCCGGCGCACGGGTCGGGCGGAGGGGGACGAATTTCACCTGACCCTGCCGGAGCCGGAGCACGACGAGGCCGTGCGCGCCGCCATCAAGAGCGTGCTGTCGGCCATGGCCTTGAAGCGCATCCGGGAGCGCCTGGATCTCTACGCGCCCCGCATCGGCGTCACCTTCGGCCGGGTGGCCATCCGGGACCAGAAGAGCCGGTGGGGCAGCTGCTCCCGCAAGGGCAATCTGAACTTCAACTGGAAGCTCATCATGGCCCCGCCGCCGGTGCTGGACTACGTGGTGATCCACGAGCTCTGCCACCGGCTCGAGTTCAACCACTCGCCCCGCTTCTGGAGCCTGGTGGAGAGCCAGATGCCGGAATACGAGGCGTGGAAGAAGTGGCTGAAGGGACACGCTGACGATTTGTATTTGTGATAAGGAAGGATTCAATGAATGAGGAATGAGGAATCAGGAATGAGGAATGAACAGCCGCGCGGAAGCCGCTATCAATTCCTCATTCCTCACTCCTGATTCCTCATTATCCAAACCATTATTCTCAAGGGAGGTTATACCATGTACAGAAAAAACGCATGGGAGCAGTATTCGGGGGAGGAGCGGGCGCTGCTGGGCGCCTTTGCCGACGATTATCGCTCATTCCTGGACAGCGCCAAGACCGAGCGCGAGGCGGCGGACGAGGCGGAGCGGCTCTGCCGGGAAGCGGGCTTCCGCAACCTGGACGCGCTGATCGATTCCGGCGAGCCCCTGGGCCCGGGCGATCGGGTGTACCGCAAGTGGATGAACAAGAGCTTCATGGCCTTCGTGGTGGGCAGCGAGTCCATCGAAAAGGGCATGAGCATCCTGGGCGCCCACATCGACTCCCCCCGCATCGACGTGAAGCAGAACCCGCTGTTCGAGGACGACGGCCTGGCCTACCTGGACACCCACTACTATGGCGGCATCAAGAAGTATCAGTGGCTGGCGCTGCCCCTGGCGCTGCACGGCGTGATCGTGAAGAAGGACGGCGGCGTGGTGCCGGTGGCCATCGGCGAGGGCGAGGACGACCCGGTCCTCTGCATCAGCGACCTGCTGCCCCACCTGGCCCAGGACCAGATGGCCAAGACCGCCTCGAAGTTCGTGGACGGCGAGGCGTTGAACATCCTCATCGGCAGCGCGCCCAAGGCCGGGGAGGAGAAGGACCCGGTGAAGGCGGCGGTGCTGGCGGTGCTGGCGCGGGATCTGGGCGTTACGGAGGAGGATTTCGTGTCCGCCGAGCTGGAGGCCGTGCCCGCCGGCAAGGCCCGGGACGCGGGCCTGGACCGCAGCATGATCCTGGGCTACGGCCACGACGACAGGGTGTGCGCCTATCCGAGCCTTCGGGCCGTGATGGACTTCGACGGCGTGCCGGGGAGGACCCTCTGCGCGGTGCTCACCGACAAGGAGGAGATCGGCAGCATGGGCGCCTCCGGCATGAACTCCCATTACTTTGAAAACACCGTGGCGGAGCTCTGCGCGCTGCTGGGCTTCGAGCGGGAGCTGTCCGTGCGGCGGGCGCTGCAGAACAGCCGCATGCTGTCCAGCGATGTCTCCGCGGGCTACGACCCCACCTATTCCAGCGTGTTCGAGAAGAAAAACGCCGCCATGCTGAACCTGGGCGTGTGCTTCAACAAGTACACCGGCTCCCGCGGCAAGAGCGGGGCCAGCGACGCCAACGCCGAGTTCATGGCCGAGGTGCGCCGGGTGATGGACGACGCGGGCGTGTGCTGGCAGACCAGCGAGCTGGGCAAGGTGGACGTGGGCGGCGGCGGCACCATCGCCTGGCTCTGCGCCAAGTACGCCATGAGCGTCATCGACTGCGGCGTGCCGGTGCTCTCCATGCACGCCCCCTGGGAGCTGATCTCCAAGGCCGACCTCTGGGAGGCGTATAAGGGGTACGGGGCGTTTCTGGAGAGCTGAGAGCGAGTGAGGAGTTAGGAGTGAGGAGTTGAAGGATGCCGCTGTCGCGCGGGTGTAGGGGCGCCGTTGCGGCGCCCGCCCCGTACCAGGACCCGGATTGCCACGGCCTTCGGCCTCGCAATGACGTGGGTCATTGTGATGGCTCTGATTTCTGTAGAAATGATTCAATGGTTTCAGGTCAACGTCATTGCGAGGAGGGCGCAAGCCCGACGTGGCAATCTGGTTTTTTAAAAATAAAAGAAACCCGCAGGGTTTCCACCGAAATTCCTCATTCCTCACTCCTCATTCCTCATTCATGCCAAGAAAACCGCCACCTTTCGGTGGCGGATTTTATTTGGGCCATCAGCGCGGCCTCGGCGGGCGGGCGCGCTTGATTTCGTAGAGGGCGTGGTCGGCGGCCTCGATCAGGTCGTTGGCGTTCATGCCGGGGTGGTACTCGCCCACGCCGATGGAGAAGGCCAGGGTGTAGGGCCGCTTGGCCTGGTCGTTCAGGCCGCTCAGGGTCTCGCGGATGCGGGCGATCAGCGCCTCGGCCTCCGGCTTGCTGGACTCGATCACCACGATGAACTCGTCGCCGCCGTAACGGGCGATGTAGGGCCGGCGCTTGAAGTCGCCGCAGGCGATCTTCAGGGCCTGGGCCGCGCGGATCAGCGCGTCGTCGCCCTCCAGGTGGCCGTAGGTGTCGTTGATGGTCTTGAAGTAATCCAGGTCCATCATCAGCAGGAAGATCTTCTCGTCATGGTTCATCAGCTTGTAGTCCAGGAAGCCCAGCAGGTTCTGCCGGTTGTTCACCTGGGTCAGCTTGTCCATGGAGATCTGCTGGGTGGAGGTGCCCATGAACAGGCACAGCAGCTCGATGGTGATGGTCACGCAGATGATGGGCAGGCCCTCGCCGATGAAGGTCAGCGCCCAGGCGACGATCAGGCACAGCGGGAAGGAGGCCACCAGCATCATGTGGCTGCGCTTGATGGGGTCGGTCTCGTTCTGGCGGCGGACCAGCAGCTTCACGGCCATGGCCGTGGTGACCGCCACCAGCAGGGCCATCTCCACCTGGAACAAGCCGCTGCGCATGTAGGCCTCGCCCTCGTCGATCACGAACATCCGGTGGGTCCACAGGTTGCTGATGATGAGCGCCGCCATGCCCACAAGCGGCAGGCCGGCCAGCAGTTGCTTCTTGCGGGTGGTGAAAAGCTGGCCGCGGCACTCGGTGTCCGCGTAGCCGCACCAGGCGTACACGCCGAAGCACAGGGCCATGTGGTAGACGGATTTAAAGAAATAGGAGAGGGGATAGACCAGCCCCGGAAGGACCTTCACCCCGTTGAAGATGGTGAACAGCAGGTTGGCCACGAAGCTGACCATGAAGCCCACCAGCGCGATGTGCAGCCAGTGCTCGGAGGCGGAACCCGAAGAGCGCCTGGTGACCCAAAACAGGCACAGCCAGACGATGATGATGCAGATGATATACACTTCGGCGTAGAGCAGCGTAGCCATACTTGCATCCTTTCGGGATGGAATCGCGCCGGACACCCGTGACGCTTATAGTGAACTCTTTGTTATTATACTACATTTAACAAAAAAAAGATATACCCTGGGAGCAATTTCTGAGGAAAAATTTGTAAACAATTTGTTAACGAGTTACAATGTAACTGATAAATATATCTGATTGTGACGCTGTGAGGGAGCTGCGTGACCCAAGGCTGCTTTTGTCGCTTTTTTGCGCGGATTTTTCCCTGCCGCGCCGTTGCATTGTCATTTCAGTTATGGTATAATTTATCTGTAGAGTTATGGGAGGGTGTTACACCATGCGTAAAATGAGTATCTTTCGTATGGGCCTGATTCTTTTCCTGCTTCTGGGCGTCTGGTTCGCCTTCGGGGTCATGGCCCATGCCTCGTCCGCGGACGCCGTATGGCCGGAGAGCTCCGGCGAATACATCGCCTCTGACGGCAAGCTGATCATCGACGCCAGCCACATGGACCAGGGCTACATCATGTGCTGCGTGTCCGCGCCGACCAGCCACCGCCTGAAGGTGCGCATGACCTATGCCACCGGCGCGCAGCTGGACTACGACCTGGACAACGACGGGGACTACGTGGTCTTCCCGCTGCAGCTGGGCTCCGGCAACTATGACTTCGCGTTGTACGAAAACGTGTCCGGCTCGAAGTACTCCGCCGAGGGCAAGGTTTCCCTGACGGCCCAGCTGAACGACGAGAACGCCGCCTTCCTGGTGCCCAACCAGTACGTGGACTATGTGCGGACCACCAACGCGGTGCTCAAGAGCGACGAGCTGGCCACCCAGGGCGACATCTACCAGACCGTGTGCGACTTCATGACCAACGAGTTCAGCTACGACTTCGTCCGGGCCAAGACCATCGCCGCCGGCACCCTGCCGGAGATCGAGCAGTGCTTCGACGCCCGCTCCGGCATCTGCCAGGACCTGTCCGCCGTGATGGTGTGCATGCTGCGGGTGCAGGGCATCCCGGCCAAGCTGATGATCGGCTACGCCGACAAGTACTACCACGCCTGGACCGTGGCGGTGGTGGACGGGCAGGAGGTCTTCTTCGATCCCACCCAGGCCATCGGCTGCCTGAACGCCAGCAAGTACACCACGGAACGCTTCTATTAAAAGATCCTTCGCTTCGCGGGCCTGCGGTCCCGCGCCGCTCAGGATGACGGGGGAATGTCATTCTGAGGCAAGGCGCAGCCAAAGCCGAAGAATCTGAAACGCGACCCATCCATTCATCTTGTCCTATATCAGAGCATTATCATTGGGTGTCGTCCCACACTGAACTTACAGGAGGTTATTGTTCATGGCCGGAAAGAAACGTGCGCTTGATTCTGCGGAGCTGTCGAGCTTCTGCAGCCAGGTGGCGCTGATCCTCAGCGCGGGCCTGCCGCTCTACGACGGCATGGAGACCCTGGCGGAGACCACCCGGGGCAGCGAGTACGCCGATCTCTACGAGGACGCCAGCAAGGGCGTCACCGAGACGGGCTCGCTCTACCAGGCGCTGCAGCGGGACGACCGCTGGCCCACCTACCTGGTCGAGATGGTCGGCATCGGCGAGCAGACCGGCCAGCTGGAGAAGGTCATGAACGGCCTTTCCGATTATTATGCCCGTGAGGACCGCATCCGCTCCTCCGTCATCGGCGCGATCACCTACCCGATGGTGCTGGGCGTGATGCTGGTGCTGATCATCGCCATCATGCTGTGGAAGGTGCTGCCCGTGTTCCAGCGGGTGCTGAACAGCATGGGCGCGGAGATGTCCGCCTCCGGCAGCGCGCTGATGCGCCTGGGCTCCACCATCGGCTGGGTGGTGTTGGCCCTGGTGGCCGTGATCGTGCTGGCGGTGCTGGTGGGCGCGGCCCTGATGAAGACCTCTGCCCGGGACAGCGTTCTGGGCTTTGTGCGCAAGCTCTTCCCGCCGGTGCGCAACCTGAGCATGAAGCTGGCCTCCTCCCGCGTGGCCAGCGTGCTCTCCATGATGCTCTCCAGCGGCTTCCCCACCAACGAAGCCTTCCGGCTGCTGCCCTCCGTCCTCTCCGACGACGAGGCCTCCGACAAGGTGGAGGGCATTCGCAGGGAGCTGGACAGCGGCGCGGCCTTTGCCGACGCCATTTCCCACTCCAAGCTGTTTGACGGCCTCCACGACCGCATGATCCGCATGGGCGTGGCCGCCGGCCGCGAGGACCAGGTCATGGGCAAGATCGCGGACCTCTACGAGGAACAGGTGGAAGACGGCATCGCCCGCCTGGTGGCCATCATCGAGCCCACGCTGATCGTGCTGCTGGCCATCGTCATCGGCGCGGTGCTGCTGAGCGTGATGCTGCCCATGGCCGGCATCCTGTCCAGCATGCTGTGAGCGTGCCGAAAAAGGAGAGAAAACCATGGCCTATCGGAAAGAAATCGCCATCGTCCTTCTGATGCTGCTGGTGCTGGTCGGCGTGTGGCTGCTGGTGAGCCGGGTGGGCACGTCCTCGGACAACGCCCAGACCCAGTTCGTCACCGACGCCGTGCAGAACGCGGCGCTGACCTGCTACGCGGTGGAGGGCGCCTATCCGGACGACGTGGAGTACCTGCGCACCCACTACGGCCTGGCCTACGACCAGGACCGCTACATGGTGCGCTACAGCGCCTTCGCCTCCAACCTGCTGCCTGAGATCTATGTGACGGAAGTGGAGGGCAGATGATGGACAATCGCAAGATGGTGACCCACAGCATGCAGGGCGCGTTCGTGTTCGTGCTGCTGGGGCTGTTCGCGGTGATGAGCACGCTGATGGTGCTGCTGGGCGCGCAGATGTACCGCAACACGGTGGATCATGCCACCGCCAACAACCAGGGCCGCGTGCTGAGCGCCTATGTGCGCAGCATGATCCGCGCCGAGGACGGGGCGGACGCCGTGACCGTGGAGGACCACGACGGCGTGCAGACCCTGGCCCTGCACGAGGAGATCGAGGGCGAGCCCTACGTCACCTGGCTGTACTGCTACGAGGGCCAGCTCTACGAGCAGTTCACCGGCGCGGACCGGGAGTTCGAGCCCGAATCCGGCACGGCCATCTGCCCGGCGAAGCACTTCGTGCCCAAGCTGGACGGCGGCCTGCTGACCGTGTTCGTGGTGAACGCCGAGGACGAGATGAGCGAGGTGCGCGTGGGCCTGCGCTGCGCAGGGTAGAGCGCGTTTCTGTAAGGAGCGAACCATGAGAAACAAGAACCGATCGAACATACTGCTGGTGGAGATCCTCATCGCGGTGCTGTTCTTCATGCTGTCGGCCACGGTGCTGGTGCGGGTGTTCATTGGGGCCCGGAACCTGACCGTGAAGAGCGGCGTGGAATCCCGGGCGCTGGTGGAGGCCCAGAACGTGGCCGAGACCCTGTATGCCGCCCAGGACGTGGACGCGACGCTGGAGAAGCTCTCCTTCGTCAGCTCCCACGGCACCTGGTCCAAGGACTGCGGGGATTATACCCTCTACGTGACCGGCGAGCTCCAGCCCACCAACGCGGGCGAGCTGTGGACCGGCTCCGTGAGCGCCTTCTACAAGCTGCGCAACCCCGACCAGGCGCGCCAGGAGGACGAGGAGCTGTTCTCGCTGCCCTGCGCGAAGTACAAGGGGGTGTCGGCATGAGGAAGCACAAGAGCGCGGTATCCTTCGGCCCCGGCGCGGCCTCGCTGATTCTGATCGTGGTCATCCTCAGCATGAGCGTGCTGGGCATGCTGGCGCTGATGAACGCCCGCAACGACAGCCGGCTCTCCAGCCGCAGCATCGCGGTGGTGGAGGCGGGCTACGCCCTGAATGAAAAGGCCGAGCGCGACCTGGCCACCCTGGACGGCGTGCTGTCCACCTGCCAGGCGGTCTCCAGCGACGACGAGACCTATCTGGCGGCCATTCGCGGGCTGCTTCCCGCGGGCATGCTGATGGACGGGCGCGTGATCCGCTGGGAGGAGAGCGACGAGCTGCGCACCCTCAGCTGCGCGGTGGAGGTGCTGCCCCTGGGCGAAGAAGGCGAAAGAATGACCTGGCGGGAACATCGCCTCACGGCCAGGACGGAGGAAATATGGAATTAAGGGACTACCTGAAAAAAGCCTATGAGCTGAACGGATCGGACATCTTCATTGTGCCGGGCGCCCACGTGACCTGCAAGGTCAAGGGCGACATGGTGCCCCTGTCGGAGGACATCGTGAAGCCCGCGGGCACCGAGGAACTGGTGAAGGAAGCCTACGAAATGTGCGGGCGGGACATCGCCAAGCTCCACGAGGAGGGCGACGACGACTTCTCCTTCGCCATGCCGGGCCTGAGCCGCTTCCGCTGCAACGCCTATATCCAGCGCGGCACCGTGGCGGCCACGCTGCGCATGGTGGCCTTCGGCCTGCCGGACCCCCGGGAGCTGGGCGTGCCGGACCTGGTGATGGAGCTGACCAAGAACCTGAACGGCATGATCCTGGTCACCGGCCCCGCCGGCAGCGGCAAGAGCACCACCCTGGCCTGCATGATCGACCGCATCAACCGGGAGCGCACGGGCCACATCGTCACCATCGAGGACCCCATCGAGTACATCCACAACCACAAGAAGTCCCTGGTGAGCCAGAGGGACGTGCCCAACGACGCGCCCACCTTCGCCCGCGCCCTGCGCGCCGCGCTGCGCGAGGCCCCGGACGTGATCCTGCTGGGCGAGATGCGCGACATCGAGTCCATCCGCATCGCCATCACCGCGGCGGAGACCGGCCATCTGCTGATGTCCTCCCTGCACACCACCGGCGCGTCCAAGACCGTGGACCGCATCCTGGATACCTTCCCGGCGGAGCAGCAGGCCCAGGTGCGCATGCAGCTCTCCATGGTGCTCCGGGCCGTGGTGTCCCAGCGCCTGGTGCCCAAGATCGGCGGCGGCCAGGTGGCGGTGTTCGAGGTGATGACGGTGAACCCCGCCGTGCAGAACCTGATCCGCGACGGCCGCACCCACCAGATCGACAACGCCATCTTCGGCGGCGCGGGCCAGGGCATGATCTCCATGGACAACGAGCTCCAGCGCCTCTATCGCGCCGGGGTCATCAGCAAGGACGTGGCCATCACCTATGCCGTCAGCCCGGAGACGCTGTCCAAGCGGCTGTGATAGAGATAAATTAAAGAGCGACGGAACCGCAGGGTTCCGTCGTTTTTTGGTTGCCTTTATTCTCTGCTCATGTTATAATTAAACATCGCAAACTGCCCGACGGTTTGCAGAGAAGGAGGGAAACCCCATGAAGAAACGCATCCTGGCAATCGCGCTGGCGCTGATGCTGCTGCTGGCGAGCGCGGCCCTGGCTGAGCCCGTCATCGGCAACGGCACCGCCCAGGGCTACGGCGGCGAGATCACGGTCCAGGTCACCCTGGAGGACGGCGCGCTGACCGGCGTGTCCGCCTCGGGCGACGACGAGACCGACGGCATCGGCAAGAACATCATCAACGAGTGGCCCGCGGCCTTTGTCGAGGCGGGCGGCATCGTGGACACCTACACCGGCGCCACCTTCGCGGGCTTCACCCGCGCCGGCTTTATCGAGGCCGCAAGGGCCGCGCTGGAGGATGCCGGCGTGAACCCCGACGACTACATGGTCGAAATGGCCGAGGAGCAGGCCGAGGACGAGGTCTATGAGGCGGATGTGGTGATCGTCGGCGCCGGCGGCGCGGGCATGACCGCCGCCATCACCGCCGCGGACGCGGGCGCGACCGTCGTCGTGCTGGAGCGGGAGCCCGCCGTGGGCGGCAACTCCGTGAAGTCCACCGGCGGCATGAACGCCGCCAAGACCGCCGACCAGGACGAGAACGAGTTCGGCGAGGAGGCCGGCGTGGAGAAGACCCTGGCCACCGCGGCGGAGAAGTGGGCCGACAACGAGGCCATCACCGCCCTGGCCGCGAAGGTGCAGGAGCAGTGGGACGCCTACAAGGCCAATCCCGAGGGCTACTTCGACAGCGTGGAGCTGTTCGCCCTGGACACCCTCATCGGCGGCAAGGGCATCAACGATCCCGAGCTGGTGAACACCCTGGTGAACGGCAGCGCCGACGCCATCGAATGGCTGCGCACCCAGGGCATCGACCTGACCGACGTGGCGTCCTTCGGCGGCGCTTCCGTGAAGCGCATCCATCGTCCCGTGGACGAGAACGGCAAGACCGTGTCCGTGGGCGCGTACACCGTGCCGCTGCTGGAGAAGGCCTGCGAGGCGCGGGACAACATCCTGCTGCTGACCGACACCACCGCCGACGCCATCCTGACCGACGACGACGGCTGCGCCGTGGGCGTGTCGGCCACCGGCAAGACCGGCAACAAGGTCACCGTGAACGCCAAGGCCGTGGTGCTGGCCACCGGTGGCTTCGGCGCGAACCTGGACATGGTGGTGAAGTACGCGCCCCAGCTGGAGGGCTTCATGACCACCAACGCCGCCGGCATCCAGGGCCAGGGCATCCTGATGGCCGAGGCGCTGGGCGCGGCCACCGTGGACATGGATCAGATCCAGATCCATCCCACCGTGCAGGCCGACACCGCTTCCCTGATCACCGAGGGCCTGCGCGGCGACGGCGCGATCCTGGTGAACGCCAATGGCGAACGCTTCATCGACGAGGTGGGCACCCGCGACGTGGTCTCCGCCGCCGAAATCGAGCAGCCCGGTTCCTTCAGCTGGCTGGTGGTGGACCAGAAGATGGTGGACGCCTCCACCGTCATCCAGGGCTACATCAAGAAGGGCTTCATGCTCTCCGGCGAGACCTATGAGGAATTGGCCGGGGCGCTGGAGATCCCCGCGGACGCCTTCGCGGCCACGATGGACACCTGGAACGGCTATGTGGCCGAGAAGAACGACCCGGACTTCGGCCGCACCTCCTTTGCCCAGCCGCTGGACACCGCGCCCTTCTACGCGGTGAAGGTGACTGCCGGCATTCATCACACCATGGGCGGCCTGAAGATCGACCCCGAGACCCACGTGCTGAACACGTCCGGCGAGGCCATCAACGGCCTGTACGCGGCGGGCGAGGTCACCGGCGGCGTCCACGGCGGCAACCGCCTGGGCGGCAACGCCGTGGCCGACTTCGTGGTGTTCGGTCGCATCGCGGGCGAGCAGGCGGCGGCCTACGCCGCCTCCCTGTCCGAGGCGCTGGAACCCGCAGCGTAATCGTTGCGAAACACGAGAGGTCCCATCAAAGCCAATGGCTTTGATGGGACCTCTTCTTATGTAAATCTTCTGCTCAATCCTTGCGGTTACACGGTTACATATTGACAATGGCTCGTGTGATGGGATATAATTATAATGTGGATTTATAAGTGGAGAGACGCGGTCTCGCGGGTTACATCGCCCAAACGCAGGAAATGAGAATCAGCGCAATCTCCGCGGGAAATGCTTTGCACGAGGAGAAGGACTCGCATGAATACCGACGCATTGATTCGCAACAAGCGGCACACGGTTTTGATCGTGGAGGACGAGGCGGTCAATCGGGAGCTTCTCAGCTTGATTCTGCGGGATACCTATGATGTGCTCATCGCCCGGGACGGCGTCGAGGCTTTGGAGACCCTCCGCGCCCATCCCGGCCGCATCGCCATGGTGCTGCTGGACATCCTCATGCCCCGCATGGACGGCATCGAGTTTTTGAAGCGCCGGGCCATGGACGAGGCCCTGTGCCGCGTGCCGGTGATCGTGCTCACCTCCGACAGGGACGCGGAGCTGCAAACCTTGAAGCTGGGCGCGCTGGACTTCATCGCCAAGCCCTTTGACATGCCCCAGATCATCCTGGCCCGCATCCAGCGGATCATCGAGTTCGTGGAGGATCGCCAGATCATCCAGGACATCGAACGGGACGAGCTCACCGGCCTGTATACCCGCGGCTTCTTCTTTGAATACTGCCGCCGCCTGCCCGCGCCGAAGGACGGGGCGAAACGGGACGTGATCGCCGTGGACGTGGATCACTTCCGCCTGGTGAACGAGGTGTACGGCAAGGGCTTTGCCGACGGGCTGCTCTGCGCCGTGGCGGACGGCCTGTACGAGGTCGCCCATGAGGGCTTCGGCATCGGCTGCCGCGCCGACGTGGACCTGTTCTACCTGCTGCTGGACCACCGGGAGGACTACGAGGCGGTGTACGCCGGCCTGATGGCCCGGGTCCACGCCCTGAACCGCCAGGCCAACGTGCGCCTGCGCATTGGCGTGTACACCGGCGTGGAGGACGCGCGGCCCCTGGACTGGTACTGCGTGGCCGCCAAGGCCGCCTGCGACACCATCCGCGGCAACTACACCCGGGGCGTGGTGCTCTACGACGACTCGCTCCACGAGAAGGAGCTCTACAACGAGCGGCTCATCGCCGACATGGAGAGCGCCATCGCCGACAGGCAGTTCGCCGTCTACTACCAGCCCAAGTACGACATCCGCGGCGAAAAGCCGAAGCTCTACGCGGCGGAGGCGCTGGTGCGCTGGATCCACCCGGAGCTGGGCTTCATCAGCCCCGGCGCGTTCATCCCGCTGTTCGAGGAGAACGGCCTGATCGCCAAGCTGGACGACTATGTCTGGCGCCAGGCGGCGGCGCAGATCCGCGACTGGAAGGATCGCCTGGGCGTGAGCCTGCCCGTGTCGGTGAACCTGTCCCGGATGGACTTCTACGATCCTCTGTTGAAGGACCGACTGCTGGCCATCGTGGCGGAAAACGGCATCCCCGTGGAAAACCTCATCCTGGAGGTCACGGAGAGCGCCTATTCCCAGAACATGGACCAGATGCTCAAGACCGTGGGCGAGCTGCGCCAGGCGGGCTTCCACATCGAGATGGACGACTTCGGCAGCGGCTATTCCTCGCTGAACATGCTGTGCCTGATGCCCATCGACGCGCTGAAGATCGACATGAAGTTCGTGCGCAACGTGGCCACCTCCGCCACCGGCTACCGCATGGTGGAGCTGGTGATCGAAATGGCCCGCGCCCTGGGCGTGCCGGCCATCGTGGAGGGCGTGGAGGACGAGGAGCAGTATCGCCGGATGAAGCAGGTGGGCTGCGACATCATCCAGGGCTATTACTTCTCCCGCCCGGTGGACGCCGCCAGCTTCGAGCCGATGCTCAAGGATATTTGACCGCCCCGGCGGTTTCCCAATCGACAACGGAGGGTTGAATCTATGCTGACTTTGGATGCGCTGAGGGCCTACGGCGCCAACGTGGACGATGGCCTGGCCCGCTGCATCAACAACGGGGATTTCTACCTGAGAATGGTGAACATGGTCCTCGCGGATAAAAACTTCGACAAGCTGAAGGCCGCCATGGACGCGGGGGACACCCCCGCCGCCTTCGAGGCCGCCCACGCGCTGAAGGGCGCGGTGGGGAACGTCTCTCTGACGCCCGTCTTTGAGCCGGTGTGCAAGCTCAGCGACATGCTGAAGGGTCACACCGATCAGCCCATTCCGTCCCAGTGCCGGCTGCTGGCGGAAGAGGTTTTCGACCAGCTGGAGAAGGCGCGCAATCTGTAATCGCAGGAGGATCAACATGAGCGACATGATTCGCATTCAGATGATGGGGAGCTTCCTCATCTATATCAACGAGCAGCGGGTGGAGAACCCCGTCAGCAAATCCCGCAAGGGCACGGCCCTGGTGGAGTTCCTGGTGCTGCACCGGGGCAAGCCCGTGCCGAACCAGCAGCTGCTGCACGCCCTTTGGCCGGAGCACAGCGTCACCAACCCGGAGAACGCCCTGAAGACGCTGGTCAGCCGTATGCGCACGCTGCTGAACCAGATGTCCCCGGGCCTGGGCGCGTGCATCGTGTCCGACCGCGGCGCCTATCACTGGCAGAGCATGCCGGACATGCGCATCGACGCCATGGAGCTGATGGACCTGTTCGACAAGATCGGCGTGGAGCGAGAGACCGCCGTGCTCCGGGAGATGTACGAGCGGGTGCTGGAGCTCTACGAGGGCGACCTGTTCCAGACCGGCGACCTCGAAGGGGACACCGGCTTCGCCCAGCAGCTGCACAGCCAGTACCTGGGCGCGGTCTACGGCTACATCGAGCTGCTGCGCAAGGCCGAGCAGTTCAACGAGATCATCGCCGTCTGCCGCACCGCCCTGGAGGTGGACAGCTTCGACGACCGGCTGCACATCGAGCTGATGAAGGCCATGGTGAGCCTGAACCGCACCAGCGACGCCCTGGTGCAGTACAAGCATGCCACCAACCTGACCTACCGCTATCTCGGCACGCCGCCGAGCCCGGAGATGATGGCCTTCTACCAGGAGATGAACAAGGCTCGCCAGACCCTGAAGTACAACCTGGAGGCCATCCGCACCGAGCTGCACAACAGCAGCATGGAGCGCGGCGCCTTCGTCTGCGATTACGAGATGTTCAAGGCCATCTACAACCTGGAGATGCGCAACCTGGAGCGCCTGGGCACCACCATGTTCCTGGGCATCATCATGGTCGGCGACGACGACAACGGCTCCGACAGCATCCGCCAGGACAACATCATGAACGGCCTGATCGAGATCCTGCGGGACAACCTGCGCAAGGGCGACATCATCACCCATTTCAGCCCCAGCGTCATCGCGCTCCTGCTGCCCACCGTCAACTACAAGACCGGCAGCATGGTCATGGAGCGCATCCGCCAGCTGTTCTACAAGCGGTATCCCAACTCCGACATCCCCTTCCATTCCCGCCTGGGCATGCTGGGCAAGGATGCCTTCAAGGTCGAGGCCCAGGAGGCCGCTCAGGACGATTGAGCTTCATTTCCAAAAGCCTTCCCCTATGGGGAAGGTGGCACGGCGAAGCCGTGACGGATGAGGTCTCCACAATATAATCCCGCGCCATTGATTCCAGCGCGGGATTTCTTCGTGCCAAAAGCCTTCCCCCATGGGGAAGGCTATACTTCTGCGCGATTCTCCCCAAGCCTTCCCAATCAATCCGCGAACAGCGGCGTGGACAGGTACCGGTCCCCGGTGTCGGGCAGCAGCACCACGATGGTCTTGCCCGCGTTCTCCGGGCGCTTGGCCAGCTGGATGCCCGCCCAGGCCGCCGCGCCGGAGGAGATGCCCACCAGCACGCCCTCCCGGCGGCCGATGGCCTTGCCGGTGGCGAAGGCGTCGGCACTGGAGACGGGGATGACCTCGTCGTACACCGCCGTGTCCAGCACGGTGGGCACGAAGCCCGCGCCGATGCCCTGGATCTTGTGGGGGCCGGCGGTGCCCTTGCTCAGCACGGGGGAGTCGGTGGGCTCCACGGCCACCACCTTCACGCCGGGCTTCTTCGACTTCAGGTACTGGCCCACGCCGGTGACGGTGCCGCCGGTGCCCACGCCCGCCACGAAGATGTCCACCTCGCCGTCGGTGTCCTCGTAGATCTCCGGGCCGGTGGTGTCGAGGTGGGCCTTCGGGTTGGCGGGGTTGTCGAACTGGGCGGGGATGAAGCTGCCCGCGATCTCCTTCGACAGCTCCTCCGCCTTGGCAATGGCGCCCTTCATGCCCTTCGCGCCCTCGGTGAGCACGATTTGAGCGCCGTAGGCGGCGATCAGCTGGCGGCGCTCCACCGACATGGTCTCCGGCATCACGATGATGATCTTATAGCCCCGCGCCGCGGCCACGGCGGCCAGGCCGATGCCGGTGTTGCCGGAGGTGGGCTCGATGATGGTCGCGCCGGGCTTTAGCTTCCCGGAGGCCTCCGCCTCGTCGATCATCGCCTTGGCGATGCGGTCCTTCACGCTGCCCGCGGGGTTGAAGTATTCCAGCTTCGCCAGAAGCCGCGCCTTCAGGCCCTCGGCGGCCTCGATGTGCTTCAGCTCCAGCAGGGGGGTCCCTCCGATCAACTGGTCGGCGGCGGTGTAGATGCGTGCCATGTGCAGCACTCCCTTCTCAAAAACTGGCTATATCTTACCATTTGCCTCGGAATGTGTCAATAGATTCGGCCTATACCTCTCTTCGATGGCCTCCAATAGCTTTTGCCAATACCGCCCCCGCCGCCGCCAAATGTAAAAAATCACGGCAAACCGGTAATTTTGCCGTGAAACACTTGCTTTTTCCTCCACCCTGTAGTATAATAACACTTGCGTTCGACGAAATGCGAACTGCGCTGATGTAGCTCAGTAGGTAGAGCGCATCCTTGGTAAGGATGAGGTCGCCGGTTCGAATCCGGCCATCAGCTCCATGAGAGGCCCTGAAAACACGGCGTTTTCAGGGTTTTTCTTATGCCCATCGTACCATTATAAGCGTGCGATTCTGGCCGTACCATTGAAAATACCATTATAAGGAACATTACGGTTGTGTTATCAACGACCAAAGCGGGATGGAAAATTGGCACGATCAGGTGGAGTATTGCGAGAATCATCGCTGTCCTTCATTTCAATGAGATCATTGATTTTTGCAATTTCCAGATGTGCAGTATCCAAAGTGACGTGAGTGTAGGTGTTCAATGTGAGTGCCACATCCTTATGTCCCAGCATCTCCTGGACGACCTTCGCGGGCACACCCGCTTCCATCATTCGCGTGGCGAAGGTGTGCCGCAGGGCGTGCATACTGAACTTCTCCAGTTCCGCCCGCTTGATGATCTGATTCAGATAGCGGTTCACTGTGTTGGCCTCGATGATCGTGCCCTTCGACGAACAAAAGACCAGATCGTTGGGATTCCAGTTCGGGTCTATCATGTGTACGCGCTGGCTCTGCATGTGGTTCCTCAGAATCGGGATGATGTTGTCCACCATCGGGATCTTCCGATAGCTCGTCCAGGTCTTGGGTTCCTTGATGGTATGGATGGCCTGACCGGTCACGGGGTCCTTGTAGCGCGTGGCGGACTGTCGGACCGTGATGGTCTTGTTTCGGAAGTCCACACAGCCCCAGGTGAGCCCCAGGAGCTCGCCTCGCCGCATTCCGGTACAGAGTGCCAGCATGAACATCGGCCTCAATTCAAAGCCATCCAGGGCCTTTATGAAGCGTTCCTGTTCGTCGTGGGACAGCACGCGGATCTGCGGCTTGGTCTGCTTGGGCATTTCCACGCCGTTCACCGGATTGCGGATGATCATGCCGTTTGTTGCGGCCTGATCGAAAGCGTCGTGAAGCATATTCCGAATTTTTTGGATGTATGCCGTAGAGTAGCCCCCTGCGCCGCTGTCCTGCCGGATGCCGTCGCGCTGAAGGCTGTTGATGAACTTCTGGATGTCCGGCGTCTTGATGGAAGCCAGCTTTTTCTGCCCAATCGCGGGCTTGATGATCGTTTCGATGATGCGTGTGTACTGGGTGTAGGTGATTGGCTCCAAAGCACGAAACTTGTAGTCCTTCATCCATGTATCCAGCCACTCACCGAGCGTGCCGGTGCCGTAGGCAACCTGGCCCATCTCCACTTCGGCCAAAGCCATGCGGAGCTTCCGCTTGGCGGTTCGCTCATCAGGGGCATAAATGGACTTCTGAACTTGTTTGCCGTTCAGATCATACCCGGCTGTGTAGCGGGCCTCCCATAGGCCGTTGGGCCTTTGCCGGATAAAACCATCGGTAGTGCGTTTCTCAGGCATTTGCCATCCCCCTCAACTCCTTGATGCGCGAGACATCAAACTCGCATTGGGGCTTGTAAGGGCATGAATCCAGCAGCCATGCCACAAAGAGCAGCTTCGGAACGCGGACGCTGCCGCCTATGTACACGCTGGGGAAGCCCTTGCTGCGAACCAGCGCGTAAGCCGCCGTTCGCTTGATGCCCGTGATTTCCATCAGGTCATTGATCGTCAATAACTCGATTCCAGTCGCGTCAACCGCTTCCACAAGTTCAGCTCGTGCCATAGGGACAACCTCCATTTCATGTGTCTATGTTAAGTTGTGTTGCAACGGGTTCAGTATAAAGATGCTCCTCCATGCGCCGCTGGGTGCGGACCATAGCCGGCCGTGCTGCGCTGCTGCGCGGCAGGCCGCTCCCCCCGATTCGACGGGCTGCCCCTTATCCGTGACGATAGCCAGGCAGAAGTATCATTGTCCTGGGATCACCCCTGACGCATCCATTCCCAGCGGGTGCGTGGTTCAAGGCTGTATGATTAGGCAACCGGCCCGAAGGGCGGTTGGCCGGGTCGGCGGCTTCGCAAAGCGCAGACGCCGACAATCATAACATAATGCCCCCGGCGCAGTGTGCGCCGCAGAACGTGCCGCTCGTGCCTTGGGCTTTGTTTCACCGTTGACGGATCGGTTCCGCAGGCAGTCTTGGCGAGCTCGGGTTCTCCCATTATGTTCACATGGAAAAGCTATGAAGTTGTCAAAGATCATTGGTTCACCTGAGCGGGTATAAAACAACCCCCTCATAATACATGCCGAAAAAATGAGGGGGCCACAAATAGAAAACGAGAGATTTAACCTAAAATTTTCTTTAGCCGAGCCCGTATCTGGCCTATCCTCCAACTGATAGCCTGCTGAGTAACTCCGTAGAGTTCAGCCAGCTCCCGTTCGGATAATCCAGAATAATAGTGCCGATAGATCAATAACTGATCTTCTTCCGGAAGAGTTGCGATGGTGTTGTTCAACATCCTGCTCATGATGCGTTTCTCGACAATGCTGCTGACATCGGCACTATCGTCACGTGTTGGATCAGCAAAGACATCATCGGGCAAGGTGTCGAAGGAGACGTCACCGTTGTTCATTGAAACTTCGTTCTGATACCTCTGCCGACGATCTGCCTTGTAAAACTCATTATAGTCCTCTTGCGTCACCTCCATCAGCATACCATGAAGTGGTAGGAAAAGCCGGTTCTTGTAGGTAATGTCGTGTTCTGTACGCCAGCGTAATTCTTTAAAAGAAATCTCAAGGTATTCTCCGTTTTCAAGTATAAAGACCTTCTTGGGCGGGTATTTCACTTATAATCCTCCATTCGCTGATAGTTTTTTGTGAAAACAACAGCGAAGGAGGCCCCCGGCATCGTGGACATATAGTTATTGGCTTTAAACTCGTTGACTTACCTATGTGACTATAGTCTGAGTATTTGATGTCCCTTAGTTGTTTGAATTTGCATAAACCCATTGATTATTGTTTAGAAAACTGATATCATATAGCAAACCTCATATATACACAGTTGTGATAACAGGAATATGCAAATCTAGAAAAATAGCTCTTCAGTGAATAATGGAAGCGATAGGTTACAGTAAGGCAGTAAGGGATCAAAAGAGATGAAATGAAAAGAAAAGTTGGGTGAATATACTAGTATGCTTACATAACCAAATTTGGGGCAACGATAGGTGGCTTGGGATGATTTATATGTAGTTTTGCTTGGGATTCAGTTGTAAGCAGTTGACTTGGAATCTATTTGTAAGTGGTTGGCATAATATACTTTAACCTTTTTGAGAATAATAGCACCTCTAATGCTAGATAGGTTCATAATATTAGTTATGCAAAATGCTACACAGAGTTGTCTTATATAGCAAGAAGGATGCTGGCCGTAAAGAATCTGATGGGATTAGAATGATTGTATTGGCGTTCAGCATTTCATGACTTTTGTGATAATAATCTGATATTGTTGATAAGCTTTGCTATAATGGCCGAACAATTAGGAAGAGAAAGTGTAAATGGTAATTTGGAATGTATTATTCTGTGGAGTATAGTGTGCTCATGAGTTTTCAGTCAGGTGATTTATCAAAGACAATATTGGATTTCAAACTGATAAGAGGTAGGACGATTATTTATTTGATTAGTGCTAATAGATTAATGCACACAGGATGGATTCTGAGAGATACGGAGAATACAGACAATTAGTCTAACGCCATTCCAGAAAAAAGGGAAGGCTCACGAATGAGTCTTCCCAAAGGATTAGGTCAGGTAAAGGTGGCGTGAATCAATTACGAATTGTGGCTGTATGATATACTGCATGTATAGTGGGACTTGCTCAGGCAGAATCAAACCATTATTGACCATACTTTCGATTAGGTGAATCTTCGCCATGTTTTCTTCATGCGCGTATTCCATTGCTTCAGAGACAAGTTCCGTTATCAGTCGATTTTTCTGAGCCGAGAGAAAGGGCTTTGCCAAAGCATCCGGCAGAGCAGAGATAATGTCGTTGATAGTCATGGTATGCCCCCTTTGCATGTCGATGTGCGAGAGCGCGGAGTGATAAGTTGTAGTATCAGCAACATTCATTGGCAACACCTCCTTTTGTGTTTATACTATAAGATACTATAGGAAGTTTTGCAATTCGAAAGATTTGGGAAGTTCAACTGGTCAAATTTGTCGGGTGGTGATTAGTATTACTGAAGAACGCTTGGTCGAGATTTTGCGAAATGCAGGTCAGCAGCTTAAGTATATGAGAATAAGAGCTGGTTTCACACAGAAAAACTATGCTAGACAGGCATGGTGTTCTGAAAAGACATATCAGAGGATTGAATCTGGGAGCAGGAAATCCGGACCAAAGTCACCTTCATTCCCTGATTTGATACAAGCCTTTTATACGTTTGGTGGAACCGATCAGGACGCAGCAATTCTCTTCGGGAAGCATGCACCGAAGAAAGTAACGGATGGGCACTCGGCTGCCTATGATGATAGTGAGTTACATGTCAAACGATTGAAGCAGTATGTAAGCGAAACAAAGGGAAGAAGAGATTTTTCGTTCTATTTTGCATCGCCGGATTTTGAGGAAGGTGGAGAACTGAGCAGACTTCAAGTCGCGTTTACTGGAATTGAACACAATAGTTATGTAGGTGGTGATGCAACTCTGGGAAACTTGACGTATGAATGTAAATTGGTCAGTCCGCCAGAAAGCAACTATACTTTTATATACTTTGCGTGTGCCCAAGAGATTGTCGACAGAGCACTATTCATTCTGCCATACAAGAAAGAGAAAAAGTTCTATTCTGGACTTGGAGTAATGATTTCTATTTCCAATGATGACCAGCGGTGCCCGATGGTTCAGAAATTCGCAGCGTTACGGGATCCGATGATAGTCGATGATTTAGCTAATTGGTTGAGAGTGGAGCCGTTGGGGAGTGAGTATGTTATGCGCTTTCCTCGCTTGAGTGACCAGAATATGAGGTTCATGAAAACCGTGAGAAAAAGAAAATGAACTATGATTAGTAATGCTTCTCGAATAAAGAGCCTGTCCTAGTGAGATGTATACCATTAGTACTGTATTGATAAGGACGTTTTGAATCGGTCATACGGAGAGTTTTTTTATCCTGTAGAGTGACAGAATAGTAGGATATGTCGCTTTTTCTTAACATTATTGACGGCTCCTGTGAGGTTATTGTACAGGTAAGCGAGATCTGGTATAAGAGGTATCATTTCTATGAGAGCGTTCTGTTATCAGCCTATATTGTGTATGTTGATAATGGCATTCTAGTATCCTTTGGATTACTTCAGATAATTTGACGCGATATACGCTGATTAATTGCAAAATGAGTACAATAGCAGCTATAGCTATTGTGAATCAGAAGACGTGAAGCTAGAGAAAACGAGTAGAGTCAGTTTAATAGAGGCTTGTATCAGAGAATGAACACGCGTTATGCTTGGGGAGTTTTTCAAGAAAATATATAGTGAGAACCGAAAGGAATCAATTATAATAGAGGGAGGTTGTCTCATGATTCATATACTAGTTGTAATCATAGGTGTAGTGTGTTGGTTTTGGGGGAGGGCTTATGAGACCAAACATAAGATAAAGGATACACCGTTAACTACATTTAAAGCGAATCCCCGTTCTTTTTATCCAAGCATATACTTTGGCTTGAATTCAAAGAGTATCGAAGAAGTGGAAAGACTTGTCGAAGCAGAAACAGTGATTACGAGGGAAAATGGCAAGACAAGTATTGCGAAATCTGTTGATAAATTAGTAGAACTCTATTCCGAAGCAATAGAAATAGAAAAGATAAAAAGGTTAAAAGAAAAGATTTCTTTATGTCATAAAGCAATCAAACTTGAAAGGGAAAACTTCCTAACAGATAATGGACCGGCCGCAGCGGAGTTTACTATGAATCGGCAGAATGTGTTGACAAATTATATACTAACAGGAATTACTATTCCAATGCTAATAGGGGCTATCAATGTTGAGGCATCAAGCATTGATGAGTTTGTTCAAGCCGTTGCTGTCAAACCAATACTACTGCTAACATTTGAAGTGTTTCTAGTGGTCTTTTCTTATCGTGTATATAAATACCATTGGAATAAAAGAAGCAAGCTTAATGATACAAAAAGGGTAATCCTTTACAATAAAGCAGAATTAATGCTTTGTGCTTTCGAAACAGCTGTTGATAGCAAGAACTTGTCTTAAAGAAAACATACAAAGGAGATATGTATGTATTGAGAAATAATCACAAGTAACGATTGTTTGGCTGTCGAGAATCTTAATGCTAGGTTTACACTGCTTAAAAAGAGTTTTCGATCATGAGTTTCAAAAAGCAAAAATGTAGTTTTTCGGATAGGATATATTTCTCAGATGAATTTGAAAACTCAATAAAGCACAGTGATTTTGTCTGAAATATTAGCGCAAATTCAAACACACTTAATAACTGCGCTATATGGCTAGTTCATCAAGTGACGGAACCTTACGGCTATGGGATGTTACAAATGTGAAAGCAAATTCGGATATTCATGCCTTTGCAACTTTGCAAGCAATTCCGTGCATTGCCTTAACCGACTGTGATTTTTCGGGAGCAAAATTCGCGACCCCGAAGTTAAGACAAATAATAAAAATGAATGGAGGTATTGTTGAAGAATAATGTTATGCTTTTATGTATGCTAAAGAGAATGAAATAGTTTAATCCTTGAGGTGAACTACTAGAGAAGGAGAACGTTATGAGACTATTGTATTTCTATGCTGAATTTTGTGGTGCTGACGGGAAGCCAAAATCATTCAGAGGGCTAGATAATATTGAATTGAACTTTTCTACGAAGGT
The DNA here is from genome assembly GCA_900315585.1 of uncultured Eubacteriales bacterium. GTDB lineage: Bacteria > Bacillota > Clostridia > Christensenellales > Aristaeellaceae > UBA2862. Next base: position 11,437 of record OMZP01000007.1, on the reverse strand, counting down.
GACCTTTTTGTATGATAAGGGCACTAATACTCTTATGCATGAGTGCAGGCGAAAACCGCTTCCCAAAGAATTTTGGTCAAATGACTCTGAAGAGACGAATATATACAATGTCAACGTGATCGCTGGTGAGAATGGTTCTGGAAAAACGACGGTAATTAATTATCTAATTGATACGCTTTATTATATCTTTAATGGCTTAGTTCAATATTCCCAAGGAGATAAAAAGGGCATTCGTTTCGACGTATCTGAGCATAGAAACATCTTGCTCTTTGAAGACGATGCAGATAAGGAATGCAAGTTCTTCCTAGTTGACCTATATCCCGGAGCAAGGAAAGGAATCCCGGCTCAAATTAAAGTGCAGCCAACTTTGCTTGACCTGCAAATTGTTACATATGCTCATATGTATCCTCACATGAGAAGAATCCATAATAATGGTTGTAAGGAATTCTTGGACAAATTCAGAAAGATAAAAATCATTCATATGACCAATATGCTGACACAAAGAGATTACGAACTGCATATCAGGGAAAACAACGAGAGACTGAGAGATTATTTCGTATACGATTGTACAACTGGCGCGGCTATCGGATCTTCAGTTGCACAGTTTTTTCCGTATGAAGTATATAAACAGGTCAAGTATGTTTTCGATGGTCAGCAATATGCAATCAGAAAAAAACTGGAGAAGAAGATTCCAGAGCTTATAATGCCAAGGGCATTGCGATTGATACCACGAATAGATGATTCTGCATTCGACGATTATAAAAGTGTTTTGTCGAATGTCGATTTGCTATATAACGATAGGAAGATAAGTGAAGTCGCGCAGATGTCTGATTTAGAATTACCACTTCAATTATCGGTTCTGTGTGTGTTTGCGTATTCTGAGAATCTGAGAATACTGACACACCGTTCCAGGCGAATCCCGTTTTCTGAAATGCAGTTGCCCCGATTCTATGACAAGATTTCTTCAGAAATCTTTGCCGCGCAGATAGAGGCTATCAGATTAGCTTACTTCAGTGGTAGTGATTTTTCTTCACGACATATTGGAATTGCAAAAGAGTTGGGCGTAAACTGCAAGATATATATAGATTTTCTACAGAAAGAGGGAGAAGGGTTGTTCTCGCTGTTTAAAGAAATATCGACAGAACCACTTACTTACGAGATGTCCCTTGAAATGTTGGAAGGTAAAAATGAATTAGCGAAGACTATAACAGAGTTTATCAGAGCATATCGTTATACATGCGAGCCTACATATACGATTGATTTTGATTGGGGCCTTAGCAGCGGAGAAGAGAATATGCTTCGACTTTTTTCGGGCCTTTATCACATATTTAAATGTGACTATAGCAGTGGACGATATGGACCAAATAAGATTTATAATAATGAACGCAGTATATGTAACGAGGAAATAGAATGCGATTCAGTAATGATCTTAATGGACGAAGCAGATTTGACTCTGCACCCGGAGTGGCAGAGGCGATTGATTTACGTTCTTACGACATTCATTCCACATATCTATCCGAACACATGTGTCGGAAATATCCAGTTGCTGCTCTCTACCCATTCGCCGCTCCTTCTGGGCGATATCCCACAGGAGAATGTAGTATATCTGGCATCCAATAAATTGAAAGATGAGGAGAGTACCACAATCTGTAAAACGCCCAGTGAGACCTTTGGACAAAACATTCATACGATTCTTAAGGACAGTTTCTTCCTTAATCGAGGCACTATCGGTGAATTCGCAGCCCAAAAAATCAATAAAATGGCGGCGGACATAAGAGAAATCAACAATCGACAGGACACAGCAAATCAGAAAATTCAGAAGATAAAAGAGCTTCGTCAGATGATAAACCTTGTAGCACCAGGAGTACTTCGGACAAAGCTGGAACAGATGTTTCTAGAAGAGGAGAATAAAATGGAATTACGGAAAAATGAGGATGCCGCACATAAGATTGACCGCATTCTTGCGGAATCAATGCGTCTTTCAAAAGAGGAACAGCTGGATCTGGTACATAGAATGATGTGGGAGCTGGAAAAACAATGATTAAGATTACGCCATACTTTGATTTGCCTGATCAGAAGAAGATATTGGCTACTTATTTGAACATGATAGCAGATGTCGTTCCATTTTTCCCGGAGGATGTCCTGTGGGATTTTCCAAAAGCCGCTACAATGCGCGGGAATAAGCCGCGTAATAGGACAAATAAGTATCTGAAAGTGCTATCGCATTACTTTGATGAGAAGGCTATAGAGAATAAGGAGAAGCGCACTGTTGATGCTTTGCTTGCGCAAGAGATTATAAAGCATTACTCTATTGATATGCACGAGGCACTATATCGTGGCTTTTCGGGCGGACATGTCAATCCAGAGGGATTACGTAGACTGCTGACATTTTCAATGCCTTTTGGTAAGCCGCCGGCAGATATTGATTACAGAAATAGGCGGAGCAAAGCACAGCAACCATACTACAAACAATATTCGGATGATATGTACGATCATGTTTTTCGGTATGAAGCTTTTTCAAATCATCCGGATATTTATAGATTTGTAAAAATGCTTGGGGTTGAAGTGTGCCCATATTGTAACCGCCAGTATATTACAACTGTTTCAAATGATTCAAAACCTATCCGTCCACAATTGGATCACTTTAAGAACAAGAAGGAGTATCCATATTTCGCGCTATCTATCAACAATCTTATCCCGAGTTGCGGCGTATGCAACTTGCTCAAGCATAATAAGGACAAAGATATCCTGTATCCGTATCAGGAGGGAGTTGAAGACAGATATGTATTCCGAACAGAACCAAGGGATAATAGAATAGCTTTGCTGTTATCGGGAGCCCGCATGGCTCCACAAGATTTTGAGATCAAGCTCGCGCCTGGCTTAAAACCGGTTGATCGCCAATTTGAAACTAGGATTATGAATTCAATCGACATATTCGCAGTAAACGACCTTTACCAATCGCACAAGACTTACGTTTCTGATATGTACTTCCAGCGCTACATAATAACGGATGAATTGATTGATGCTATCCATAAACAATTTCAAGAATTATTCCCATCTAAAGAAGAAGTCAAGCATATGTTGCTTATGATGAACACCGAACCGGAACATTGGAAGGACCGTCCACTGGCTAAGTTGACACACGACATTAAGGAGGAAATAGACGGGCTGTACCAAAATAGAGTAGGGGAGGATTCGGGGATAGATATTGTCGATGCTGATATTGACCTTTGCAAATAGAGGGACTATAATATGCTTGAAATTATTATGCGATAATCAGGAGGATATTTATAGGAGGGAACAAGCAGATATGCAGCAAGAATCAAGAGGTTTAGAGTTGTTCAGAAAAGCAAATACCGATTTTGAAAAGAAGTGCGAAGCGCTGGGATGGACGATAACTGTTAATAGGCAAGAAAGCTCTGGAAGCTATATTGTGTTTTGCGTTACCAAAGGCCAGACCAGACATAGTGCAGCCTACCTCTATTCGCAATCTACCAGCATACAGATGTATGATATGCTGGCAAAATCAGTCGAAGTCATTTTTATACGTGGGCTCACTGGCTATGATCCAGAAAACACTTTCAGCAAAAACTGTCCAATACAAGTGCTTCCTGAGAGTGATTTTTTATATGTCTTAACAGACTGGAATATGAAGCATCTGGGAGCAGAGCCTATTAAAAATCCACATTTCAGGCGCTCGAAAAAGAGTATTCACATCATTGAGGAAGATCCTCTTAGGCAGATATACACCCACTTGAATGCTTTGACGAGTAGAACTGTGGCGGAGGAGACCATAAGGAATCATGTAAGCGGGTTAACAGAAGAAGAGTATCGAAACAAGGCGGAAGGCGTAACACAACTTGTCCACAATGCGATAGATTACTATAATAACGCATCAACTGAAAACATCATACAACGCTTGCTGAATTTGTATTATGGGACTGTTTGTTTTATGGAAGCAGAGATGTTGGCGACCGGCAACAAGTATAAAAACTTGTTGGATATTGAACGAATCACAAGAAATGGCCATGGCATGCACACGTTTGGAGACGCAGCAACACTTGATGACTTCTACATAGGTTTCATAAGAAGCGGCTTGTTTTATTCTTGGCTGAAGGTGCGAGGGATTGATGCAAAGGATTTTGCAGAGACCAGAAAACTGGCAGAAACGTCAGAATTGAAGGTATCTTTGAAGGAATTGTTTGAGTACATTCCTGAGTTGCAAGGGATTATACAAGAAATAGATAATGGATACAAACCACGATATTTATATCCCGCATATGATATGTCGTTCAATCACGTTGTCAACAGCGCGAAATCTAACTATGAAAAGTCTTTCACCGGAGGTTATGTTTATTTTATAAATGTGGACGGAACAACAGATTATGAATGGGAGAAAAATTTGATCGAATCCTTCCTGGGGCCAATAACAATTGTTGGCAAGCATAAAGAAAGTAAATATGATAGAGGAGGGTGGGAAGCTTTTGTCCAGTACCCAGAAGGTGGAAACCATTTTGATAGTTACAATGCACATAAAGGCATAGGAACATCGGTAGTGATACAGCCATTTCTAGGACGTACAGATGATTGGGAAGTGTATTCCGTTGTTATCCTTTATGCGTTGTCCATTATTGTTCGATATATGCCGCATTTATGGGCGAGAATAACGAGCGGAGATATGGATCAGTATAAAGCTGTTATATATCAGTTTTCAAGAGTGGCGGAGAGGGAATTAACGCAGATATTCTTGGAACGAATTACGAATAAGCAGCTACGCATAAGCCATCCACAAAGCTTGATTTAAGACCTGGGAAAAGGTTTTTAAGTGTCTATAATAGATGAGATAGATGGGCGTGAATCTTGATTCTTGAGGGTTTATGTTTAAAATGAGAACGGTTAGAAATAATATGGCAAAGAGGTCTACTAACTTAGAATCAAGTAATAAAATGGAAATACCGAGTTATTTGTGAATGCTAAAATGGACTTGAGCCACATTTAGGAAAATGCCAACGAATATTTCAGCCACCGGACTATGTGCCCTACAATAGTCACAGCACTATTGGAAGGGGCGTTGAAAGGTGGTTACAACCTTGGATGTTTACAAGGAGATCCGTCGGCTGCGGTTGGAGGGCGTGACCAGCCAGCGCACAGCGGCGAAACGATTGGGGATCTCGCGGAACACAGTGAAGAAATATTGGGAAGGAGATAACGTTCCGTGGGAGCACAAACCCTACAACCGTGATGCGACAGTCATGACGCCCGAAGTGGTTCAGTTCGTGAAGGACTGCCTGGATGAAGACGATGCCGTCAATATCAAGAGGCAGCGACATACGGCACGCCGGATATACCAGCGGCTTGTTGAAGAACGCGGCTTCACAGGAAGCGAATCCTCCGTGCGCAACCTTGTACACGACATGAGGGCAGCACGGAGAATCAGTCAGGTTTTCATCCCACTGCGATTTGCGCCAGGAGACGCGGTACAGATCGACTGGGGAGAAGCCACAGTCATCATGGACGGTGAAAAGGAGAAGGTCAACCTCTTCTGCGCCCGCCTGTGCCACAGCTGTGCGCCCTATGTCATAGCGTACAAGCGGCAGAATCTGGAAAGCTTTCTGGATGCCATCATCCACACGTTTCAGTACTTTGGCGGCGTTCCCCGGCGTCTCATTTTCGACAATGCCAGAGTTGCGGTGAAGAGCGGCTTTGGTGCTCAGGCTGCAGCCCAGGATGATTACAGTCAACTGGCTGCCCATTATGGCTTTGAGCCGGTCTTCTGTAATCCCGCCTCCGGCAACGAAAAGGGATTGGTTGAGAACCTGGTGGGCTACATTCGCCGTAACGTCTGCGTCCCGCTGCCTCGGGTGAAGAGCCTGGACGAGCTGAACGCGAAGCTGCTGGCAAAATGCACTCAGTACCTGAATCACCAGATTGAAGGACGTCCCGATAAGGTGGGCGTAATGCTGAACGAGGATCAGGCGGCCTTGCAGCCCATGCCCCGCTATACGCCGGACATCTCCAAGAAGGTGTATCCCACGGTTGGCCGGTATTCCACGGTTCTATTCGAGACGAATCACTATTCCGTCCCCTGCAAGTATCGCGGCAAGGCAACCACGGTGAAGGCTTATCCGAACCACATAGAGGTTTGGATTGAAGGTACCATGGTTGCCCGGCATGACCGGCTCTTTGGGCGTAAGGAAGAATCGCTGGACTTGCAGCATTATCTCCCGATCCTCGCTCAGAAGGGGCGTGCAATACGCTATGCCCGGCCTGTGCAGAACGCCGTTCCAGCCCAGTTTATTGATTGGCTGGAATGCCAGGAACTTACAGCCAAGGAGATCGTGGAAATGCTGACCCGGTGTCTGGAAGTCGGCTACATTGCTGTTATGGCCGGAACCGTGTCTGCGAAAGAACAGCCGACAATTCAGGATGCCGTTACCGTTCCTCCTGTGGATCTCGAGGCGTATGATTCCCTGTATGGGAAGGGGGCTGCCGTCTCATGATTGACCACAGAGAAGAGCAGATAAAGCTGCTGTCCAAGCAACTGAAGCTGCCTACATTCGCCAATTACACGGATATCCTGCGCCAGGCCAAGCCCGACGCGGATTTCAGTGATCTGCTGCTGGATCTGCTCATGGCTGAGGCAAATGCGCGGCAGGAGAACCAGAACCGCAGGCGTCTCAAAGCCGCGGCGTTCCCTTACCAGAAGACCCTGGACGATTTCGACTTTACCCAGCTGAACGAGAGCGTCACTCCGGTGTTCATTCAGGAATTAGCATCCTGCAAATTCATTGATGAACACAAGAACATCGTCATGATTGGCAATCCCGGAAGGGGCAAGACTCACATTTCCATTGCCATTGGACTGAAAGCCTGCCTGCAGGGATATCGGGTTCTGTTCAAGAACGCCGGAAGCCTTTCCACAGAACTGACGTAAGCCCGTGACGCATACCAGCTGGGCCGCATTGAACGTCTGCTGGATAAGACGGATCTGCTGATTCTGGACGAGCTCAGCTACATGAGTTTCAACAAATACGAATCTGAGCTGCTCTTCAAGGTCATCTCGGACCGCAGCGAAAGATCCAGCACCATCGTCACCACTAATCTGCCGTTCTCCCGTTGGACGGAACTGTTTGAGAACAACACCCTGGTTTCGGCACTGGTCGACCGGCTGACCTTCCGCTCCCATGTCCTTGATATGAGCGGCCCGTCCTACCGGCTGCTTACCGCCCAAGCCAGTGCAAACCAGTAACGCCCTGGGGCTCTGCCCCAGACCCCGGAGTTTATGGCTTTGGTTTCCAGGGGGAGTGTCGCGCTCACGCGCGGGTTATTAGCCTGAAAAAGGAGTAATACCAAGCGGTATCACTCCCCCCGTAACCCCATGGACGCCCCAGGGTCGCTCTCCAGCGTTGCCCCTTACCTCCCATGGGGAAAGACACTATTATAGTACCAGTATCAGGGGATGGTGTCAAGAGCTACGGTGGCTCAAGTTTCATTCACACGTGGCTCAGGTATTCGCTGTCACTTTTGGTTTTGGTGGCTCAAGTATTCGTTAGCACATGTGGCTCAAATATTGGTTAGCACTTGGCTTAGATTTTCGTTGACATTCACAGTTATTCTCCATTCAGACAATTGGATACAAGAAAGGATGTAATTCAGACATGATATATGATAATTGTTTTTATCTGCTGAGACCAAAGGTAATGTCATAGCCCAATAAGCAAGGGAATTGGCCTAGTCAGGTCGATCCCTCGCTTATTATCTGAGACATACTTGAGTGTTGCAATGTAACGCTATATACGAGGCTCATATGTGCGGAGACCATCGCCAAAGTTGTGTAAACCTCCAAAGCGGTGTAGAATAGAAACACTGCAATGGAGGTTTTAGAATGGCACGGAAGAAAGACAGAAGCCCGGAAGAGTTGGCCCGACGAGAGAAGATACGGGAGCTGCTGCAACTGGCGAACGTAGGGAGCATGGACGACATCCACGAGTTGTTCAAGGAAACCATCGGGGAATTCATGGAGAATGGGCTGGAGGCTGAGCTGGACGAGGAGCTGGGCTACAGCAAGTACGACTACCGGGACAAGGCCACGGACAACAGCCGGAATGGTCACAGTTCTAAGAAACTGAAGACGAGCTATGGGGAGATCGAGATCGAAACGCTCCGGGACCGGAAGTGCGAATTCGAGCCGCAGCTGATCAAGAAGAACCAGACGAGCGTTGAGTATACCGCCGCGCCAGTGCACCAAAACCGGCCGAATTGAGCACCGATTCCGCTGAGATTGAGCAGCGTCGCCGGCGAGATTGGGCAGTGTCACCGCGTCGTTGAATATTGACAAGCGGAGGGGATAGCGTTACCATGAAGGTGCTTTTACTCGCATCGGAGGATAGCGCAACGCTATGGAGCGACATGAGCGCCGGTGCGAGGTTTGGTGGGAAGGCGGCGCGCTGCGTCGCTTTTCTTTTGCGCGTGAGCGCGCTCGCCTTCCTGGAAAACCCAAAGCGATAAACTTCGGGTCCGGGCAGAGCCCGGTGCGCCGAAGGCGCCTTAGGTGTCTTCCGGGATGCCCTTGCGCTTGCGCATGGACTCCTTGCCTTCCACGAGGAGGGTGTAGGAATCGTGGACGATACGGTCGCAAATGGCGTCGGCCAGAATGGGATCTCCAATCTTGTCCTGCCAGCCGCGGACGCTGAACTGGGAGCAGAAGATGGTGGAGGCGACCTTGTGCCGGGCCTCAATGATCTCCAGCAGGTCACGGGCCTCCGTTTCCTTCAGGCCGTAGAGCAGCCACTCGTCCAGAATCAGCAGGTCGGGACGCTTGTACTGCTGGATGACCTTCGGGAAGGAGCCGTCGCCGCGGGCAATGGCCAGTTCCGTGAACAACTCCGGGAGGCGGACATAGCGCACCTTCATGAAATTGCGGACAGCGGCCATGCCCAGGGCACAGGCCAGATAGGTCTTTCCCGTACCGGTCGCGCCCATGAGGATGACGTTGTGGGCTTCGGTGATGTACGCGCAGGTGGCCAGCCGCGCAATCATGGTCTTGTCCAGGCAGCGATCCGCGTGATACTCAATGTTCTCCACGCAGGCGCTGGAGTCGGCGAAATGAGCTGCCTTTTTCAGCCGCGCCAGCTGGTTGTTCTTTCGGGCGCACCATTCCCGGTCCACCAGGAGGCTGACACGATCCTCAAAGGGCATATCGTTGTAGGTGGGATCCTGTAACTGCTCCCGGAGGGTTCGGGCCATTACGGTCAGGCGCATCTCGTGCAGCTTTCTCATGGTATCTTCTGTAAGCATCACTTGTCCCTCCCACCGTAATAGTCGGCACCCCGGGTAAAGCCGTACTGTGCGGAAGTGTCGGCCTTCGCGGATTCCTCCACAGGCAGCCTGTCCTGGCCGGAAGCCAGTATGGCCTGTATGTTCTTGAGCGAAGGCCGCGGCGTGAAGGTCAAAGCCCGCGTACAGGCGCCCTCCAGACGCTGGGGAGAGTATTTGTCCGCCAGCTTCAATAGCCCCAGGCAGCTCTTGTACCCCTGCTGCTCCACCTTGTAGCCGGACAGTATGGCGGAGACCGCCATGCCGGTGTTGGGGCCAATCTTACCAGCCCAGCGGCGAAAGCGGTCTCCGTTCCACTGGGAGTACTGGCGGTGGTTGGGCGGCATATGCGCTTCGGTGGTGCTGTACTGATTTGCCCTGCCGTACAGCCTAACATGGGAACAAATGCGATTCCCTCCAAAGAATACCTCCACCGTATTCCGGGTGACGCGCACATCCACCTTCTGGCGAATGTACTCATACGGGACGGAATAGTTCATCTTCTCCACGGAGATGTGGTAGTTCGGGCCAACTGTAGCGACCTTCCACGTCGCCAGTTCAAACGGGCGGGGCGGCAACGGCTGGAGAAACGGCTTCTCTTCCTCAAACAGAAGCGCCCGGCTGCCATCCTTCTTCTGGAACGGCTTGTGGTTGAACTCCTCCAGCTTCTCGAAGATAGCCTCATTCAGCTCACTCAGCGACAGGAACTGCCGGTTGCGCAGCGCTGCCAGGATGAAGGTGGAGATGACGCCCACGGTGCCCTCTACCATGGCCTTGTCCTTGGGAGAGCGCACCCGGCAGGGAATGACAGCGGCGTTGTAATGCTCCGAGGCGGCAAAGTCCAAATCTTTGATTTGGCCTGAGCCGTCCCCGGCAGATGCCGGGGATAATTTTGCGAAAGCAAAATTACCTTCAGCTCCTGGTAGGCCTTGTTCAGCGTCACCTCGCTGCGACCATGCCTCTCCACGCCGGTCTTCAGGTTGTCGCACTGCAATATCCTGGTCACGCCGCCGAAGTAGCGGAACGCATTGACGTGCGCGGCGGTCCAGCACTCCTGGTTCATGGAGAAGAAGCCCTCCACATAGCCATATCCGCTGTACGGCAGTACCGCCACGAACACGTACACGTCCAGAATCTCGCCGGTGATGTTGTCGATGACTTCGGCGGTATCCCCGGCCCAGTCCACCTGCATGATCTCCCCGGGCTTGTGGTTCAGATGCATGGTGGCGTTGTGTTTGGCAACGTATTCGCCGTAATACTTGTTGAATTGCGTGGACTGGTACGGCACATCTCCGGACAGCCGACACTTCTCCACGTATTCCAGCCAGAGCAGGTTCAGCGTGACGCCCTTGCGCTACATCTCCCGGTACACGTATTCGTAGTCCGGCATCCTGTATTCCGGTTTCCCAGCGGCGCTCGGATACAGGATCCCCGCCAGACGCTGATCCGACATGTCTGCCGGAAGCGGCCAGCTCAGCCCGCACTCCGCCGCTCGCTTCAGTGTACTGGCAACCGTGTTCCTGGAGCAGCCGCAGCTCGCAGCGATCTCCGTCTTGTTCAACCCGATACTGTCCAGTCGGAGTATCTCCCTGTAGTTGGTCATACACATGACCTCCTTAATGAATATTGCACCTGCTTCGCAGATGCTGATACTCATTATACAGGGTGCTCAACGGCAGCGGAATCGCTGCTCAACGCCGCCGGTCTCGCTGCTCGTTCTGGAGCGGAATACTCAAGCGTCAGCCAGGACGTGGAGGACAAGATCCTGTCGATGTACGCGAAGGGGATGACGACCGGGGACATCGAGACGCACATCCGGGATATCTACGGCCTGGAGGTATCGGACAGCACGATCAGCCGGGTGACAGACAAAATACTGCCTGTCGTGAAGGACTGGCAGAACCGGCCGCTGGAGCCGATCTACGCGGTGGTATTTCTGGACGCCATCCACTACCACGTGCGCAGCGAGGGCCAAGTCGTAAAGAAAGCGGTGTACATCGCCATCGGAATCGATGTGGATGGGCGTAAAGACGTGCTGGGGATGTGGGTCGGCGAGAACGAGAGCGCGAAGTACTGGGCGACAGTGCTGAACAGTCTGAAAAACCGGGGCTTGGAGGACATT
>OMZP01000019.1 GCA_900315585.1 uncultured Eubacteriales bacterium | reverse complement strand
AGCGCAGCGAAGGATCTGTACGTTGCGTTGTCCTGCGGCATTGAAGGTAGTGTTCTGCCATACATTTCCATGCATCCCACAAGTTTCCGTGAAGAGCCTTTTTGGTTTGGCTCCCCTGTGCAAGGGGAGCTGTCAACGAAGTTGACTGAGGGGTTGTCCGCCTCCCCCGCTCCCGATGTTACAAGGATTTCAATAAAATGTAACGCTTTGTCCCTATACTTTAGCGAAATAAAGTGTTAAACTGTTTCCACAATACTAATTTACCCGGAGGGAACTGACATGAAGAAGCTTCTTGCCATCGCTTTGATTCTGATGTTTGCGCTGATCGCCTGCGCCAGCGCCGAGGGAACCACCTTCAAGATGGGCATCGACGCCGAATATCCGCCCTACACCTACCTGGGCGACGACGGCGCGTACACCGGCTTTGACGTGGAGATGTGCCAGAAGGTCTGCGAGATCCTGGGCTGGGATTTGGAGATCGTGCCCATCAACTGGGACACCAAGCTGATCCAGCTGGATGCCAATGAGATCGACTGCATCTGGTCCGGCCTGACCATCGACGTGATCGACCCCGAGGCCTACACCCTCTCCATGGCCTACTCCGACAACACCCAGATGATCCTGACCAAGCAGGGCAGCGGCATCGAGACCCTGGACGACGTGGCCGGCAAGACCGTGGGCGTGCAGCTGGGCACCTCCGCCGACATCGCCATCAGCGAGGGCGGCGACTACGCGGACTTCGGCGCCACCTTCGGCGAGCTGGTGCGCTATGAAAACTACAACATCGCCTTCACCGAGCTGATGGCCGGCGCCATCGACGCCATCGCCATCGACGTGGGCGTGGCCAACAACAAGATCGCCGAGTACGGCGACGAGTACTACGTGGTGGCGGAGCCCTTCGCCTCCGAGCAGTACGGCATCTGCTTCCGCAAGGACGACGCCGACCTGTGCGCCCAGGTGGAGGACGCCTACAACCAGCTGGTGGCCGACGGCACCTACATCGCCCTGGGCGAGAAGTATGGCCTGGACACCGCGAACCTGAAGCTGGCCGCGGAATAAACCGATCAGGTCCAATATCCACAGCATATAACGATTAAGATTCTTCGACTTCGGCTTCGCCTCCGCTCAGAATGACAACCGGGCACAGCGCGTGTCATCCTGAGCGGAGCCGCGCAAGCGGCGCAGTCGAAGGATCTTAACATTTTCCTTCAAAGGAGCCACGCCATGACACTCACCGCCATGATCGTCAAGATGAGCGAGGGCCTGGGCCGCACCTGCGCCATCTTCTTTCTGACGCTGCTGTTCTCGCTGCCGCTGGGCCTGCTGGTGGCGCTGCTGCGCATGTCGAAGAACCGGGTTCTCAGCACCTTCACCAAGGCCATCATCTCCGTGCTGCGGGGCACGCCGCTGATGCTGCAGCTGATCGCCGTGGCCTACGGGCCCTTCTACCTGTTCGGCGCGACGCTGCTGGTGAAGCAGAAGCTGCTGGCCATCATCATCGCCTTCGCCCTCAACTACGCCGCCTACTTCGCGGAGATCTACCGCGGCGGCATCGAGAGCATGCCCGTGGGCCAATATGAGGCCGCCCACGTGCTGGGCTACAGCAAGACGCAGACCTTCATGCGCATCATCCTGCCCCAGGTGGTCAAGCGCATCCTGCCCTCCGTGACCAACGAGGTGATCACCCTGGTGAAGGACACCTCCATGGCCTTCACCCTGGCCTACATGGAGATGTTCTCCATCGGCAAGCAGATCGCCAACTCCCAGTCCAGCTTCCTGCCCTTCATCATCGCGGGCGCGTTCTACTACCTGATGAACTCGGTGGTGGCCTTCGGGATGTCGCGGATCGAGAAGAAGCTCTCGTATTACCGGTAAGGAGGTGCGCCCATGAACATTCTTGAAATCGAACATTGCCGCAAGCAGTTCGGCGGCAACGAGGTGCTCACCGACATCTCCCTCACCGTCAGCGAAGGCCAGGTGGTGTCCATCATCGGCCCCTCCGGCTCCGGCAAGTCCACGCTGCTGCGCTGCGCCACGCTGCTGGAGACTATGGACGGCGGGAGCCTGAAATACCTGGGCAAGAGCGCCGTGACGGACGTGAACGGCAAGGCCGTCTACGCCTCCCCGGCGGAGCTCAAGCAGATGCGCAGCTATTTCGGCCTGGTGTTCCAGAACTTCAACCTGTTCCCCCACTACACCGTGCTCAAGAACATCACCGAGGCGCCGATGCTGATCCAAAAGCGGGAGCGGGGCGAGGTGATGGAGACGGCCCGGGACCTGCTTGAAAAGATGGGCCTGTCCGACAAGGCGAACGCCTATCCCTACCAGCTCTCCGGCGGCCAGCAGCAGCGCGTGTCCATCGCGCGGGCGCTGGCGATGAAGCCGCAGATGCTGTTCTTCGACGAGCCCACCAGCGCCCTGGATCCGGAGCTGACCGGCGAGATATTGAAGGTCATCCGCGCCCTGGCCGCCGAGCACATGACCATGGTCATCGTCACCCACGAGATGGCCTTCGCCCGGGACGTGTCCGACCACGTGATCTTCATGGACGGCGGCGTGATTGTGGAGCAGGGCAACCCCAACGACATCATCAACAACCCCACCCAGGACCGTACCATCCAGTTCCTGTCGAGGTTCAATTAATCGGGAACGCGGAATGGAGAACGAACCGCCGCGCGGCAGCATTCATTCTCCATTCTCCATTCTTCATTCTTCATTCCTGACGAGGCCTGCCATGACGATCGACTATGTGAAGTACAGTCCCACCGGCAACGTCACGCTGCTGGTCACGAGCCCCGTGCCCCGGGAGGACCACGGGACGGTGGCCGCGGCGCTGCTTGAGCGCCTGGGCGGCGAGCAGGTGGGCTATGTGGAGCCGCCCCGGGACGACCGGGCCGCGGCCCGACTGCAAATGATGGGCGGCGAGTTCTGCGGCAACGCCACCATGTCCCTGGGCGCGCTGCTGACGCGGGAGGCCGTGGCGGCTCACGTGGTGCTGGAGGTGTCCGGCAGCGAGGGCCTGGTGCCCTGCGACATCCGCAGGCACGGCCAGGGCTGGGTCGGCACCGTGAAGATGCCCGTCCCCACCGCCATCCGGACGGTCACCCTTCCCCGGGACGGCGGCATGGTGACCGCGCCCCTGGTGGAGCTCCCCGGCATCGCCCACCTGATCCTCCCCATGGACGGCAACCTGGGCGAGGCCCAGCTGCGCCGCCGCCTGCCGGAGTGGAACGCGGCCATCGGCGCGGACGCCCTGGGCGCGCTGCTCTGGGACGAGGCAGCCTCCGCCATCGACCCGCTGGTCTGCGTGCCCTCCGCCGGGACCCTGGTGCGGGAGAACGGCTGCGGCAGCGGCAGCGCCGCCGTGGGCTGCTGGCTGGCCCGCCGCTCCGGGCACGATGTGCGCGCCGACATCCGCCAGCCCGGCGGCACCATCGCCGTGGACGCCCGGCTCCGGGACGGCGCGTTCACATCCGTGTCCATCACCGGGCGGGTGACGCTGGTGGAGGAAGGACAGGTGGATATTTAGCCAAAAAGGCCTTCCGTTTATTCACCGGCTTCCTTCAATTCCCCGTTCTCCACCCTCCAGGCCCTGCCCACCTCGGCCCCGGCCAGGTCCTCGGCGTCGGTACAGGTGATGAAGGTCTGGATGCCCTTCAAGTGGCTCACCAGCTGGCGGCGGCGGCCGGGGTCCAGCTCGCTCATCACGTCGTCCAGCATCAGCATGGGCCACTCCCCCAGCTCCTCCCGCATCACGTCGAGCTCGGACAGCCGCATGGAGAGCGCCGCGGTGCGCTGCTGGCCCTGGGAGCCGAAGGCGCGCACGTCCCGGCCCTCCACCAGGATCTGCACGTCGTCCCGGTGAGCGCCCACCGAGGTGGTCATCCGCCGAAGGTCCGTCTCCCGCGCCCCGAAGAGCGCCTCCAGGTTGCTCTGGACATCGTCGCCCAGGCCCACGCTGGGCAGGTAGCGGATCTCAAGGCGCTCCTTGTCGTCGGAGATCTCCCGATGGGTCTCGGCGGCGGCGGCGTTCAGCTTCCCGATGTAGGCCCGCCGGTGGGCCATCAGCTCCGCCCCGGCGGCGGCCAGCTGCTCGTCCCAGGCGTCCAGCGTGGCCATGAAGGCGGGCTGGGCGGCGATCACCTTCAGCGTCTCGTTCCGCTGCTTCAGGGCGCGGGCGTATCGCTGGAGGGCGTAGTAATAGGCGGGGCGCAGCTGGGACAGCGCCATGTCCACGAACCGGCGGCGCTCGGCGGGGCCGTCCTTCACGGTGCGCAGGTCCTCCGGGCTGAACAGCACGCCGGTCACGTGGCCCAGCAGCTCCCCGGACCGCGACGCCTCCTGGCCCGCGATCTTGATCTTCCGCCGCCCCAGCGTCGGCAGCACCAGCTCCACCTCGTGGGAGCCGTCCCGCCGCATCGCCTCCAGGCGCACGCTGGCGAAATCCGCGCCCCAGCGGATCAGGTCCCGGTCCTGCCGCGTCCGGTGGGAGCGCCCCGTGCAGCACAGGTACAGCGCCTCCAGCACGTTCGTCTTGCCCTGGCCGTTGTCCCCCAGCAGCACGTTCACGCCCTCGCAGGGCGTCAGCTCGCAGGCCTCGTAGCTTCTGAATTGGCTCAGTTGCGCGCGCGTGATAATCAAAGAATCTCCCCGGCCTTCCTGTCATTTCTGGTTACCATTATAGGGCAAAGGCCGGGGAATTTCAAGCCGCCGCGCCCACCCCCCACTCCACTCAAGCAAAAACTTTACAGCCTCGCCCGCCCCTTCCCCGCATTTTTGCCTTGACAAATCTCCAAAAGGGTAGTATAATATCTGATGTTGTCGAGGGACACTCCCCCGCAGCCAACTTCATATCTGGGTGTAGCGCAGTTTGGTAGCGTGCTTGAATGGGGTTCAAGAGGCCGGAGGTTCGAATCCTCTCACCCAGACCAACCAAATAGCCTGAAAACATCGATGTTTTCAGGCTTTTTGCTTATTATAGCTAATCTTTTTATCAGTTTCATTTGGTGAATATAGCCAGAATAAACTTCCTTTTTTCCGCATACTGGCAACCCAGGTTGCCACCTTATTTATGTTTGACCTTCATTGATTATTGACACATTCTGTTTTGTAACGAATAGTATAAAAATATCCGCCATCCTGAAGGGTGGCGGCAACTATTCATCTTTCTCGTAGTATTTCCTCAATGTCTAAACCCAATCCCATTGCATCTATTTTTGTTTGTCGGTCCCCTTTTTTCTTCTTCGCATAAAACACGACGATGCCCGTCAATTCTTCTGTTTCCATATCCTTCATAATCTCTATGCCCACTGGTCCATCTGTTCCATAGGACATCCCTCTATCGCTAGGAAATCTAATATAGAGAATATCATTGATTGCATCGTAGTCAATCATCTGGATACGTTCGCTCACCAATGTTACCACCTTCTTTTTCATGTGGGAAAGCTGTAACAATATATCCTTCTTTTCTTGTTGCATCAAATTCAACTATAGCTTTCGTATAGTATTTCGTTCCATATGTTGCTAGTTCGCTTTTTTTAAAGTAAACTTCTCTATTGTCACATTCACCACTATCATAAATCGCTTTTGGAGACTGTATCGTATCGTATATCGCAGTAAAATTCCGACCCATTACTGGGTGTTCCATAATTATATGGTCTCGCTCGTCTACATACAACTTCACCTTTCTGTTTCGTGGATCGATCACGGAATTAATTTCCGTATCCTTATTGTGTCGTGCATCATTCATGCCTATCCCTCGGTTTTATTCTCGTCTACTTCTTTCTTTTCAAGCAACTCATGTATCATTTGTTCTAAGCGCTTAGCCATGGACAAGCTAAGAATAATGTTCCTTTTTTCTGCAACTGCTTCGCTAGTTACTTCTCCCTTGTCATCCTGCATTGGAACTATCTGTGTAAATGTAATGAATGCCTCTTCAGCAGAAACAGCAACAGATAACCTATTTGAATACATAGCATCCATGATATTACCTCCTTTGTAATAATCAGCAGTACTTAATTATATTCCACGAATATTACTGTTTTTTCCTGTCTACATAAGAAATTTAATCACAAAATCCTTTATTTGTCAATATTGCTGCTGACAAAAAATCGTGTTTACCACAATTTCATTCAGCAGTTAGCATTTCTTACATACAGTTCCATCCGAAAATGGCAACTTAGTGGCAACCTGACTACTATTTTTCAGCATATTTATACGTTTCTGCTTTGCTGTATTCATTACTATACAGCAGAAACAGTTACTTTAGTGCATAAAATACATGACCGAATTTCTGAATGGGGTTCAAGAGGCCGGAGGTTCGAATCCTCTCACCCAGACCATTTCCCGAAGTCGAAAGGCTTCGGGTTTTTGTTCGATCCAATCCCTGAAACGAGGATGTTTCAGGGTTTTTCCTGTGTTTCTCTCAAATCGCTATAGGTTTCTTGCTGTTTTTATGTTATAATGCCAGTGTGGACCCATTCAGATCATACGGGGAGGAATGAGTATGGGCATCATCAAGAAGTGGAACTCGCTGAGCCTGATCGTGCGCATCCTGATCGGGCTGGTCATCGGCGCGGCGCTGGGCTTTGCCGTGCCGCAGCTCACGTGGATCGGCGTCCTGGGCGAGCTGTTCGTCGGCGCGTTGAAGGCCGTCGCCCCGATCTTGGTGTTTGTGCTGGTGGCATCGTCGCTGGCCAACTCCAAGGGCGGGAACATGGCAAAGTTTCGGACGGTCATCATTCTCTACCTGCTGAGCACGCTGTGCGCGGCCATCGTGTCGGTGTTCTCCAGCTTCCTGTTCAAGGTCACCATCCCGCTGACGGGGCTGGACGCCGTGGACACTGCCGCCGCGCCCCAGGGCATGGCCGAGGTGGTGATGAACCTGCTCAAGAGCATCATCGCCAACCCGGTGGAAGCCCTGGCCAGCGCCAATTACATCGGCATCCTCTTCTGGGCCGTGGTGTTCGGCATCGCGTTGAAGCTGGCGGCCCCGGCCACCAAGCAGATGATGGAGAACCTGGCCGACGCCGTGTCCACGGTGGTGCGCTGGGTCATCGCCTGCGCGCCGTTCGGCATCCTGGGCCTGATGTACACCGCCGTGGCCACCAGCGGCGCGGAGATCTTCAAGACCTATGGCCAGCTGATCGCCCTGCTGGTGGGCACGATGCTGTTCACGGCACTGGTGATCAACCCGCTGATCGTGGCCATCGTGCTGAAGCACAACCCCTACCCGCTGGTGTTCCGCTGCCTGCGCCAGAGCGGCGTCACGGCCTTCTTCACCCGAAGCAGCGCCGCCAACATCCCGGTGAACATGGAGCTTTGCAAGGACCTGGGCCTGGACGAGGACCTGTACTCCGTGTCCATCCCGCTGGGCTCCACCATCAACATGGACGGCGCGGCAGTAACCATCACCATCTTCTCCCTGGTGGCGGCCTTCACCACCGGCGTAAACGTGACGCTGCCCATGGCCATCTTCCTGAGTATCGTGGCCACCTTCTCCGCCTGCGGCACCTCCGGCGTGGCGGGCGGCTCGTTGATGCTGGTGCCCCTGGGCTGCTCCCTGTTCGGCATCTCCAATGACATCGCCATGCAGCTGGTGGGCGTGGGCTTCATCATCAGCGTGATCCAGGATTCCCTGGAGACTGCCCTGAACTCCTCCGGCGACGTGCTGTTCACCGCCACCGCCGAATTCCGCGACTGGAAGAAACAGGGCAGGAAGCTGCCGCTGTAAGGAGCAGGGACACAGCTGAATACTTGAGGGCCTGTCTCAAAGTATATAGCCATACAACAGATTTATCTCTGTAGGGGCGGCGTTGCGCCGCCCGCCTTTTCCCTCATGCGACGCGCAATTCTGTGCGGCAGCGATTGGGGTTCGGGGCACTGCCCTGGGGCGGGCGCCGCAACGGCGCCCCTACAGCTGTCGATGATGGCCCATCCATTCTGAGACGGCCCTGTTTTGTCCGCATCCATCACACCCACAGCAACAACTGCCGCCTTCCATCGCAACAAATGACGGGCGGGCGATTGCGGAGGGGCGCGGGGATATGGTAGACTAAGGTTACAATTTAAGTAACATATGTCAATACAGGAGGGTCCCCCATGAAATACTATGTGAGCGCGGCGACGCGGCAGGGCGTCGGCACGCAGGAAGCCCCCTTCCCCACCATCCAGCAGGCCGCGGACGTGGCCATGCCGGGCGACGAGGTGATCGTGCTGCCGGGCGTCTACCGGGAGTCGGTGAACCCGAAGCACGGCGGCACGGAGGACGCGCGGATCGTCTACCGCTCCAGCGTCAAGGGCGCGGCGGTGATCACCGGCGCGGAGCCTGTGACCGGCTGGGAGAGCCTGGGCGGCGGCGCGTGGAAGGCGTCGGTGCCGAACAGTGTCTTCACGGATCGCAACCCCTTCACCACGCTGGTCTCCGGCGACTGGTTCATCGCCGCCTACATCGCCCACACCGGCGACGTGTTCTTAAACGGCAAGTCCCTCTACGAGGTGACGAGCCTGGAGGGCGTGCTGCATCCCGTGGCCTCCGTGACCTCCTGGGACCCGGACTTCTCCGTGTACACCTGGTACGCCGAGCAGGACGCGGAAAATGACCGCACCGTGCTCTACGCCAACTTCCACGCATTTGACCCCAACCGGGAGAACGTGGAGATCACCGCCCGCAAGAGCTGCTTCTATCCGGAGGCGGAGGGCGTGGGCTACATCACCCTCTCCGGCTTCACCGTGCGCCAGGCGGCCACCCAGTGGGCCCCACCCACGGCCTACCAGGAGGGCATGATCGGCCCGCACTGGTCCAGGGGCTGGATCATCGAGGACTGCGACGTGAGCGAGAGCAAGTGCTCCGGCATCAGCCTGGGCAAGTACCTCCAGCCGAACAACGACAACAAGTGGCTCCACTGGAAGTACAAGGACGGCACCCAGACCGAGCGCGACGCCATCTGCCAGGCCCAGCGGGAGGGCTGGACGAAGGAGCGCATCGGCGGGCACATCGTGCGCCGCTGCGAGATCCACGACTGCGGCCAGACCGGCATCGTGGGCCACCTGGGCGGGGTGTTCTCCCTGATCGAGGACAACCACATCCACCACATCAACAACAAACAGAACCTGGCGGGCGCGGAGATCGGCGGCATCAAGATGCACGCGGCCATCGACGTGGTCTTCCGCCGCAACCACATCCACCACTGCACCCGCGGCCTCTGGCTGGACTGGCAGGCCCAGGGCACCCGCTTGACCGGCAACTTCTTCCACCACAACACCCTGCCCCACGACCACCTGCTGCGCCACGAGGCGCTGGGCGCGTACGGCGAAGACATCTTCATCGAGGTGTCCCACGGGCCGACGCTGATCGACCACAACCTGCTGCTGTCCCTGCGCTCGCTGAAGCTGGCCACCCAGGGCGTGGCCGTGGTGGGCAACCTGATCGCCGGGGCCTTCACCACCGTGGGCCGGGGCGTGGGCAACGGCTCGCTGACCATGAACAGCCCCCGCTACACCCCCTACCACGTGCCGCACCGCACGGAGATCGCCGGGTTCATGACGATCCTCCACGGCGACATGCGCTTCTACAACAACATCTTCGTGCAGCAGCCGGTGCCGCGGGTGCTGCGGGACTTCCAGCCGGGGTTCAAGGACAACGTCTGGGACGACGGCAACGTGGACGTGGGCCTCGCGCCCTACGAGGGCTACATGACCGAGGCGGAGTGGCAGGCCCAGTTCGAGGGCTACTGCGGCATGGGCTCCGCCGCCAGCGACCGCTATTACATCCCGCTGCCGGTGTGGGCCGGCGGCAACGTCTACTTCGGCGGCGCGACGCCCTGGGACAAGGAGATCGGCCCCGTCGTCCGCGAGGCGGGCGGCAAGGTGGCGGCCGTAGAGACCGGGGACGGCTGGGTCGTGGAGACGGACGTGACCGACTTCCTGCCGGAGAAGGCCCCGCGGGCCATCGACACCGAGGCGCTGGGCATGGCCTTCGAGCCGGAGGAAAAGTACGAGAATCCCGACGGCTCCCCCATCGACCTGGGAGACGACTATCGGGCGTGCTTTACGGGCTGGACGGTCCGGAAGGCGTAATTGAACATGGACAATGGGGGGGCGGCGTTCAAAACGCCGCCCCCCCATTCATGAGAAGAACTGAATTACCACTCCACCTTCTGCAGCACGATGCCGGTGCGGCAGGGCAGGTAGACCTTGATGCCGAAGCCGAACTCAGTCTCCTCGGCGCGGTAGATGTAGTCCATGTTCACCCGGCTCTGGCCGCCGAAGGGCCAGTCGTCGGTGGACAGCACCACCTTGTAGCCTCCGGGGCCGGTGAGGCGGCAGCTGATGAACACCGTCTCCTGGCTCCAGGTGGGATGCAGGTTGAAGGCATAAAGCAGGCCGCCGCGCTCGAAGAGCACCAGCTTGCGCTCGTTGTCGATCCACAGGCTCTGGGCCGGGCCGGTGCAGTGGATGCCATACACGGCCATGTGGTAGGTCATGGACCGGTCGAAGGCCGCCAGCCAGTCGTACTTGTAATCGCCGGTCTTCACCAGGGACCACTGCCTGCGGGCGTAGTGATAGCTCCAGTTGTTGCCCTCCCGGGGGAAGTCCACCCACTCCGGATGGCCGAACTCGTTGCCCATGAAGTTCAGATAGCCGTTGGGGGCCAGGGCGCAGGTGATGAAGCGGATCACTTTGTGCATGTCGATGGCCCGGTCCATGGTCAGGGAGTGATATTCCTTCTTCATGCCGGTGTACATCTCCGCGTCCGCCAGCCAGAACATCAGCGTCTTGTCGCCCACCAGGGCTTGGTCGTGGCTCTCGCAGTAGCTCACGGCCATCTCGCCGGGGCGGCAGCTGGTCAGCTCGTGCCAGATGTAGTGCATGTTCCAGTCTTCCTGCATCTGGTCCTTCAACAGCTTGATCCACATGTCCGGCGCGCCCATGTTCAGCCGGTAGTCGAAGCCCACGCCGCCGTACTCCAGGGGCAGGCACATGCCGGGGAAGCCGCTCATGTCCTCGGCGATGGTCATGGCCTTCTCGTTCACGCCGTGGATCAGCTCGTTGGCCAGCATCAGGTAGATGCGGCCGTCCACGTTGGTGTTCATGGAGAAGTAGTCGTCATAGCTGCCGAAGGCGCACATGCCGTGGTTTTCGTACATGATGCTGGTGACGCCGTCGAAGCGGAAGCCGTCGAAGTGGAACTCCTCCTGCCAGTACTTCAAATTGGACAGCAGGAAGTGGATCACCTCGTGCTTGCCGTAGTCGAACACGCGGGTCTTCCAGGCGTCGTGCCAGCCGCGGGCGCCGCCATGGAAATACTGGTCGTCGGTGCCGTCCAGCTGGTTCAGGCCCTCGCCCACGTTGGGGCAGGCGTGTGCGTGCACCACGTCCAGGAGCACGGCGATGCCCAGGTGGTGGGCCTTGTTGATCAGGTACTTCAAATCCTCCGGGGTGCCGTAGCGGTGGGAGGGCGCGAAGAAGTTCGTCACCTGGTAGCCAAAGGAGGCGTAGTAGGGATGCTCCTGAATGGCCATCAGCTGGATGGTGTTGTAGCCGGCGTACTTGATCCACTCCAGCGTCTCGTCGGCGAACTCCCGGTAGGTGCCGATGCCGGCCTTCTCCTGGGCCATGCCGATGTGGGCCTCGTAGATCATCGGGGAGTTGGGCCGCTGCTTGCCGTAGTAGTCCCAGTCGGTCCACTCAAAGGGCTCGTCCGGGTCCCAGATCTGGCCGCAGAGGGTTTGGGTGGACATGTCCATCACGCAGCGGGTGATCCAGGCGGGGATGCGCTCGAAGGCATTGCCCAGGCGGCCCACCATCATCTTGACGAACTGGCCGTGCTTCAGGGCGTCCCGGCCCTCCAGCTCGATCTCCCACACGCCGTTTCCAATGTTCTTCAGCGGGTGGCTGAACTTGTCCCAGTCGTTGAAGTCGCCCACCAGCCAGGCGGCGTCCGCGCCGGGCAGCCACTCCCGGAACACCCAGCCGGTCTCGGTGCGGTGGAAGCCGAAGTAGTGGTGGCCGTTGGCGAAGTCCACCAGGCTCTCCCCGCCGTTCAGGTGCCAGCGCCGGTCATTGAAGCGATCCAGGTGCATGCGGATCTCCCCGGCGTAGGGGTTCAGGTAGGGATCCTTCTCCATCAGCAGCCACAGGGCGTTGTCCACGTGTATCATGGCAAAATCTCCTTCTAATCTGCGTTAATTTCCAGAATTAATTTTAACATTGTTTTCAGGAAAATGCAACCATGTTTTTTTCTGTACTTTAACATACCATTTTACTGAATTATGCTATACTGATAGCCACGAAAGCGCAAGAAATGAAGGAAAAGGCCATGACCGAAACGCAAAAAACCTGGAAGCTGCTGATCATCAACCCCGGCTCCACCTCCACGAAGGTGAGCCTGTTTGAAAACGAGAAGGCGCGGTTTGAGCACAGCCTGTTTCACGACGCGCCGGTGCTTTTGCAGTACCCTCACGTGAACGACCAGATCCCCTTCCGCTACCAGGTGATCCTGGACATGCTGAAGGAAGAGGGCGTGGACCCGGCCTCCATCGACGTGTTCGTGGGCCGGGGCGGCAGCGCCTGCACCCAGCCCGGCGGCGTGACGGCCATCGACCAAAAGCTCTACGACGACACCGAGGCCGCCGTGGGCGGCAGCGAGCACCCGGCGAAGCTGGGCGTGATGCTGGCCTGGAAGTTCGCCCAGAAATACGGCAAGGCGGCCTACACCCTGAACCCCACCAACGTGGACGAGTACGGCGACCTGGCCCGACTGACGGGCATCAAGGGCGTCTATCGCGTCAGCCATTCCCACGTGCTGAACCAGAAGGCCGTGGCCGAAGCCCACGCCGAAAAGCTGGGCAAAGCCTACGAGGACTGCAACTTCATCGTGGCCCACATCGACGGCGGCATCACCGTCTCCGCCCACGACCACGGGCGCATGGTGGACGGCAACATGGGCGCGGACGGCGAGGGCGCCTTCACCCCAACCCGCATCGGCACCGTGCCGGTGCTGGCGCTGCTGGACTGGCTGGAGGGCCACACCCTCCATGAGGCGCGGCTGCTCTGCGCCCGGTCCGGCGGGTTCGTCAGCCTGTTCGGCACCTCCGACTCCGACGCCATCCACGCCCTGGTGGAGCAGGGTGACCGGAAGGCGAGCCTGGTGTGGAACACGATGATCTACCAGATTTGCAAGATGATCGGCGAGATGAGCGCGGTGCTCTGCGGCCGGGTGGACGGCATCCTGCTCACCGGCGGGCTGATGCGCTTCTCCGACGTGGCCGAGGGCATCCGGCGGCGCTGCGGCTGGATCGCGCCCATCGCCGTCTACCCCGGCGAGCTGGAGCAGGAGGCGCTGGCGCTGTCCACGTTGAAGGTGCTCCGGGGCGAGAAGGCGGCGCTGAAATACACCGGCGTACCCGTCTGGCAGGGCTTCGGAGACATCGACCTGTAAGGAGGACAGACCCATGAGCAACATGATGGAGCGCGTCTATGCCAAGGCGCGGGCGAACGTAAAGACCATCGTCCTGCCGGAGGGCGACGAGCCCCGCACCGTGCAGGCGGCGGCGATCCTGCACCGGGAGGGGCTGGCGCGGCCCGTGCTGCTGGGAGAGGCGGATCGCATCCTCTCCGTGGCGAAGGAAAAGGGCGCGGACCTGACCGGCGTGACCCTCGTCGACCCGGCCAATAGCCCGAAGCGGGCGGATTACGCCGAGGCCCTCTACGACCTGCGCAAGGCCAAGGGCATGACCCCGGAGGAGGCCCACCGGCTGGCCGGGGACGCCATGTACCACGGCGTGCTGATGGTGCAGCAGGGCGACGCGGACGGCCTGGTGTCCGGCGCGAGCCACACCACCGGCGACATGCTGCGTCCCGCGCTGCAAATCATCAAGACCGCGCCGGGCATCCGGGTGGTGTCCTCGTCGTTCCTGATCCAGTGTGCCAACCACAGCCTGGGCGAGGACGGCCTGCTGGTCTACGCGGACTGCGTGGTGGTGCCCAACCCCACCGCCGAGGAGCTGGCCCAGATCGCCGTCTCCGCCGCCGACACGGCAAAAAAGCTCTGCGGCTTCAAGGAGCCGCGGGTGGCGCTGCTCAGTTTCTCCACCAAGGGCAGCGCGAAGCACGCGCTGGTGGAGAAGGTGCAGAAGGCGGTGGAGATCGCCCACACCCTGGCCCCGGAGCTCATGCTGGACGGCGAGATGCAGGTGGACGCGGCGCTGGTGCCGGAGATCGGGGCCAGCAAGGCCAAGGGCAGCCCGGTGGCGGGCCGCGCCAACGTGCTGATCTTCCCGGATTTGCAGGCGGGCAACATCTGCTACAAGATCACCGAGCGCGTCGCCGGGGCCGAGGCCTTCGCGGTGCTCCAGGGCCTGGCGAAGCCCTGCAACGACCTGTCCCGGGGCTGCTCTGTCACGGACATCGTGAACACCGTGGCCCTCACCGCCGTGCAGGCACAGTGACGCTCCCGGTTCTCGCAATGAACCGCGAAAACGGGGCTGTCTCAAAAAGCTGTTAGCGCACGATTCCAACCGTAGGGACGCCATTTATGGCGTCCGCGGGCGGCAAGAATGCCGCCCCTACAGCGGGGAAACAATGCGTTTATACTAAATTCCTTCTAAAACAAGCTGAGCGGAGGGAGGCGATGCAGCGCATCGTTGACCGAAGCGAAGCACAGCCAGGGCGGAAAAGACGCACGCAGATGTGCATGGATTAGATGGAATTCAGTATTAGGCGTTTTGAGACAGCCCCTTCGTTCATCCCTGCCGTCAGCCCTGGCTGTGGGCCAGCTTCTTGTAGGCGTACATCTGCCGGTCCGCCTCGTCCAGCAGCTTGCGGAAGGTGGTGTCGCTGATCTCGTCGGCATAGGCGTAGCCCAGGGAGATGCTCACGTTGCGCTGCTTCTCCTCCTCCTCGAACCTGCGCACCATGCCGCGGATGGAATCCGGCGTGCAGTCGCGCACCACCGCCGCGAACTCGTCGCCGCCGAAGCGGAAGCAGTTGCCCTCCCCATCGCTGCCGAAGCAGCTGGAGATGCAGTCCGCCGCGTCGCGGATCAGCTTGTCCCCGGCCAGATGGCCCAGGGTGTCGTTGGTGAGCTTCAGATAGTTGATGTCGAACAGCAGCACCGCCAGAGAGCCGTCCCGGTCCTCGGATTCCAGCAGGTACTGCTCGAAGCGATAGCGGTTGGGCAGGTTGGTCAGCGCGTCGATCTCGGCGGCGGAGCGCAGGATATCGTCCAGGGCGTTCCGGCGCTTGAGCACGCCGTTGTAGGCCGAGGCTACCATCCGGACCTCCTTGAAGCCCCGGTCCTCGTCCAGCGGCTTGTCCTCGGGGATCAGCTTGGTGAAGCGGCCCAGGGGCGAGAGGATGTGGCGATAGAGCGCCACGAACACGGCGGTGAGGATGACGATGATGGTGAGGGTCACCATCCACAGCAGCGCCCGGTACCGCCCCACGCGCCGGCCCGTCTGGGCCGCCATGTTCGCCGAGCCGGACTGGAGCCGGTCGATGGCGCCGTTCACGCTGGCGGACACGTTGGCCTTGTTCTGGGCGTATTCGGTGCCCAGCACCAGCAAGCGCGCCTCGCCCACCTTCGCCTCGTCGGGCAGGGCCATCTCCTCGTCGGTGAGCTCCACCCTTGGGATGGCCGTCAGGGGCTCGACCTCCGGCAGCGGATAGACCTCCCGCATCAGGCTGATGGCGTGGAGCTGGTTCTCCAGCATGAAGTTCGCGCTGTCGGCGGCGGACTGTATCAGAGCCAGGGTGTCGGGACTGATGTCATAGGTCCGGAACTTCGCCAGGATCGCGTCGCCCCGGCGCTCGGCGTTGGAAAGCTCCCGGGCGAAGGCCATCAACGGGCCCACGTTCACCTCCCCCGCCTCGTCGGTGGGCAGCAGGACGAAGTTGCTGGCGGTCTCGTTCAACAGGCTGGACCTCGCCAGCAGCGCGGTGGCTTCCTGATTGTACATGCCCGCGTTCTGCATGATGGCGGACAGGCTGCTGCTGGAGCCGTTGATCATGACGATCAGGGCGATGATGGCCGCGTGAAGCACGGCCAGCACCACCAGAACGGGCGGCATCAGCCGGTTCGCGGACACGCCGCCGAACGCCTTCTTCTCGCTGTCTCTCATGGTCCACCCGCCCTTTCCACGGTTGAGAGCCCCCCTCCGAAGCTTTGTCGTCCGAAAGTGAAGCATGTTAATTTATTATATCAGATGAATATTGGGCTTGTCTATGCTTTTGGCGTAAAAAACGATGCAAAAATAAGATAATGTAACGGATGTGAGTAACCCGTTGTTCCAGGCATCAGCCCCGCTTCCCCAGGTTTTGCAGGGCGACGGTCTCGAAGTCCTCCACGGGGATGGGCCGGGAGAAGAAGAAGCCCTGGAAGTTCTCGCAGCCCATGTCCGACAGGCGGTCCACCTGCTCCCGGGTCTCCACGCCCTCGGTGATCACGCCCATCTCCAGCTGCTCGGCCATGTCGATCACGCTGGCCAGGATGATGCGGCTGCGGTAGAGGTTGCTCTTGCCGCGAATGAAACCCATGTCGATCTTGAGCACGTCGGCATGGATGTCCTTGAGCATGCTGAGGGAACTGGAGCCCTTGCCGAAGTCGTCGATCTCCACGATGAACCCGGCGTCGTGCAGCGTCTCCACGATGCGGCTCTGGCGCTCGGCGTCGTCCACCAGGGCCGTCTCGGTGATCTCCACCCGCAGCTTGTGGGTGTCCAGGCCGTACTTTTCGCACAGGCCCTTCAAATGCTCCGGCACGTCGAAGTAGTAGAAGTCGGAGGGGTCCACGTTGATGGACACGTACAGGTCCTGAAGCGGCGTGCCCTTCCAGCGGTGCAGCAGCTCCGCCGCCATCTCCCACACGTAGGCGTCCAGGTGACTCAGCAGCTCCGACTGGTGCAGCACGCCCAGGAATTCCATCGGCGGCACGATCTGCCCGTCCCGCACCCAGCGCACCAGCGCCTCAGCACCGCGGATGGCGCCGTCGGAGCGCACCTGGGGCTGGAGGTAGATGTGGAAGTCCCGGTTGCACATGGCGGCCTCGAAGTCCTCGATGATGCGCTGGTCCTTCAGCTTCCGGGCGGTCATGCCCGGCTCGTACCAGGAGATCAGCGTCTGCCGCTCGTGGCGGATGGCGTTCAGGGCCAGGTCCGCGTGGTCCAGCATGGTGGCGATGGGCATGTTGGCGTCAGCGATCTCATACACCCCCAGCTGGATGCTGATGGAATAGATCGGGCTCTCCACCAGGCGGCTGGCCCGCTGGAGATGGCCCAGGAAGGTCGCCTCGTCGAACTTGCTCTTCTTCACCAGCAGCACGAACCGGTCATCCCGGTAGCGGCCGTACACCTCCTCGTGGGTGCACTCCTCCCGCAGCAGGTCGGCCACGCCCACCAGGATGCGGTTGCCGCCCTCGATGCCGTAGAGCTTGTTCACCAGGCGGAAGTTGCGGATGTTGCCCATGACCATCAGGAAGGCCGCCTCCGGCTCCGCCAGCAGCTTGCACCGGATCTCCCGGAACAGCTTCTCCTGGGTGTACAGCCGGGTGAGCACGTCGTGGGTGGAGATGTAGTCCATGTTGTCGTTCCGGAGGTCGTCCTCCTCCCCGTCCTCATGGCCGCAGAGCTTGATGCAGTCCAGCACGCACAGCTCCAGCTCCCCGTTCAGCATCTTCAGGTAGATGGGAATGGAGTGAGCCTCCTGGCGGTCGCCGTGCACGTGCTCCACCTTGTCCATGGCCACGTGGGTCATGCAGGCGGTGTAGCCGGAGCAGTTGGCGCAGCGCATGCTGCGGTTCCAGATGCGGAAGCACTCCTGGCCGTAGCGGATGCTGCCGTCCGGCTGCACCTCCAGCACCCGGCATTCCTCGATGTCCACCAGCTGCACCAGGTCATAGGTCTGGCGCAGGCGGTCCAGCACGCCGTTGATCTCCGTCACGGAGTATTCCTTCAGGTCTCTGTAGTTCGTCATAATACTAAATTCCTTCTAAAACATGTACAAATGCGGAGTGGATTTTTGAGGGAGGCGATGCAGCGCATCGTTGACCGAAGCGAAGCACAGCCAGGGCGGAAAAGACGCACGCAGATGTGCATGGATTAGATGGAATTTAGTATAAGTCCCTCTTCATGCCTTGATAGAGCTGTAACGCGACGGGCCGGGGCGCGTCTCGCCCCGGCTCGTCGGTTCCGCGCATGGTTTTCATACGCAGGATATTATATCATTTTTGCCAGTAAATGTCTACCGGAAAAGCGGAACGTTTCCCCGAATCGACCGCATCCCGTCCCATTCCAGGGCACGCTTTCCGGCCAGGCCTCACGCCGCCTTGCGCTCGAAGAAGTACTGCAGCCGCTCGATGGGCACGGGCTTAGAATACTTGTAGCCCTGGAGGTAGGACGCGGACATGCTCACGCACATCGCCTCGTCGGCCTCCTTCTCCACGCCCTCGAACAGCACCGCGTAGTTCATCTCCGCCAGCATGTTCGCCAGGTTCACCACGATCCTGTGGCTGCGCTCGCTGACGCCGCAGGCCATCACCATGCTCCGGTCAAACTTGATGATGTCGAAGGGCAGCTCCATGATGCGCTCCATGTTGGAATAGCCGGTGCCGAAGTCGTCCAGGTAGAACTTGATGCCCTTTTGCCGAAGCTCGCTGATCTTATTCTTCATCAGGATGAAGTCGTCGTCGGTCATGGACTCGGTGAGCTCGATGGCGATCTTCTCGCCCTCCAGGTCGTTGCGGCGGATGATGCGGGTGATGTCGTCGCAGAACTTGTCGTCCCGCAGCTCCTGCACCGACACGTTCACCGACACGCGGGCCACGTCGAAGCCCTGCTCCACCAGCCGGTGCACAGCCTTGCAGGCCTTGTTCAGGATGATCTCGGTGAGCACGTGGATGTAGCCGTTCTCCTCGGCCAGGGGGATGAACTGGTCCGGGAACACCAGGCCCTGCTTCTCCAGCTTCAGCCGCATCAGGGCCTCGGCGGTGTCGTACTTGCCGGTCTTGATGTTGAACACCGGCTGGCAGTAGCACAGCACGCGCCCGTCGTCCAGATCCTGCCGGTTGTAGATGTCCTCCAGCTCGTGGAGCACGTATTCATTGGAGTTGAATCGCTTCACGTCCTCCGGGCCGATGCGGCGGATGGAGTTCATGTCCATGTCCCGGTGAATGTCCCGGATGAAGGAGACGTACTCGTTCTTGCGGCTCACCTCGTCAATGAAGTTGCCGATGACGATCTTGTAGTCGAAGCGGAAGCGGTGGTACTCGCCCTGGAAGGCGATCAGTATGTTCTGGATGCGCTGCTCGTAGTCCGGGTTGCGGTTCAGCGGGAACACCAGCATCACGTGGCCCGCGGAGGCCATGAACAGCGTCGCGCTGCGGAAGAAGTCGGTGGTGAAGCGGCGCGTGGTGGCCCGGACGGCCTCCGGCAGCGCCTTGCCCTCCTCGTCGAAGGCGGGCATGTACAGGCTCATGAACATGTAGTCCCGGCCGCTCTCGTAGCTGTGCTTCACCAGCTCCTGCAGCGCCCGGCTGTCGATGGCGCCCAGCGTGGCGTCATAGGGCGTGGAGTGCATGATGTAGAACATGGCGATGATGGGATAGAGGAACGTGGACACCATGAAGGAGGAATCGTTGCTCATCTTGGAGATCGCCAGCATGACGAAGGACACCGCCATGGTGCCGTAAAAGCCCAGCATCACCCGACGGAACAGGCGCTTTCGGATCAGGACCATCTCCACGACGATCAGCGTCACATAGGCCAGATACCCATAAAAGAACACGCCCCGTCCCTGGAAGGCGTAGCCGTCGGCCGTTCGGATCACGCTTTGGCCCCGCAGGGTGTCTGCCACGTCCATCGCCATCACGACGAGCAGTATCAGCGCGCCGAGGAGGGCAAAGATCAGACTTCGCCGGCGATCCAGCCGGGTCACCTCGGCGATGTAGATCACGAACATCTGGAAGATGCTGAACAGGAAGAAGTGGAAGGCGCACCTCAGAATGAAGATCAAGGTCAGGTGCTCCGGGCGGCCCGCCTTGGTGAGCATGTTGAAGCCCACGTCCGTCATCGCCGCCAGCATCACCATCGCCACCGTGGACAGGAAGATCCGGAAGGCGCGGGTCTTGTTGATGTAGGAGAAGACCATCAGGATGATCATCACATAGCCGATGGCGACCACGATCAAATCCCCCACGGGGGAATAGCCGGTCTGATACACCGTACGCGCCATGCAACCATCACCTCGAATCCCAGAGGAGAAATAGGACATCGACGAAATACCGAAAGGGTACCGTCTATTGATACCATGTAATTATAGCATATTCTCTTCACTTTGAAAAGGGGGAATTTTAATGATTTCTCAACGATTTTGTCCAAATTGAGGGCTGCGCTGCGGCAAAAGGGATGTCTCAAAATGAATTATGACACAGTGACTATATATTTGCAGGGGCGGCGTTGCGCCGCCCGCTCCCGGCAGGGCCGGGTCCCAATCGCTGCCGCGCGCCATCGCGGGATGCGATCCAGAAATGAAGAGGGCGCCGCAACGGCGCCCCTACATCTGTTTTATATGTTTTTGACAGCCCCGCGGACGCCATGAATGGCGTCCCTACGGTGCAGGTTGAACCATGAGACAGCCCAAAATAGGCTCATCACGGAAAGTTGTGGGATGCACGGAAATATATGGCAGAACACTACCTTCAATGCCGCAGGACAACGCAACGCACAGATCCTTCGCTCCGCTCAGGATGACAAACGACGCAGTTCCTGTCATCCTGAGCGCAGCGAAGGATCTGTACGAATCATCAAGGGATTACATTCTGCAAATCCCCCAACTTTCCGTGAAGAACCCCAAAATAGGCGTCTTACAGGATCCTCCTGGCCTCCATGTAGTACCGCTTTTCGGTGGCCTCGCCCATGGAAAAGGTCTTGCGGGGCAGCACGCCGAAGCGGCGGATGTAGCCGAACAGCTCGGCCTTGTCGAAGGCGCGGGGCATGAGCCCCAGGGTGTCCGGGCGGTTCACCAGCCCCCGCAGGGCGGCCTCGCCGTGGATGTAGTCGATGGAGGCCTCCGGGTGGCGGGCCAGGTACCCGTCCAGGAACGCCTGCAAGAGCCGCAGCGGGTGCTGCTCGGACTTGAAGCGCCACTCGTTTCCCGCGCCGTCGAAGGCGACCAGGTCGTCCCCCTCGCCCTCGTCCGCGCCGTTTTCCGCCAGGTACGCCCGATACTCGGCCATCAGCGCCGCCGGGTCCACGCCGAACAGCGCCCGGTGGATGGGCTCGAACACCAGCGACGGCGCCTGCAGGTTTACCAGCTCCACCAGCGCATATCGGGCGGGGTGGCTGGCCCGCTCCTCAGGCGTCAGCGTCTTTTGGAGGTCCAGCCAGCACTGCTTCGCCGCCGCCAGGGAGTGGTTGCCGTCGCCCACGGCGTAGAGCAGGCCCTCGGCCTGTTCGTTCAGCGCGTCCAGAGCCTCGGACACGGCCTTCGCGTCCGCGCCCTCCACGGCCCAGCCCTGCAAATGGCCGCCGTCCAGCATCAGGTCGAAGTCGTACAGGGGCCGCAGGGCCTCCCGCTTCGCCGTCAGCGGGCCGATCACCGTGTCGGCGGGGTCGTCGATCAGCATCATCACGTGGGGCAGCTCCACCGGCGCGCCGGCGCGAATCCTCGCCCGGGGCGGCACCCGCTCCAGCACCGTGCCCTCGGTGGCCCGGATCAGGCTCTTGGAGCCGGGGGTGAAATCGTAGGCGTCCAGGTCCAGCGCCGCCACCAGTCCGGGGCGGACCCCCGCCGGGGTGGTGCGCTCGATGAGCACGAAGCCGTCCTTCACGGCGGGCGCCAGGACGCCGCTTGCAAGGTATTCCCCCATCGCCTTATGGATCTCGGGGGTCCGCGCCTCGCCCTCCGCCAGCCAGGCCTCCGGCAGGATCAGCCTGAGCGCCGACGGGGCCTCCCCCACCAGCGCGTCGGCCTTTTCCCAGTACTCCGGCTGGGCCGTGAACTGGTCGCAGGCCACCACGGCCCACTTGGTCAGATCCGTGCCCGCCCGGGGCAGCAGGATCTCGGCGGTGTGCAGCGCATTGTACTTCATATTTTTCACTCTCCCGTGTCGTTGGGGACCAGGTATCTGAGCCCGTAGGCCCGGTTTTGGTAGATGCCCATGGTATTCATCAGGTCCGTGGGGTCCAGGGGGTCCACGATCCGGAACTCCCCGTGGACGCTGCCCACCACCAGCACGTCGTGCATCCTGCCCACGTCCGGCCGCTTCACCTGGGCGATGGCGTAGATCTCCCGCTGGATCAAATCCTCCAGCACCGGCCCCATGGACGAGCTGTAAAAGGCGCACGCCCGGGCGTTCAGCAGCGCGGCCACCGGCTCCCAGCGGATGTTGCCCTCGCCGTCATAGCCGTCGTTTTCCACCAGCCAGGCGTTCACCGTGCCGGGGTTCACCTCGCCGGGGAAGGGCAGGCGCTGCATGGCGATGATCGAGGCCAGGCAGGCCACGGTGTCCCCGTCCTTGCCCAGGGTCTTGCCGGAATCGCCCATGGCGTCGTCCTTCCAGGCCGCGTCCTCCTGGTAGAAGAACACCGGGTCGCAGGGAAATTCCCGCCCCGTTTTCAGGGCGTAGCCATAGTGCGGCAGGCGGCTGATCAGCCAGAGCCCCAGCGCGATCAGGGCGACGACGCCCCCGCGCTTCAGCCATATCTTCCGTTGGCGGGCCCGCTTTTTGACCTCGGGACGCACCCATGCCGGTTCAGAGGCAGAGCAATCCGAAGCGCCCAGGGCGCTCCGGATCACTCCGATGGTTTTTTCAATCGGTTTCAATTTCAACAGGCCTTACGGCATCAGCAGCCTCGCGCGATAGACGGTGTCCAGGGACAGCAGCTTGGTGCGCAGCAGGGTGCTGGGCTTGGCGTCCACGTCCAGCACGGTGTAGGCGTAGGCCCCGCGGGACTGATTCACCATGTTCTCGATGTTCAGGCCCTCGCCGGAGATCAGCTGGGTGATCGCGCCGATCACGTTGGGCACGTTCTTGTGCAGCACGGACACGCGGGGCATCGTGGGCTTGCCCAGCACGCAGTTGGGATAGTTTACGCTGTTCACGATGGAGCCGTACTTGATGTAGTCGTTGATCTGCTTGGCCACCATGCGCACGCAGTTGTCCTCGCTCTCCGGGGTGGAAGCGCCCAGGTGGGGCGTGAGGATGACGCCCTTCGCGCCGATCAGCGCAGCCTCCGGGAAGTCCGTGATGTAGCAGCGCAGCTCGCCGGCCTCCAGGGCCTCCTTCACGTCATCCACGTTCACCAGCCCGCCGCGGGCGAAGTTCAAAAGCGCGGCGCTGTTCTTCATCCGGGAGATAGCCCCGGCATCGATCATGCCCTTGTTGCTGTCGGTCAGCGGCACGTGCAGGGTGATGTAGTCGCTCTTCTCGATGATCTCGTCCAGGCTCATGGCGTGGCGCACGGCCCGGCTCAGCCGCCAGGCGTTGTCCACGGAGATGTAGGGGTCGTAGCCCAGCACGTCCATGCCCAGGGCCACGCCCGCGTTGGCCACCTGCAAGCCGATGGCGCCCAGGCCGATGACGCCCAGGGTCTTCCCGGCCAGCTCCGGGCCGATGAACTGCTTCTTGCCGGCCTCCACCTGCTTTTCAACGGTGGTCTCTCCGTCGCTGAGGCCCTTGCACCACTCGATGCCCTCGGCGATCTTGCGGCTGGAGAGCAGCAGGCCCGCCAGCACCAGCTCCTTCACGGCGTTGGCGTTGGCGCCGGGGCTGTTGAACACGACCACGCCCTGCTCGGCCATCTTGTCCAGGGGAATGTTGTTCACGCCCGCGCCGGCGCGGCCCACGCAGAGCAGGTTCTCGTTGATGGGCATGTCGTGCATGGAGGCGCTGCGCACGATGATGGCGTCCGGATTCTCCACGTCGCCCGACACGGTGTAGTCGCTGTTGGGCAGGATGCCGTGATAGACCGGGGAGATGGAATTGAGTTTTTTGATGCTGTACATATTATTTATGCTCCATTTCAAACTTCTTCATGAACTCGGCCAGGGTCTTCACGCCCTCCATGGGCATGGCGTTGTAGATGCTGGCGCGGATGCCGCCCACCACGCGGTGGCCCTTCAGGTTCACCATGCCGGCCTTGGCCGCGGCGGCCACGAACTCGGCGTCCAGCTCCGGGCTGGGGGTGGTGAAGGTGACGTTCATGCGGCTGCGGGACTGCTTCTCGGCCGTGGGACGGTAGAAATCGCTGTCGTCCAGCAGGTCGTAGAGCAGCCTGGCCTTCTCGATGTTCACCTTTTCGATGGCCTCCACGCCGCCCTGGCCCTTCAGCCACTTCATGCACAGGCCCGCCATGTAGATGGCGTAGGTGGGCGGAGTGTTCAGCATGCTGCCCTTCTCGTCCATGATCTTCCAGTCCATGATCTTCGGGGTGATGGGCATGGCCCGGCCCAGCAGGTCGCGGCGGGCGATGACGATGGTCAAGCCCGCGGGGCCCACGTTCTTCTGGGCGCCGGCATAGATCACGCCGAAGCGGTTCACGTCGTAGACCTCGCTGAGGATGTTGGAGGACATATCCGCCACCAGCGGCACGTTGCCCGTCTCCGGCAGCTCATAGTAGCGGGTGCCGTAGATGGTGTTGTTGGTGGTGATGTAGAAGTAGTCCGCCCTGGGATCGAAGTCCGCCGGGTTCAGCTTGGGGATATAGGCGTAGTTGTCGTCCCGGGAGGAGGCGACCACGCGCACATTGCCGTATTTCTTGGCCTCCACCAGCGCGCCGTGGGCGAAGTTGCCGCTGTCCACGTAGTCCGCGCTGCCGCTGCCGGTCATCAGGTTCATGGGGATAGCCGCGAACTGGCCGGTGGCGCCGCCCTGGAGGAACAGCACCGCGTAGGTGTCCGGAATGTGCATCAGGTCCCGCAGCGTGGCCTCGGCCTCGTCAAAGATGGCCTGATACTGCTTGGAGCGATGGCTCATTTCCGCCACGCACATGCCGGTGCCCTGGAAATCCAGCATCTCCCGCGCCGCAGTTTCCAGCGCCTCCTGGGGCATGGTGGAGGGACCGGGAGCGAAATTGTAAACTCGGCTCATATGAATCGTCCTTTCGGATTGGTGTCGGCCCGGCAGCCCCGCCGGGTGGTCTGTGCTTTATTATAGTACCTCAATGTGAGGAAATCGGGTAAAGATCGTTAAATATGTCTATCGTCAAAAAACATGTGTCTGTCAGGGACGGAATTTCACAGATTCAAAAGCCTTCTCCTCTGGGAAGATGCACGGTTTCCCAAAGCCTTCTCTTTTGGGAAAGGCGGCCGAGCGCAGCGAGGTCGGATGAGGTCGTTGCGGTAGAACGATTCGCAGTACGGACCCGACCTCATCCGTCTTTCAGCAAAATTGCAAGCAATTTCGCTGAAATCCACCTTCCCCAAAGGGGAAGGCATAGGAACGGCAGGAAATCCGGTTTTCACCCACTGTTCTTAACCCTGCCATGCTATACTAATTATAATAGTGGGATTTGGCACGAGCGGACGGCATGGACGGCGCGGGGTTCCCCTGTCCCCTGTTCCCTGTTCCCTGCTCCCTGTTCCCTGTTCCCTGTTCCCTACTTCCTGAACTTGGAGGTTCAAATCCTTGGCACGTTCCCAGCGCGTTTTCAAGACCACGATGCTGGTCACCGCGGTGATCATATTGAGCAAGGTGTTCGGCTTTGTGCGGGACATGATCCTGGCCGGCTGCTTCGGCACGGGCATGGCCAACGACGCCTATGTGTCGGCCTACAGCCTGTTCTACCTGCCGGTGCTGCTGTTCAACAGCTGCATCTCGGCCACGCTGATCCCCCTCTACGTGGCGGAGCGGGAGAAGCACAGCCTGCGCCGGGCGAACCACTTTGCCAGCAACACGCTGAACCTGTTCGCGCTGGCGGCGCTGGCCATCTCGGCGCTCTTCTATGTGCTGGCGCGGCCGCTGGTGCGGGTGATCTACCTGGGCTTCGAGCCGGAGAAGACGGCGCTAACGGTGCGCCTGGTGCGCATCATGCTGCTGAGCCTGGTGTTCAACGTCACCTCCATCAGCCTGGCGAGCCTGCTGAACGCGGCGGAAAGGTACATCGCCGCCCAGCTGACCGGCTTCCCGCTGAGCCTGTGCGTGATTCTTGCCTCGCTGGTGTTCTCCGGGCGCTACGGCATCGAGGCCGTGGGCTGGGGCGTGTTCGCGGCGAACATACTGCAATTCCTGATCCTGGTGCCCTTCCTCGCGGGCTGGTTCCGCTACACGCCGGTGATCGACTTCGGTGACAAGCGGTTCCACAAGCTGGTGCTGCTGGCGGGCCCGGCGATGCTCTCCATGGGCATCAGCGAGCTGAACCACATGATCGACCATACCCTGGCCTCCGGGCTGAACCCCGGCGACATCAGCGCCATGAGCTACGCCTACCGGCTGATCACGTTCCTGCTGGGCGTGCTGATGGTGCCGCTGACCACGGTGATGTTCTCAAAGATGAGCCGCCTGGCCGCCGGAAACGACAAAAAGGGCATGCTGGACGTGCTGCGTCGGTGCGTGCTGGTGATCTCGCTGGTGGCGCTGCCCATCGTGGCCGTGGCCGTGGTGATGAGCCGGGACGTGATTAAGTTCGCCTACATGCGCGGGCGGTTCGACATGCACTCAGTGGAGGTCACCGCGGGCATCCTGGTGTGCTACGTGGTGGGCGTTCCGGCCTTTGGCCTCAGGGATTTCCTGAACCGCGTGTTCCACTCCCTCCAGGACACCCGGACGCCCTTCCGGGTTTCCTGCCTGGTGGTGGGGATGAACATCGCGCTCAACCTGATCCTGCGTGTATTCTTCGGCGCCAACGGATTGGCCCTGGCCACCTCCATCGCCGCCTACACGGGCATGGGCGTGCAGCTGATCCTGCTGAGAAAACGCTTCGGCGGCCTGGGCTTCAGGGTCGTCCTGCCGGAGCTCATGAAGCTGGTCGCGGCCTCGGCGGCGTGCGGCGGGGTCTGCGCCCTGCTGAACGGAGCCCTGCCCCCCGCCATGGGCACCGGGCGGGTGTTCCTCAGACTGGCGATCTGCGCCGGCGGCGCGCTGGTTTCGTATCTCATCGCCTGCGTCGTCCTCAGGGTCAAGACCCTGCGCACCTTCGCCGGGGAGATCCTCAGGAGGGGATAGGAGGCAACCATGACCACCGAAAAACTGCTGCTCATCATGGCGGGGCTGGAAGCCGTCGCGGGCGTGGCGCTGCTGTTCCTGTTGGACAGCCCGGCCATCGGCCTGCTGTTCATCGTCTGCGCGTCGGGCTTCGTCACCACCACCCTCTACCGGAGGAAGAAATAGCGCCATGCACGCATTGACCGAGCTTCCCGCCTGGGAGCGGCTGCTGAAAAAGATCGTCTGGGAGCAGCTGGGCCCCCTCTCCGGCCTGCGCATCCTGGACTTCGGCAGCGGCCAAGGCGTCACCGCGAGCCACTTCGCCCGGGACAACCGCATCGTCGCCGTGGAGCCCTCGCCGGACATGCTGGCGGACGCCTGGACAGATCCCCCCTACGAGCAGGTCATCGGCGGCGTCGAAGCCCTCGCCCGGTATGAGGACGGCGCGTTCGACGCGGTGCTCTGCCACAACGTGCTGGAGTACGTGGACGACAAGGCCGAAGTCGTCCGGGCGCTGGGTCGGGTGCTGCGTCCCGGCGGCACGCTCTCTGTCGTGAAGCACAACCGGCTGGGCCGCGTGATGCAGGCCGCCGTGCTGCTGGACGACCTCGACCGGGCGAACGCCCTGCTGGACGGCCGGGACGACGTCGCCTCCCGGTTCGGCGCGATCCGGTATTACGAGGACGAGGACATCCCCCGCTGGGCGGAGGGCCTTGAGCTCGCGGACTGCTTCGGCATCCGCACCTTCTGGGATTTGCAGCAAAACCAGGAAAAGCACGCCTCGGAGGACTGGCAGGTGCGGATGATGCGGCTGGACATGCGGGTCTCCCAGATGGACGCCTTCCGGCGCATCGCCTTCTTCCACCACCTCATTTTCACCAAGTCATGACCCCAAAAGGAGATACCCATGAACGACGAGGAACGGATCATCACCACCGGCTACCGCGAGGAGGAGGACGACGCGGAGCTTTCGCTGCGCCCCCATTCCCTGGCGGAGTACTTTGGCCAGGATAAATTGAAGGAGAGCCTGACGGTCTACATGCAGGCCGCCATCGCCCGGCACGAGCCCCTGGATCACATCCTGCTCTACGGCCCGCCGGGCCTGGGCAAGACCACGCTGGCGGGCATCATCGCCGCGGAGATGGGCCACAACATCCGCGTCACCAGCGGCCCGGCCATCGAGCGGGCGGGTGACCTGGCGTCCATCCTCACAAACCTGAACGCGGGGGACGTGCTGTTCATCGACGAGATCCACCGCCTCAGCCACCAGGTGGAGGAGGTGCTCTACCCCGCCATGGAGGACTACGCCCTGGACATCATGATCGGCAAGGGCCCCGCGGCCCGGTCCATTCGCCTGGATCTGCCGAAGTTCACGCTGATCGGCGCCACCACCCGCGCCGGCATGCTCACCAGCCCCCTGCGGGACCGCTTCGGCATCACCTTCCGACTGGAGCTCTACCAGCCGGAGCAGCTGGCCGTGATCGTGCGGCGGTCCGCGGGCATCCTGAAGATCGACTGCGACCACGACGGGGCCCTTGAGATCGCCAGCCGCAGCCGCGGCACGCCCCGCATCGCCAACCGGCTGATCCGCCGGGTGCGGGACTTCGCCCAGGTGAAGGGCGACGGCAAAATCACCGTGGACATCGCCCGGGAGGCGCTGAACATGCTGGAGGTGGACGAGCTGGGCCTGGACCACGTGGACCGCACGATGCTTCACACCATGATGGAGAAATTCGGCGGCGGGCCTGTGGGCCTGGACACCCTGGCCGCCTCCACCGGCGAGGACGCAAGCACCATCGAGGACGTGTACGAGCCGTACCTGCTGCAACTGGGCTTCCTCATGCGCACCCCCCGGGGCCGCGTCTGCACCCAGGCCGCCTACGACCACATGGGCCTTCGGATGCCCAGCAGTCCCGCCGCCCCGGCAACTGACAACGGCCAGACGAGGATGGATTTTTAGTTGAGATTCGTATAATACGATAGAAAGCGAGGCTGTCACCATGACCTGCAAAGACCCCAACTGCGCCTACTGCGCCCACGGCGAACCCCTGGCCAAGTTCGGCATCTACATCTGCGACCTGACCCAGACAAGGCTGTACCTGTTCAAGGAACAGAGCCACCCCGGCCGCGTGATCGTGGCCAACAAGGATCATGTGCGCGACATCACCGACCTGTCCGACGAGGAGCGCAACGCCTTCTTCGCCGACGTGGCCCATGTCTCCCGCGCCATCCAGAAGGCCTTCAACCCCGACCGGATCAACTATGGCGCCTACAACGACACCGGCATCCACCTGCACTACCACCTGGTGCCCAAGTACAAGGACGAATTCGAGTGGGGCGGCGTGTTCGCCATGAACCCCGGCCGGGTGATGCGCACCGACGCGGAATACGCCGCGCTGATCGAGCAGATCAAGGCGGCGCTGTAGCCAAAACGTGAAATGGGGACGGTTCTCATTTCACATTTTGGGAATGAGAGCCGTCCCCGTTTTTTCAACAGGAGAGAGATATGAAGCTATCCGACTTTATGTACGACCTGCCCGAGGAGCGCATCGCCCAGACGCCGGTGGAGCCCCGGGACCACAGCCGCCTGATGGTGCTGCACCGGGACACCCACGAAATCGAGCACAAACACTTCTACGACATCGTGGACTACCTGAACCCCGGCGACTGCCTGGTGATCAACGAGACGAAGGTCATCCCGGCGCGGCTCTATGGCGAGCGGCCCACCGGCGGGGCCTGCGAGGTACTGCTGCTCAAGCAGCTGGGCCCGAAGCGTTGGGAGACGCTGGTGCGCCCCGGCAAGAAGCTGCGCCCTGGCGCGGAGATGATCTTCGGCGACGGGCGGCTCAGGTGCCGCGTGGTGGAGACCACCGACGATGGCGGGCGCATCGTGGAATTTGAGTGCGAGGGCAGCTTCGAGGCCGCCCTGGACGCCCTGGGGGAGATGCCCCTGCCGCCCTACATCCACGAGAAGCTCCAGGATCGGGACCGCTACCAGACCGTCTACGCCAAGCAGGACGGCAGCGCCGCCGCCCCCACCGCGGGGCTGCACTTCACGCCCGAGCTGCTGTCGCGCATCAGGGAAAAGGGCGTGGACATCGTGCCGGTGCTTTTGCACGTGGGCCTGGGCACGTTCCGGCCCGTGAAGGTGGAGAACATCGAGGAGCACCAGATGCACTCGGAGTACTTCGAGGTCACCGAAGACGCCGCCCAGCGGGTCAACGCCGCCCATGCGCGCGGGGGCCGGGTGATCGCCGTGGGCACCACCAGCGTGCGCACGCTGGAATCCGCCGCGGAGGACGGCAGGCTCGTGGCCCGGCGCGGGGACACCTCCATCTTCATCAAGCCCGGGTACCGGTGGCAGCTGGTGGACGCGCTGATCACCAACTTCCATCTCCCCGGCTCCACGTTGCTGATGCTGGTCTCCGCCCTCTACGACCGGGAGCACATCCTCGCCGCCTATGAGGAGGCCGTGCGGGACGAGTACCGCTTCTTCTCCTTCGGGGACGCGATGCTGATCGAATGAGGAGGACCGGATTGCCACGTCGGCTCATTGCATGAGCCTCCTCGCAATGACGTGGAATGCCGCTGTTGTCACCGCACACAGCATAGACAGACCACGTCATTGCGAGGAGCGCAGCGACGCGGCAATCTGGTCTTCTTGCGCCAACCCCTGCCATACCGCCAACATATCAACATCGCCCCGCCACGTCATTGCGAGGAGCGCAGCGACGTGGCAATCTGGTCTCCTTGCGCCAACCCCTGCATACCGCCCACCCCAGGAGAGCCCGCCATGCAATACTACGTCTACATCCTCGCCAACGCCACGAACGCCGTCCTATACACGGGCGTCACGAACGACCTTCCGCGCAGGGTGTACCAGCACAAAACCCACGCCGATCCCGCCAGCTTCACCGCGAAATACCGTGTGGACCGCTTGGTTTACTACGAAGTCCACGGCAGCAATGAAGCCGCCATCGCCCGGGAGAAGCAAATCAAGGGATGGAGTCGGGCCAAGAAAAACGCGCTGGTGTCACAGTTCAATCCCGAATGGGTAGACCTGTACAAAACGCTTTTGCAATAGGGACCCGGATTGCCACGTCAGCCAACAGGGGCGCTTCAAATCGACGATTTGAAGCGCCCCTGTTGGCTTCCTCGCAATGACGTGACCCGTCAGGTCATTGCGTCTGCATCCATGAATCCTTCCCTCACCCCAGCGAATACCCGTCCTTTTCCATCGCGGCGAGCCAGCCCTTGAGGCGGGTGAAGAAGTCGGCGTTGGTGGTGGTCTTGGTCATCAGCTCGATGAGCTGCTCGTACATCTCCTGCTGCCGCCCGTTGAGCATCTTGCGAACCTGGTACTCCCCGTTCATCTCCTCCTCGGTGAGCAGCAGCTCCTCCCGCCGCGTGCCGGATTTCAGCAGGTCGATGGCCGGGAACACGCGCCGGTCGGACAGCTTGCGGTCCAGGTGCAGCTCCATGTTGCCGGTGCCCTTGAACTCCTCAAAGATGATGTCGTCCATGCGGCTGCCGGTCTCCACAAGGGCCGTGGCGATGATGGTCAGGCTGCCGCCGTTCTCGA
The DNA here is from genome assembly GCA_900315585.1 of uncultured Eubacteriales bacterium. Taxonomy (GTDB): domain Bacteria; phylum Bacillota; class Clostridia; order Christensenellales; family Aristaeellaceae; genus UBA2862. The sequence continues at coordinate 53,128 of OMZP01000019.1, read as the reverse complement.
TGTTCCGGGCCGCGCCGAAGAACCGCTTGGGCTTGAACAGCGCCCCCGGATCCAGGCCGCCGGACAGGGATCGGCCCGTGGGGGTGATGGTGAGGTTGTAGGCGCGGGCCAGGCGGGTGATGGAATCCAGCAGCACCACCACGTCCTTGCCCATCTCCACCAGTCGCTGGGCCCGGGCCAGCACCATCTCCGACACCCGGGTGTGGTGCTCCGGCTCCTCGTCGAAGGTGGAGTAGATCACCTCGCCGTGGATGGACCGCTGCATGTCCGTGACCTCCTCCGGGCGCTCGTCGATCAGCAGCACGATCAGGTGCACGTCCGGGTACTGGTCCGTGATGGCGTTGGCCAGCTTTTTCAGCAGCGTGGTCTTGCCCGCCTTGGGCTGGGACACGATCATGCCCCTCTGGCCCTTGCCGATGGGCGCGAGCATGTCCACCAGGCGCAGGGACAGATCGCCCTTCCCCGCGGCCGGCTCCAGGCGCAGGCGCTCATCCGGGTAGATGGGCACCAGGTCCTCGAACCGGGGCCGCTCCGCCGCCTTGTCCGGCGACTCGCCGTTGATCTCGGTGATGTAGAGGATGGCGCTGTAGCGGTCGCCCTCCCGCTGGGGACGGGTCTTGCCCGCCACCAGGTCGCCGTTGCGCAGGTTGAAGCGGCGGATCTGGGCGATGGAGATGTACACGTCGTTGGGTCCGGGCAGGCAGTTCTCCGCCCGCAGGAAGCCGTAGCCGTCGGGCTGGATCTCCAGCACGCCCGCGCCCTCGCCGCACTCCCCCGCCGCCAGCAGCTCCCCGGCCTGGGGGTTGGAGGTGCGATACTCGCCGTAATTGGCCTCCGGGCGGGTGGGCTGGTTGCGCAGGGACACGCGACCGGGATAGGTCCGGTTCACCGGGCGCTGGTTCGGGTCGGCGGGTGTTCCGGCGGGGCGGAAGCTGGTGGGACGAGGCGTGAAATTGCGCGCCACGGGCCGCTCCACGGGCTTCGGGGCCTCGGCGGGCTTCTCGACAGGCTTCTGTACCTCGGCGGCCTTCTCCACCGGCTTCGGTGCCTCAACAGGTTTTTCCGCCGGTTTCTCGACAGGCTTTGGAGCCTCAACGGGCTTCGGAGCTTCGACAGGTTTTTCGGCGGGTTTCTGTTCAGCTTTCTTCGGCGGCTCCGCCGGCTTTTCCGCCGCCTTCTTCGGAGCCTCCGCCGCTTTCGGCGCTTCCGCACTGGGCGCGGGCTTGGGCGTCGCCGCCTCATGCTCCAGCAGCAGCGCGATCAGGCTGGCCTTGTTGGTGCCCGCGGGCACGCGCACCTTGGCGGCCTTCGCCAGCTGGCGCAGCTCCACCACGGTCTTCATGTGCAGGGATTGATAATCCATAGATGCCTCCAAAGGGTTTTGAAATGGGAATCAGACGGGTTTCCGGGCCACGGCGATGTCTCGGGTGATGGCCTGCTCCACCCAGTGGGCGAAGCCGTCCCAGGCCCCACCCTCAAGCACCTGGAGCCCCGCGTCCTCCATCAGGCCGCGCACCTTTTCCAGCTTCATGTTCTGGGCGTTGAAGGACACCGCCACAGACCCGCCGCCCTTCAACGCCGCCTTCCAGCCGGGCAGCGCCCGCGAAAGCAGCGTCTCCAGCCAGTTGCCCCGGCGATCCGCGCCCCGGGCCAGCTGGGCGTCGTGGCGCACGCCGTAGGGCAGGTCGCAGGCGATGATGTGGAAGGCGTTCTTCCCCAGCGCCTCGCTCTGGCTCGCGTCCAGGTTCATCAGGCTCAGGCTCCGGGCGCGGTTCTTGAACGCCTCGCTGTCCGGGGCGTACTCGAACCGGCACACCGCCGCCTGGCCCTTTTTCAGCGTCCGGGACTCCCGGGACACGCCGTGCTTGAAGCGGTGGTACTCCAGGTATCGCTTGAAGAACTTCTCGGCCTCCCTGAGGTCGTTCTTGTCCACGTCCGCGCCCACGGCGTCCCAGCCCATGTTCGCCGCCACGAACAGGCCCGTGGCCCGGCCGCACATGGGGTCCAGGAAGCTGAGGGGCGCGTCCGGCTCCCGCCAGAAATCCCCGGCGTAGAGGGCCGCGTTGATGAGCAGCTGCAGGAACATCTCGTTGGTCTTGCCCTTGTACTTGAGGATGGCGGGCAGGTCGCCGCCCACCCGGGCGGGCCGCCTCCCGGCCGCGGGCCTGAGCAGCCCCGCCTGTTCCTCAAACAGGCCGTAGAGCAGCGAGTGCCCCGTCAGGGCGTGCAGCACGTCCCGGCCCGGCGCTTCCGGGAAATCCACGGCCAGGGAGGGCATGTCCAGCGGCGCGCCCTCTTCGATCCGCGCCTCCGGGGCCACCCGGTCCAGCATCAAGCGCAGCTCCGAGCGCGCCAAATTCAACGTCTCGCTCTGGTAGCGGGCGTTGGCATGGGGCCACAGCAGCATGATATATCGCATATTGGGTTTTCTCCAAAAATGTTTGAACAGACGAGCGCAATTCTTAACTGCGCCGCACGTTATTATACTATGTCAGTGAAGAACAGATGATGATGAAACCAACCGGGATGCTACCGATTTAATCTGAAAACAGCCCCTCCGGGCGACCAGAGGGGCTTTCATTGGCTTTAATACTTGCGCTTGCGAGCAGCTTCGGCCTTCTTCTTACGCTTCACGCTGGGCTTTTCATAGTGTTCCCTTTTCCTAGCTTCTGCGAGAATGCCATCACGAGCAGTCTTGCGCTTAAAACGGCGCAGCGCGCTTTCCAATGATTCATTTTCCCGAATGCGTACCTCGGACATGTGCTTTCCCTCCCCTCGCGATTGAATGGCATACGCCAATGTAGCATGGGGTTCGCCACATCGTTTATTATACCCCAAAGGCTGTGTACTCGTCAAGCCTTGGAAGCAAATAAATCAAGAATTTCACAAAACTTTGAACGAACGACGCGAATTTGACAAACTTATCCGGCCAGTGACAATCCTCCAGTCCCTCTCGATGCCGCGCCACAATCCTTCGGATTGAGCCGACGGCAATTCGGGACAGGGGCCGTCTCAAAACAGATGCCATCGCTTGATTCCAACCGCAGGGACGCCATTTATGCGTCCGCGGGCGGGCCCCTACGGCGGGAATACGATGCGATGAGGTGTTGACAGCCGCCTTTACAACCGCGTTCCACGCCTCCCCTGTGTACAGGGAGACGGCGCAGCGCGCCGGAGGGGTTGTCAGTTCATCTTCTCCGTCAGCTGCGTCCCGCCCAGCAGATGCACGTGCAGGTGCTTGACCGACTGGGCGCCGTCCCGGCCGCAGTTGCTGATGACGCGGAATCCGCTCTCCGCCACGCCCTCCTGGCGGGCCACCTGGCCGATGGCGTCGGTCAGGGCGACGGCGGTATCGGCGTCGCACTCGAGGATGTTGTCCATGTGCTTCTTCGGCACGATCAGCACGTGCACCGGGGCCTGGGGGTTGATGTCGCGGAAGGCGAACACCTTGTCGTTCTCAAACACCTTGCTGCTGGGGATCTCCCCGGCGATGATCTTGCAAAACAGGCAATCCTTCATGGTCTATCCCTCCAAAATATTGATCACTTCTCCATGGGCCAGCGCGCCGTCGGCCCCGGTCAGCCGCACCTCGGCCAGCTGCCCCGGCCGAACGTTGGCGGCCCGCACCCGCACGTACTGGCCGGTATAGCCCTCGCACGCGCCGTCGGCCGTTTCCTCCTCGAACAGCACCGGCTGGACGGTGCCCAGCAGCGAGGACACGAACCGGCGCTCCAACCGGCTGCCCAGCTCGATGAGCCGCCGGGCGCGCTCCTTCTTCACCGCCTCGTCCACCTGGCCGGGCAGTTTGTCCGCCACGGTGCCGCTGCGGCGGGAGTACGGGAACACGTGGATGCGCGCCAGCTTCGCTTCCTCAGCGAAGGCCAGGGTCTCGGAAAACTCCTGCTCCGTCTCGCCGGGAAAGCCCACGATGATGTCCGTGGTCACGGCGCAGTCGGGCATGTACTCGCGCAGGGTCTCCACCGCCCGGAGGTACTCCCCCGGCGTGTAGCGGCGGTGCATCCGCTTCAACACCGCCTCGCTCCCGGACTGCAGCGACAGGTGGAACTGGCGCATCAGCCCCGGAAGCTCCGACAGCGCCCGGGCGAAGTCCCCGGTGACGATCAGCGGCTCCAGGGACCCCAGGCGCACCCGTTTCACCCCCGGCGCGCTGTGCACGGCGCGGACGGCGTCCAGCAGGTCGTGCTCCGTGCCCCGGCCGTAGCTGGCCAGGTGGATGCCGGTGACGACGATCTCCCGGTAGCCCGCGCTCCCCAGCCGCGCCGCCTCTTCGGCCACCTCATCGAGGGGCATCGAGCGCACCGGCCCGCGCACGCTGGGGATGATGCAGTAGCTGCAATACCGGTCGCAGCCCTCCTGGATCTTCATGGTGGCGCGGGTCTTGCCCTCGTGGCGGGTGACGGCCAGGCGTTCAAAGGGGATGTCCTTCAGGGGCGTCACGGCGTTGATCGTCCCGCCGGTCTCCAGGGCCTGTTCCAGCAGCGCCACCACCTCGGCCCGCCGCTGCACGCCCAGCACCAGCCGCACGTTGTCCATGGCGGCAATCTTCTCCGCCTCCCGCTGGGCCAGGCAGCCGCAGACCACGATGGCGCAGTCCGGGTGCTCCCGGGCAGCCCGGCGGATGGTCTTCATGGACTTCTGGTCGCCGGTGCCGGTGACGGTGCAGGTGTTGATCAGGTACACGTCCGCCGCCTGCTGGAAGGGCACGGGGGCATAGCCCGCCCCCTCGAACAGCTCCAGCATGGCCTCGGTGTCGTACTGGTTCACCTTGCAGCCCAGGGTACAGGTGGCGATGGTCCTCATGCTTCCTCCCCGCGGTTCAGGGATTTTGCCGCGCTGAACCCCTCCGGATAGCGCCTTTGCAGCTTCTCCACGTTGCGCCTGAGCACCGTCTCCAGATCGCAGTCCAGGGCGCGGGCGGTCTCGGCCAGATACCAGGCGATGTCGCCCAGCTCGCCGATCAGCGCCTCCCGGTCCAGGTCGTGGCCTTGGGCCAGGTGCTTCTTCACCAGGTCGATGGCCTCCCCAGCCTCGCCGCACAGGCCCATCACGCCGTTGATCAGCACGTCCTTGCCCGTCAGCGCCGGGTTCAGCGTCCGCAGGGCAAGGTTTTGATATTCGTTGATGGTCATGGCATCCTCCGGATTAATTAGGAATGAGGAATTAGGAATGAGAAATAAGGAATGAGGAATGAGGAATTGTGGATGAAATCCTGGCGGATTTCTTTTATTGAATCGGACAAATCCCGCAGGGATTTGAACCGCCATTCCTAATTCCTCACTCCTAATTCCTCATTTTCAAAGGTCTCCCCACAGCTGCATCGCCAGCGCGGCGGCGACGACGGCGGCGGTCTCGGTGCGCAGGATGCGGGGCCCGAGGGTGACGGTCCGCCCGCCGAGCTGGAGCATCGCGTCCACCTCTTCCGGGCTCATGCCGCCCTCCGGGCCGATGACGATGCCGATGTCCTTCGCGTCAGGCAATTCCGCGAACACGTCCTTCATCCGCGTGCCCCTGGCATCCTCCCAGGGAATCAGCAGCGCGTCATGGGCCGACATGGCGGCAAGCGCCTCCCGCCAGTTCATCGGCGCGGCGGCCTCCAGGGGCAGGCCCCGGCCGCACTGCTTGGCCGCCTCCCGGGCGATTTTTTGAAGGCGCTCCCGGCGCTTCTCGCCGTCCCTGGCGTCCAGCTTCACCACGCATCGCTCCATCTTCACGGGCGCCAGCCGCGCCGCGCCCAGTTCCGTCAGCTTCTGGGCAATGAAGTCCAGCTTGTCCGCCTTGGGCAGGCCCTCGTACACCGTCAGCCGCACAGGGGCTTCGTTGGAGGGCAGCGCCTCCAGCAGGCGAACGCGGCCTTGCTCCGCCATCTCCGCCCGCCAGCGACGGCCCGCGCCGTCCATGGCGCACACCTCGTCGCCGGGGTGCAGCCGAAGCACCTTCTCCGCGTGCTTCGCCTCCTCGGCGGGCAGGGCGGCATAATCGCCCTCGGGCGGGTGGATGTAAAAGCTGTGCATATATTCACCATTCCAAGCGATATGAATTTGCTATAACACAGCTGTTTTTTCTTGAATCAGTGGAAAAAACAGCTGGTTTGAAGGCGCGGCAGCGAATATCCGCGGATATTATCCGCGTTTCCGCGCCGCCATGGCGCACCATTCCCCTTCGTTCAGGTCGTCCAGCACCTCGAAATCCGCGTCCTTCAGGGCCGATAAGACGTCCTCCCGGCGCTCCAGGGAGATGCCGGAGCAGATGAACAGCCCGCCGTCCACGATGCGCTCCCGAACGGGCTTCGCAAGGTTCACGATCACGTCCGCGATGATGTTGGCGATCACCACGTCGCCGCTCTCCTCCACCACGTCCAGCAGGTCCCCGCAGCGCACGTCGATCACGCCCTCGAAGCCGTTGATCTTCACGTTCTCCGCCGCCACCCGCACGGCCACCGCGTCCAGGTCCGTGGCCAGCACGGGGTTTGCGCCCATGTGGGCCGCGGCGATGGCGAGGATGCCGGTGCCGGTGCCGATGTCGATGACCCGCTGGCCGGGTTTGACGTACTTCTCCACCAGCTTCACGCACATGCCGGTGGTCTCGTGGGTGCCGGTGCCGAAGGCCATGCCGGGGTCGATCTCGATGACGTGGTCGCCGGGCCGCGTCTCCACGTCCTCCCAGCTGGGCTTCATCAGCATGTGCTCGCCCAGTCGGAAGGGCTTGAAGGCCGCCTTCCAGCTCTCCGTCCAGTCCTGCTCGGCCACGTCGTGGCGCAGGGTGGTGAGCTTGCCCAGGTCCATGCCCAGGTCGAGGCTGCGAATACGGCGCAGCTCGCCCTCGATGAAGGCGATTCGGTCGCCCAGGCCGCCGTCCACCTGGAAGTAGCCCGTCACCTTCACGTCGTCGCTCATGCGGCGGGCGATGGATTCGTCCAGGATGTCCCACCGGCCCTCCGGGCGCTGGTTCGCCCGCACGTCGTTCTTGTCCTCGATCATCGTGCCGGTGCTGCCCGCGTCCAGCAGGATCTGGGAGACGAGCTCGCTGCCCTCGGTGGTGGTGAGGATCGTGTATTCCATCCAGTCCATGTTTTCAAATTCCCTTCGTCAGTATACTTTTACGTGCCAGAGTCCGACAATCGACATGTAGATCAGCAGCGCGCACTCCCCCGCCCACAGCGCGATGAAGCCCTTTCTCGACTTGGGAATCCGCGCCAGCAATGGGTAGAGGGCGTAGGCGGCGGACAGGTAGCGCGGGCCGCTGAGCAGCCAGGTGGGCGCGAAGCTGACATAGAAAAGCACCAGCAGATACGCCACGTCTCCCACCGGCTCCCGCCTGCGCCGCCAAGCGATCAGCGTCGGCACGGCCACCAGCAGCAGCGCCTGGGGGATCCACACGCCCAGCCGGTAGAGGAAGTCATCGTAATCCAGGGCGTTGTCCAGGCAGTAGCGGAAGGTGTTCGCCAGGGTGCCGAAGCTCTGGGACCAGTGCTCCCGCTGGAAGATCATGAACTGCGTGGGGTTGCCGAACAGCCGGTAGTTGCCCAGCAGGTACAGCGCGAGCCCCGCCCCCACCGGCAGCACCTTCAACACGTCCAGCGCCACCCGACCGGGCGAAAGCGGTTCCTCCCGGCCCTCCCGGTCCCGCCGCAGCAGCTCCCAGAAGATGGGAATGGCCACCGCCATGCCCACGATGCGGGTGTTGGCCGCCATGGCCCCGAAGGCCACCGCCAGCGCGAATCGCCGCCGCCGGGCCATCAGCACGGCCAGCAGCGTCAGCAGCAGGAACAGGGACTCGGTGTAGGGCACGGAGTAGAAGTAAGCCATGGGCGTGAACAGCGTGAGCAGCATCGCCCGCCGGGCGGTCTGTGCGCCGCTGTCCCCCTCCACCAGGCGGAACATGGCCGCCCCGCAGCCCGCCAGCGCCAGGTGGCTCACCACCTCCGCCGCGGCGAAGGGCGACATACCCGTCGCAAGGTGCAGCCCCCGGCAGACCGCCGGGTAGAAGGGCAAAAACACGATGTGCAGCCGGGGATCGCCCTCGGCCACGTACCATCGCTCGATCAGGCCCAGGTAGTGATCCGCGTCCCAGGGCGTCAGCTTCCCGGCGAAATCCTGGAAAAAGGTCTCCAGTGAGCGGTTTTGTATGGCGCAATACGCCGCGCAGGCCGCCACGATGAGGACCCGCGAGGCGACGACGGCCGCGAGTGTCTCCAGAAGCACCCGCTTCATCGGAACCCGTTCCGGAGCGGGAGACGCCGCCACGGGCTCGACCAGGGCCGTTCGGAAATAGCGAATGAGCTCCGCGACCACCAGCGCCGCGAAGCCCGCCATCAGGGCCCGGCCCAGCCAGAGCCCCGCCGCATCGATGCTCATGCCCACGTCCCCTTCACCGTCAATGCCATGATTATACCATGATTGTCGGCGTGCTGCGCAACTCGCTTCGCTCCCTTGCCCGCCGACCCGGAAAAACTCTGTTTTTCCTAATCATTATACCATCATTTGAGCGGCGGGACAAGGGGCAATCCAAAAGCCTTCCCCTTCAGGGGAAGGTGCCGAGCAAAGCGAGGCGGATGAGGTCGTTCTCCCGCGTTCCTCTATTATGGGACAGCGGAAAAGGAAAACGACCTCATCCGTCTTTTTGCAAAAATGCAAGCATTTTTATACTAAATTCCTTCTAAAACATGTACAAATGCGGAGTGGATTTTTCGTTCTGGCAAAGCTGAGCGGAGGGAGGCGGGAGGGAGGCGATGCAGCGCATCGTTGACCGAAGCGAAGCACAGCCAGGGCAAAAAAGGCACCCGCAGATGTGCATGGATTAGATGGAATTTAGTATTATTACAAAAATCCACCTTCCCCTGAAGGGGAAGGCGAATCCGATCAGCTGAAAGCGTCCTTCAGCTTGTCCAGGAAGCTCTTTTTCTTTTCGTACTGGCTGCCACTGGCGATGCCGTCGAACTGGCGGAGCAGCTCCTTCTGCTGGCTGGTCAGCTTTTTGGGGATCTCCACCACGGCGGTGACGTACAGATCGCCCCTGCCGCCGCCCCGCAGGCGCTGAACGCCCTGTTCCTTCAAGCGGAACACCTGGCCGGGCTGGGTGCCCTCGGGGAACCTGTACTTCACCGGCTTGCCCAGGGTGGGCACGTCCAGCTCCGCGCCCAGGGCCGCCTGGGTGAAGGTCAGCGGCATTTCGATGTAAAGGTCGTCGTCCCGCCGCTTGAACAGCCTGTGCGGCTTCACCGTGATCACGATCAGCAAATCGCCCGGCTGGCCGCCCCGCTCGCCCAGGCCGCCCTGGCCGCGAATGGTCAGCACCTGGCCGTTGTCGATGCCCGCGGGCACCTTCACCGTGCGGCGCTTGCTGACGCGCACCTTGCCGCGCCCGTGGCACTTGGGGCAGGGCTCGGTGATGATCTTTCCCGCGCCCCGGCAGCGGGAGCAGGTACGCACGTTCTGGATGCGCCCGAAGGGGGTGTTGGTCACCACGCGCTCCTGGCCGGTGCCGTTGCAGGTGGGACAGGTGTCCACCTTGCTGCCGGGCTTCGCGCCGGAGCCTGAGCAGGTGGGGCACTCCTCGTCGCGGACCAGGTTGATCTCCTTCTCGCAGCCCATGGCCGCCTCCTCAAAGGAGATGGTCAGGTCGTAGCGCAGGTCGTCGCCGGGGATCGGGCCGTTCTGCCGCGCGCCGCCGCCGAAGCCCCCGCCGAACACGGAGGAAAAGATGTCCTCGAAGCCGCCGAACCCGCCGCCGTCAAAGCCGCTGAACCCGCCGAACCCGCCGCCGCCGAAGCCGCTCGCCTGGGGGCCGTCGTGGCCGAACTGGTCGTACTGGGCCCGCTTCTGGGGGTTGGAGAGCACCTGGTAGGCCTCGTTGACCTCCTTGAACTTCTCCTCGGCAGTCTTGTCCCCCGGGTTCACGTCCGGGTGGTACTTCTTCGCCAGCTGGCGGTAGGCCTTCTTGATGGCCGCCTCGTCCGCGCCCTTCTCGACGCCCAGGACCTCGTAGTAGTCTCGTTTGTTTGCCATTTATCAAATCACTCCTTGGGATGTATGATCATCATCATAATCCCCCAGGAAATAGAGGGATTAGGGACGAGGGATTAGGGATTAGGAATAGTGGCTACTGCGCCGCAATCCTGCGCGGCAGCAGCTTTTTCTAATCCCTAATCCCTATTCCCTAATCCCTCAAACGTGGGATAAGAGTCAGCCCTTATCCCCTCCGTTCGCGATCAAAGATCAGTTGTTGCCATCCGTAAACTCGCTGTCCACGGTGCCGTCGTCGTTGACGTTCGCACCGCCGTTCGGGTTGAAGCCCGCGTCGCCGGGGTTCGCGCCGCCAGCGGCGTTCTGCTGCTGGTAGACCTTGCCGAACACGTCGTAGGTCGCCTTGCTGAAGCTCTCCATGGCGCTCTTGATCTGCTCCACGTCGTTGCCGGCGCGGGTCTGCTTGAAGCTCTCCAGCTCGCTCTCCAGCTTGGCCTTGTCGGCGGGATCCAGCTTGTCGCCCAGGTCCTTGATGGTCTTCTCGGTCTGGTAGATCAGGCTGTCGGCCTGGTTGAAGGTCTCGGCCTGCTCCTTGTTCTTCTTGTCCTCGGCGGCGAACTGCGCGGCCTCGTCCACGGCCTTCTTGATCTCCTCCTCGCTCATGTTGGAGGAAGCGGTGATGGCGATGGACTGCTCCTTGCCGGTGCCCAGATCCTTGGCGGACACGTGCACGATGCCGTTGGCGTCGATGTCGAAGGTGACCTCGATCTGCGGCACGCCGCGGGGCGCGGGCGCGATGCCGGTCAGCTGGAAGCGGCCCAGGGTCTTGTTGTAGGCGGCCATTTCGCGCTCGCCCTGCAGCACGTGCACATCCACGCTGGTCTGTCCGTCGGCCGCGGTGGAGAACACCTGGGTCTGCTTGACGGGGATGGTGGTGTTGCGCTCGATCAGGCGGGTGAACACGCCGCCCAGGGTCTCAATGCCCAGGGACAGGGGCGTGACATCCAGCAGCACGATGTCCTTCACGTCGCCGCCCAGCACGCCGCCCTGGATGGCAGCGCCCACGGCCACGCACTCGTCGGGGTTGATGCCCTTGAAGGGCTCCTTGCCGGTGATGCGCTGCACGGCCTCCTGCACGGCGGGGATACGGGTGGAGCCGCCCACCAGGATCACCTTGTCGATGTCCTTGCTGGTGACGCCGGCATCCCGCATGGCCTGGGTCATCGGGCCCACGGTCTTCTCCACCAGGTCAGCGGTCAGCTCGTTGAACTTGGCGCGGCTGATGGTCACGTCCAGGTGCTTCGGGCCGGTGGCGTCGGCGGTGATGAAGGGCAGGTTCACGTTGGTGCTCATCAGGCCGGACAGGTCGATCTTGGCCTTCTCGGCGGCCTCCTTCAGGCGCTGCAGGGCCATGCGGTCCTGGCGCAGGTCGATGTTGTTCTCCTTCTTGAACTCCTCGGCGATGTAGTCGATCAGCCGCTGGTCGAAGTCGTCGCCGCCCAGGCGGTTGTTGCCGGCGGTGGCCAGCACCTCGAAGATGCCGTCGCCAACCTCCATCAGGCTCACGTCGAAGGTGCCGCCGCCCAGGTCATACACCAGGATCTTGTGGGCGTCGCCCTTGTCCAGGCCGTAGGCCAGCGCCGCGGCGGTGGGCTCGTTGATGATGCGCTTCACGTCCAGGCCCGCGATGCGGCCGGCATCCTTGGTGGCCTGGCGCTGGGCGTCGGAGAAGTAGGCGGGCACGGTGATGACGGCCTCGGTCACGGTCTCGCCCAGATAGCTCTCGGCATCCGCCTTCAGCTTCTGAAGGATCATGGCGCTGATCTCCGGCGGGGTGTAGTTGTGGCCGTCGATGGTCACCTTGCGGTCGGTGCCCATGTCGCGCTTGATGGAGATGATGGTGCGGTCCGGGTTGGTGACGGCCTGGCGCTTGGCGACCTGGCCGACCAGGCGCTCGCCGTTCTTGGAGAACGCCACGACGGACGGGGTGGTGCGAGCGCCTTCCGCGTTCGCGATGACGACGGGCTCGCCGCCCTCCATGACGGAGACGCAGCTGTTGGTGGTGCCCAGATCGATGCCGATAATCTTGCTCATAATTGTTACCTCCTATTTTGTCGAAAATGTTCGTTGTTGGCTGATGTCAAACCTGATTGTCGAAGAATCTATTCTTCGACCGAGACCTTCACCATCGCGTAGCGGATGATCTTGTCCTTGACCTTGTAGCCCTTCTGGAAGACCTCCAGCACCTTGCCGGGGTCGCCTGCGGCCTCGCGCATCACGGCGTTGTGCTTCTCGGGGTCAAAGTCCTCGCCCAGGGCGGGCACCTCTTCAAACCCGAATCGCTTGAGGCTCTCGAACAGCGTGTTCAGCGTCATGCTCACGCCGTCAGCCAGGGCCTTCGCGCCGTCGTCGTCGGTCTTCTCCGCGGCGTCGATGGCCCGCTCCAGGTTGTCAATGGCCGGGAGCATGGCCGCGATGGCCTCGCGCACGCCGTCCTCATAGCCGTCGCTGCGGGCGGTCTGGTTGCGGCGCTTGAAGTTCTGGAAGTCGGCCTGGACGCGCAGCAGGGAATCCTTCAATTCGTCCCGCTGCTTCACCGCCGTCTCCAGGGCGGCCTGCCACTCCTCGATGGTGGCCTCCCGCTCCTCCGCAGGCTGCTCGGCGGGGGCTTCCGCCTCGGCGGGCGCCTGCTCGGTCACGGGCTCGGTCTGGGGGTTCTTGTCCTTCTTCTTCATGGTTGCTTCTCCTTAACGATACTCGGACAGCACGTCGCTCAGCGCCCGTCCCATGAACTCCAGCACCGAGATGACCCGGTTGTAGTTCATGCGGGTGGGGCCGATGATGCCCAGCGTGCCGTTGGAATGGTCGCCCACGCGATAGCTGGCCGTCACAATGGAGCAATCGTTCAGCGCGGGCACCTGGTTTTCCGGGCCGATGCGAATGGAGATCTCCATGCCGCCGTCCCGGCTGATCAGCTTGCGCAGGGTGTCCTTGGATTCCAGCACGGCCAGGAAGCTTCTCGCCTTGTTCACGTCGCTGTACTCCGGATACTCCAGCATGTTGGCCGGGCCGCCCACGATCACGTCCGAGGCGTCGCCGCCGGCCTCCAGCCGCTTTTCGATGACCTGCAGGGTCTCCCCCAGCAGCTTGCGGTTAGTCTCGGCGTTGCGCAGCAGCTCCGAGAACGCCTGGCGCACGGCCTCCAGCGGCTTGTCCGCCAGCTTCTCCGTCAGCATGCGGGAGATGGCGTACAGGTCGTCGGCGTCCATGCCCTCCGGCACGCGGATCAGCGCGTCCTTGACGATGCCCACGTTGGTGACGATCACCATCAGGGCCGTGCGCTCCGCCACCGGCACCAGCTGCACGTGCTTGATGCGCAGTGTGCCCAGCTTCGGGGCCACGATCACCGAGGTGTACTTCGTCGCGTCGGACAGCACGCTGGCGGCGGTCCGGATCACGCCCTCCACCTGCTTGGACTTGGAGACCAAGTGCTCGTGCATCTGCTCCCGCTCGTCGTTGGTGAGCTTCGCCGTCTTCATCAGGTGATCCACGTAGAGGCGGTAGGCCTTGTTGGAGGGCACCCGCCCGGCGGAGGTGTGGGGCTGGTCCAGGTAGCCCAGCTCCTCCAGGTCGCTCATCTCGTTGCGAATGGTCGCGGGCGAGTAGCCGACGCCGGATTTGCGCGAGATCGTGCGGGAGCCCACGGGCATCGCCGTCAGGATGTAGTCGTCGATGATGGCCTGCAGGATCAGATACTTTCTCTCGTCCAGCTGCATCTGAACGCTCCCCCTTTCGATTCTCTGGTCTGTTAGCACTCCTCACATGTGAGTGCTAACGACTGAACATACTATACAACCAACCCCCGGTTTTGTCAATGGGTTTTGGATTTGACGGGGTGTTAAGTTTTTGAGAACCAGTTTATCCAACTATAATTGTAAAATCTCCCGCAACCCCTTGCCCTGGCGCGCCGCCTGTGCTATAATACCCATTGCGTGATTAATCAGATGCCGGTTCCGCCGGAGAGCCGACAGTCCGATTAGAGTGAGGTGAAAACCATGAAGGAGAATATCCATCCGAATTACGGCAAGGCAGTGGTCCGTTGCGTCTGCGGCGAGACCTTTGAGACCGGTTCCGTGAAGAAGGAGATGCGCGTTGATATTTGCTCAAAGTGCCATCCTTTCTACACCGGCAAGCAGAAGCTGGTTGACACCGGCGGACGTGTGGATCGCTTCAAGAAGCGCTACGGCATGTAGGCACACTGAAAGCATCGGCAAAGCAGTTTTGTCGATGCTTTTGCCGTTTAAATGCGCGTAGAACCAAAATCCCGGCGGATACGCGCCGGGATTTTGATTTAGTTAGGAATGAGAAATGAGTAAATGAGGAATGGAGGTTGAAATCCTTCGGATTTCTTCTTTCTCTCCCAACATTGCCATAAGGCCATTTTCATTCCTCATTCCTAATTCCTAATTCCTCATTTTGGGAGAGGGTGTTCATATGTCAGATGCAAGGGTCATCCACGCCTCCCCCGTCGCGGAGGGCGCGCGGGTGCAGATCGGCAGCGCCACGGCCTTCGCGGTGCGGCGGGACAGCAAGGATATCTCCCTGCGCATCCGCCGGGAATACCACAAGGCCCGCAACGCCATGGAGCGCATCCCGTTCCTGCGGGGCATCCTGCGGCTGTTTTGCAGCGTGGCGGACTTCCTGGACGGCGTGGCCGAGTCGGCCCAGCTGGAGCCCCAGGGCATCGTGAAGGGCAGCCGCTTCGAGCAGCGTTTCGCGGAGCTGTTCCGGATCAAGCCCACCAGCTTCGTCGCCGCGGGCAGCGGCATCGCCGTGTTCCTGCTCCTGGTCGGCCTCCTGCTGCTGGGACCCTGGGCGCTGGTGAAGTGGGTGCTGCCGCCGCTGGAGCTGACCCGCACAGGCATCAACGCCGCGGCCTGCGCGGCGCGGGTACTGGGCGGGTTGATCTGCGTGGCCCTGATCCCGAGGCTTCGGGTCCTCAGCCGCTTCTGCATGTATCGCGGGGCGATCAACAAGGTTCTGAACGCCGCCCAGGCCGACAAGCCCGTGGCCCGCGAGGCCGCCGAGAAGGCCTCCCGCCTCACCCACCGAAGCGACGCGGCCTTCACCGTGTCGGTGCTGCTCGCGTCCATCGTCGTCTTCGCCTTCGTGCGCACCTTCACGCTGCCGGTGCAGCTGCTGGTGCGGGTGCTGATCGTGCTGATCATCGCGGCGGTGCTGGGCGAGATCGTCCACCTGTTGGAGGTCACCTGGCCAAACACCGTGTCCAGGGTGCTGCTGGCCCCGCAGGTTTGGCTGGAGAAGCTGCTGGTGCGGGAGCCCCACGCCCAGATGGTGGAGGTGGCCCTCTGCGCCTACAACGCGGCGCTGGAAAATGACCGATGACAACCTATTATATATAGCAACCGAAAGGACAACATCCGTTTCATGAACATATCCGAATGGCTGGCCCACGCCACGGCCCAGCTGACGGCTTCCGGCTGTCCCGACCCGGAGGTGGACGCCCGCTGGATGGCGGAGGACACCCTGGGCATGACCCGCACGGAGCTGAAGTTTGAATCCGACCGCGCCGTGCCCGCCCAGGCCCTTGCCACGCTGGAGGCCATGCTGAACCGCCGCTGCGCCGGGGAGCCGGTGCAGTACATCTTAAAGAGCGCCGACTTCATGGGTCTCAAGTTCGAGGTCTCCCCCGCCGTGCTGATCCCCCGGCAGGACACCGAGACCCTGGTGGAGGCGGCGCTGATCGCCCTGCAAACCGCAAACGACACCCCCGCCGTGCTGGATCTGTGCGCCGGCAGCGGCTGCATCGGCCTGAGCCTGGCATCCCTGGCCCCCCACGCGAGGGTGACCCTTTCCGACGTGAGCCGGGAGGCGCTGGACGTGGCCAGGCGCAACGCCCACGCCCTGGGCGTGAAGGTGGAGTTCCGCCACGGCGACCTGTTTCACGCCGTAGGCCGGGAAAAGTTCGACCTGATCGCCTCCAACCCGCCCTACATCCCCCGCAGCAAGCTGGGCGACTTGCAGCGGGAGGTGCAGTTCGAGCCTCGGCTGGCGCTGGACGGCGGCGCAGACGGCCTGGACTTCTACCGCCGCATCGCCGCGGACGCGGAAAAGCACCTGAACCCCGGCGGGTCGATCTATCTCGAAGTGGGCATCGGCGAGGCCCCGGCGGTGCTGGCGCTGCTCAAGGCCAGCCTCCCCTGCGTGGAGGCCGGGACGATCAGGGACTTGAACGGCATCGAGCGGGTCGTATTCGCGAAGATTTGATTGGGAATGAGGAATTAGGAATGAGAAATGAGGAATGGCAGTACAAATCCTTGCGGATTTGATTGACTTAATGAGACCCGGATTGCCACGTCGCTACGCTCCTCGCAATGACGTGGTATGAGTTCATGCATTGTACTCCATCCAACAGGAATGATCCTATGAATCATCAAACAACGTCATTGCGAGGCCGAAGGCCGTGGCAATCTGGTCTCCCCTGCAAACTCTTTACTCTCCACTCCAAACTCCGATAACGGATCGAGGTAGCATCATGCAATCAGTCACATTCAACGAGCAGGAGCGCATCGCGGCCCAGCTGGAGGCCATCCAGGGCCGCTACGAGGAGCTCTCCATCCGCATCACCCTGCCGGAGGTGATCGCCGACACGGCCACCTTCACCAAGCTGATGCGGGAACACAGCGAGCTGGCGGAGCTGAACGACATCGCAGTAAGCTACAAAAAGCTGCTGGACGACATCGACGCCGCCCGGGAGCTGCTGGAGGACCCGGACATGGCGGAGCTGGCCCGGGAGGAGCTGCCGGAGCTGGAAAAGCAGCTGGCGGAGGCCACCCAAAAGGCCCGCATCGCCCTCTTGCCCAAGGACCCGGACGACTACAAGAATGCCTTGCTGGAGGTGCGGGCCGGGGCCGGCGGCGACGAGGCCGGTCTGTTTGGCGCGCAGCTTTTGCGCATGTACACCCACTACGCCGACAGCCAGGGCTGGAAGGTGGAGATGGTGGAGGACGGCAGCACGGAGCTGGGCGGCCTGAAGGAGAGCGTGATCCTGATCCAGGGCAAGAACGTGTTCCAGAAGCTGAAGTTCGAGTCCGGCGTGCACCGGGTGCAGCGCGTGCCCGTCACCGAGTCCTCCGGCCGCATCCACACCTCCACCGCCACGGTGGCGGTGCTGCCCGAGGCGGAGGACGTAGAGGTGGAGATCAACCCCGGCGACCTGCGCATCGACACCTACCGGGCCTCCGGCGCGGGCGGCCAGCACGTCAACCGCACCGACTCCGCCGTGCGCATCACCCACATCCCCACCGGCCTGGTGGTCACCTCCCAGGATGAGCGCAGCCAGATCCAGAACCGGGAGAAGGCCATGCGGGTGCTGAAATCCCGCCTCTACGAATTGCAGCGGGAGCAGCAGGAGGGCGAGTACGCCAACCGCCGCCGCCTGCAGGTGGGCACCGGCGACCGCAGCGAGCGCATCCGCACCTACAACTTCCCCCAGGGCCGCGTCACCGACCACCGCATCGGCCTGACCCTGTACAAGATCGACGAGATCATGGAAGGGCATCTGGACGAGATCATCGACGCCCTGACCCTGGCGGAGCAGACGGCGCTGCTGAACGAAAGCCGGTAGCAGGGATTTCAGAGGAAATCCCTGCCATGAATTGCGCCTTCGGCGCGTGAATTGACCTTACGGGCATGAATAGCACCTCGGCGCATAAGACAAGGCGCAATTCAAATCATGGAGTGCAGCGAGAAATCATGCCCGCAGGGCAAATCATGGTGCGAAGCGCCAATTCATGATCTCTTTCATATTTTTGTGACAGGCGAGAGAAGGTACACCCATGCCAAAAATCACCGTTCGTCCCGCCGCGGAGCGCGACATTCCCGCCATCATGGCGCTGCTGGTGCAGGTGAACATGGTGCACCACAACGGCAGGCCCGACCTGTTCAAGGGGCCGACCACCAAGTACACCAAGGCTGAGTTGCAGGCCATCCTTTCGGACGACGCCACGCCGGTGTTCGTCTGCGTCGACGAGAGCGACCGGGTGCTGGGCCACGGCTTCTGCGTGATGCAGCATTCCGGCGGCCGACTGATGGAGGAACACGACACGCTCTACATCGACGACATCTGCGTGGACGAAAGCGCCCGGGGCCTCGGCGTGGGCCGCGCACTGTACGAACACATCCTCGCCCACGCCCGCGAAAGGGGCTGCTACAACGTCACCCTGAACGTGTGGAGCTGCAACCCCGGCGCGATGAAGTTTTACGAAAAGCTGGGCATGGCGCCATACCGGGTCGGCATGGAGAAGATACTGTAACGTAAGGAGACTTTAGCTTGCAAACCGAACTACTTCCCGTCTCCCCCGCGTCGCTGGAAATGGCGGGCGAACTGATCCGCTCCGGCGCGCTGGTGGGCTTTCCCACGGAGACGGTCTACGGCCTGGGCGCGAACGCGCTGGACGAGAGCGCGGTGAAGCGCATCTTCGAGGCGAAGGGCCGCCCCGGGGACAACCCGCTGATCGTGCACATCTCAAAGGTCGACCAGCTCGCGCCGCTGATCGCCGTCGAGCCTTCCCCCGCCGCCAAGCGCCTGATGGACGCCTGCTGGCCGGGGCCGATGACGCTGATCTTCCCGAAGTCCAACCTCGTGCCCAGCGCCGTCACCGCGGGCCTGGACACCGTGGCGGTGCGCCTGCCGGGGCATCCGGCGGCGCGGGCGCTGATCGACGCGACCCGGCGACCCATCGCGGCCCCCAGCGCCAACCGCTCCGGGCGGCCCAGCCCCACCACGGCCATGCACGTGCTGGAAGACATGGACGGCCGCGTCCCGCTGATCCTGGACGGCGGCCCCTGCGAGGTGGGTCTGGAGTCCACCGTGATCGACATGACCGGCGAAATCCCGAAGGTGCTCCGCCCCGGCGGCATCACGCCCCGGCGCATCGCCGAGCTCTGCGGCAGCGCGGGGGTGGACGACGCGGTGATGCGCCCGCTGAAGGAGGGCGAGGTCGCCCGCAGCCCTGGCATGAAGTATCGCCACTACGCCCCAACCGGGGCCCTGACCATCGTGCAGGGCGAGGCGGACGCCGTGACCGAAGCCATCCGCAACCTCTATGACGAGGCCCTGGCCGAGGGCAAGCGCCCGCTGATCCTGGCGCTGGACGGCCACCTGCCCGCCTACGCCGACCGCAAGGCCCTCTCCCTGGGCGACGGCGCGGCGGGCATGGCCCGGAGCATCTTCGCCCGGCTCCGCGAGGCGGACGACATCGGCGCGGACGCGATCTTTTCCGAGGCCGTGGCCGCGGACGGGCTGGGGCTGGCCGTGATGAACCGGCTGGGCCGGGCGGCGGCATTCCATATCATCGAGGTCTGATTCCGACCTCGGTGATTCTTTTGTTTGTCGCCGGATTTCTTCCCCCATGCCGGAATAACAAACTCAACAATATGTACCAAAGAAATCCAAAAAAAGGGCTTGTATTTTATCACTATTTGTGCTAGAATTAACCTGTCCTGCTTAGGAAAACGTTTTTGTTTTTCGATGAGCACAAGATACGTTAATTTTGTGCGAACCCCTGCCGGGTGACGGTCCGGGGGGTGCCCCCCGAGCCCAAACCCACAGTCGCGCGCGCGAAGGAGAGATGGCATCGTGAAATCATTCATGGACAACATCTGGAAGAACCGGGCCCACGTCGTCATGGCGCTGCCCGCCTTCCTGGTACTGCTCTTCATCATGTACGTGCCTATGGCCGGTCTGGTGATGGCGTTCAAGGCCTTCGACTATTCCAAGGGCATCTTCGGCAGCCCCTGGAACGGCATCGAGAACTTCAGGTTCCTGCTGGCCTCGAAGAGCACGTTCTACAACATCACCCGCAACACCGTGCTGTACTACCTGCTGTTCACCGCGGTGGGCACGCTGCTGAACGTGACGCTGGCCATCGCCATCGACAACATGCTGCTCAAGCGCATGGCCAAGACGATGCAGACGCTGATGATCATCCCGGTGTTCATCTCCTATGCGGCGGTGCAGTTCATCGTGTTCGCCTTCATCGACACCCGCACCGGCATCATCAACAACACGCTGGGCCTGAACACGCGCTTCTACTCGCAAGCCGGCCTGTGGCCCTGGATCCTGCTGGTCACCAAGATCTGGAAGGATACCGGCTACGGCTCGGTGCTGTACATGTCCGTGCTGGCCGGCATCGACACCTCCCTCTACGAGGCGGCCGACATCGACGGCGCGAACAAGTGGCAGAAGATTTGCCACATCACCATCCCCTCGCTGATCCCGATGATCACGGTCATGCTGCTGCTCTCCGTCGGCAACGTGATGCACTCCGACACCGGTCTGTTCTATCAGGTCACCCGCAACAGCGGCATCCTGTATCCCACCACGCAGGTGCTTGACTCCTACGTGCTGAACCAGATCAAGTCGGGCTCCAACTTTGGCTACACCGCGGCCGCTTCCTTCTTCCAGTCGGTGGTCGGTCTGCTGCTGATGCTGGTGGCGAACTTCACGGTTCGCAAGATCGCGCCGGACAACGCGCTGTTCTGATCGACCGATACGAAGTGAGGAGTGTACGACAATGGCGAAACAGATAACGAATTATAAGAAGGACCGCTTCGGCGTGGGCCAGTGGATCCTGATCTTCATCCTGTTTCTGGTGACCGTGTTCTTCGCGGCGCCGGTGATCTTGGTTTTCATCGCGGCCTTCACCGATGAAATGTACATCAACCAGAACGGCTTCTCCTTCCTGCCGAAGGTTTGGAGCATGAACGGCATCAACAGCGTGCTGCGCTACGGCCAGCAGCTGCTGCAGTCCTACGGCATCACGATCTTCGTCACGGTGGCGGGCACGCTGCTGGGCCTGCTGATCATGAGCATGTACGCCTACTCCATGAGCCGCCGGGATTTCAGGCTGACCAAGTTCCTGTCCATCTTCCTGCTGATCCCGATGCTGTTCAACGGCGGCCAGCTGTCCGGCTACATCGTGTTCACCAGCTGGTACGGCCTGAAGGACAACCTGCTGCTGCTGATCCTGCCGCTGTGCGTGACGACGATGAACGTCATCATCCTGCGCACTTACATCGCCAACTCCATCCCCTACGAGCTGATGGAGGCCGCCACCATCGACGGCGCCGGCGACTACCGCACCTTCTTCCAGATCACGCTGCCCCTGATGAAGCCCGCCCTGGCGGCTGTCGGCTTCATGCTGGCCACGGCCTACTGGAACGACTGGCAGAACGCCCTGCTCTACATCGACAGCGCCTCCAAGCAGCCCCTGCAGCTGCTGCTGATCAAGATCCAGAAGAGCATCGAGTTCCTGCTGAACAACAACAACGTGCCCGCCACGGCCCGCGCGGCCATGGGCGGCGCCATCCCCCAGTATTCTTCGACGATGGCCACGGTGGTGGTCGTCATCGGCCCGATCATGGTGGTCTATCCCTTCTTCCAGAAGTACTTCGTGAAGGGCCTGACCGTCGGTTCCGTCAAGGGCTGATCGCCCCTTTCCCATGGTTTCAGATGCCCGCGGCTTCGGGCATATGAAATAAAAACCCTATTTTCAAGAGGAGGATAACCATGAAGAAGCTGCTTACCTTTGCACTGGTTCTCTGCCTGGCGCTGTCGATGTTCGTCGTCGCTTCCGCCGAGGGCGAGAAGACCGCCATCAACGTGTATCGTTGCACCTTCAACCTGGCCCAGTCTGACGAGGCTCAGGTGAAGAAGGTCGAGGATGCCATCAACGAGTACATCGCTGACAAGATCAATGTCGAGATCCATCTGACCGACATCGGCTCCGGTGAGTACACCGAGAAGGCCAACCTGGCCCTGGCCAACAACGAGATCAACCTGCTGTGGACCGCTTCCTGGGAAGGCACCATCGGCACCAACGACCTGGTTCCCATGAACGCTGTCTATGACATCACCGACCTGCTGCCCGGCACCGCTCTGTATGAGTCCATGGACGAGGGCCAGTGGGAAGCCACCAAGTACGACGGCAAGAACTACTTCGTGCCCGTGTACAAGGATAACGTGGAAGGCTACGACTTCATGTTCCGCAAGGATCTGGTCGACGAATATGGCTGGGACATCACTTCCGTGAAGTCTCTGGCTGACCTGGAGCCCATGCTGGCCGACGCCGCGGCTGCTGGTCTGAAGTATCCCTTCCTGACCCAGAAGACCGCCATGTTCTATCGCTGGTACATCGACAAGTTCGATTTCTTCACCGCGAACTCCGCCACCAACTTCTTCGCCGTGGATCGCGAGACCAACGAAGTGGTTGACACCATCCTCACTCCCGAGTACGCCGAGTTCTGCAAGCTGATGGGCGACTGGGCCGAGAAGGGCTATATCTCTGAGGACGAAGTGACCAAGACCACCACCGACACCACCACCCAGACCCAGGATTGGGCCATCTCCTGGTGGACCGACATCCCCGTGAACGCCGAGGCCAACAGCCGCTACAACCAGGAGGTTGTCATGCAGCCCGCCACCGAGCGTTACGCGCACAGCACCTCCGCTCTGGGCAGCTGCTACTGCGTCACCGCCAACAGCACCGAAGCCGAGGCGAAGGCTTGCATCGACTTCCTGGGCCTGCTGTACACCGACAGCAAGCTGGCTGACCTCTACACCTTCGGCATCGAGGGCGAGGACTTCGAGTACACCCAGGCTGAGGGCCAGGAGATCCAGCACGTGACCCAGCACTCTGACAAGTACAACCACTCCATGTGGGAGTCCGCTTCCGCTACCATCGTCACCCCCCTGGACAACGAGCCCGACAACAAGGCCGACCTGTACAAGGACTTCAACGGTGGCGCCAACACCTCCTGCGCGGCTGGCTTCCGTTTCGACAAGGCTCCCGTCGAGGCCGCTTACACCGCTTGCGCGAACCTGTTCGAGCAGTATGGCTTCGCTCTGGAGAACGGCGGCGTGCCCGCTGACGCTGTGGACGACTACATCGCCCAGTATCAGTCCGAGCTGGATGCCGCTGGCTATCAGGATGTTCTGGCCGAGTTCCAGGCTCAGTACGATGCTTGGAAGGCCGAATAATTCAGAAGCCTGACATCTGAATGAAGCCGAACGGCGGCCCCCGCACTCGCGGGGGCCGTTCTTTTTTCCTCCCCTCCCGCACATGATGAAGCAATGGACATCAAATGCCGGAGGTTTTTTCTATGCGCAAAACGCTCGCCGCCCTGCTGACCCTCTTCCTGCTGCTCCTTCCCCTCGCCCGCGCCCAGGAGCTGGACCTCTCCCTCTCCCCCACCCCCGCGCCCACCGAGGCCCCGCCGGCGCTGCCGCCCATCTCCCAGGCCCCGCTGCTGGAAAACCCGCCCATGCGCCTGAACTGCGCGGCGGCGCTGCTGATGGAGGCGGACAGCGGGCAGATCATCTTCCAGATGAACGCGGATTCCCCCCGGCCCGTGGCCTCGGTGACAAAGGTGATGACGATCCTCTTGACCCTGGAGCAGCTCGAGGCAGGCCGCATTGCCCTCTCCGACGCCATCACCGTCTCCGACAGCGCCGCGGGCATGGGCGGCAGCCAGGTGCTGCTGGACGTGGGCGAGCGCCAGAGCGTCTCAACCCTCCTGAAGTGCATGATCGTAGGCAGCGCCAACGACGCGGCGGTGGCCCTGGCGGAGGCGATGTACGGCAGCGAAGCCCTCTGCGCCGAGGCCATGAACCGCCGGGCCGAGGCCTTGGGCATGGCGAACAGCCGCTTCGTCAACTGCACCGGTCTGCCCGCCGAGGGCCAGCACACCACCGCCCGGGACGTGGCCGTCATGGCCCGGGAGGTGTTCGCCCGGGACCTCTACTACGACTTCTCCACCGTCTGGATGGAGGACATCGACCACGGCGACGGCCGCACGACCCAGCTGGTGAACACCAACAAGCTCTTAAAGCTGTACGACGGCTGCGACGGCGGCAAGACCGGCTCCACCAACGAGGCGGGCTACTGCGTCGCGGCCACAGCCCGCCGGGGCGGGATGCGGCTGATCGCCGTGGTGCTGGGCGCGGCCTCCGGCAAGGAACGCTTCGCCCTGGCCCAGCAGCTGTTCGACTACGGCTTCGCCAACTATCGCCAGTACCCTGTCGCCCGGAAGGGCACAAAGGTGCGGGGCCAGCTGCCTGTCACCGGCGGCGAGGCGGAGGGCGTGAGCCTGGTACTGGACGGGGACTTGACCCTGCTGGTGAACAAGGGCGACGAGCAGCGGGTGGAGCTCTCCCCCGACCTGCCGGAAAGCGTGCCCGCGCCGGTGCAGCCGGGGGACGTGGTGGGCCGCGTGAACGTGATCGTGGACGGACGGAGCGTCGCCCAAATCCCCGTCGCCGCCGCCGAGGGCGTGGAGGCCAAGGGGGTGGCGCTGGACCGGATTTGGAGGAATTGGATGGGGCATTTTTGAGTGTGGATTCATTCGATGAATTGGCTGCGCCATGAATTGCGCTTCGCGCATGATTTCTCGCTCCGCTCCATGATTTGAATTGCGCCTTTCCCAATGCGCCGCAGCAATTCATGCCCGCAGGGCAATTCATGGCCAAGGCAACTTTGCCGGAGGCAAAGTTGGTCCGGCTTTGCCGGACTGCCGACGTCACAATCCAGAGGATTGGGACGCGGCACCGGGGTCAATTCACGCGCCATAGGCGCAATTCGTTTTCAGCTTGGTCGAGTATTACTCGATCAAGCTGAATTTACCTCTTGACACATGATACTATGCGTTGTATAATATCATACGTCAAGGAGGTGATCCCATGGATGTCCAGCTGAAGCGGGGCATGTTGGACGCCTGCGTGCTGACGGTGCTGCGCCGGGGGGATTCCTACGGCTACCAGCTGGTGCGGGACGTGGGCGAAATCATCGCCGTGTCGGAATCCACGCTCTACCCGATCCTGAAGCGCCTGGAGGCCGGCGGCCAGGTGACGGTCTATTCCGTGGAGCACAACGGCAGGCTGCGCAAGTACTACAAAATCACAGAGGCCGGCGAGCGGCGCATCCACGCCTTCCTGGATGAATGGCGGGAGCTGCTGCGGGCGCTGAGCCGAATCGAAGCGGAGGTTGAGGGAAAATGACGAAACAGGCTTTCCTTGAGGAACTGAACCGGCTGACCGCCGCCCTGAACGAGCAGGAGCGGGCGCGCTTGCTGGAGTACTACGGCGAGATGATCGACGATCGCATGGAGGAGGGCGTGCCGGAGGAGGAGGCCGTGGCGGCGCTGGGCAGCCCGGCGGCGCTGGCGAAGGAGCTGGCGGATCTGAAACCTGCAGCCCCGATAAGTCACTCTGCAGAGACCGTTTCAGCCCTGCGCAGCCTCAACATCCGCGTGGCCAACGCCGACGTGACCGTCGTGCGCGAGCCTCTGGAAAACGGCGCGGCGGCGCAGCTGCGCTTCTCCGACCCCAACCGCTTCGAGTGGCGCATGGACGGAGACACGCTCCTGGTCCAGGAGCGCAGGCTGGAGGAGAAAGTGCGCGGCTTTGAATTCAGCCTGCACTGGCTGAAGCAGCTGATCACCGAGCCGGACCTGCGGGTCACCGTCGCGCTGTCGGACGGCCTCGAGGATGCGCTGGACTTCGAGGGCGGCGGCAGCGACCTGAAGCTGGCGGGCGTTTCCTTTGCCAAAGCCCAGCTGATCACCGCCAGCGGCGACATCGAGCTGAAGGACATCCAATGCGCGGGCGGCATCGGCATCAGTATTCGCACCCACAGCGGCGACGTGACGCTGACGAACGTCCTCGCCACCAACTTAATGGCCCACGCCGCCAGCGGCGATTTCTCTGGCAAGGGCCTTAACCTGTCGGGTCGGCTGCGGGTGCAGACTGCCAGCGGCGACATCGAGCTGAGGGATGTGGAGAGCGACGAAGCGAGCATCACCTCCGCCAGCGGCGACATCGAGCTGGACCGCGGCCGCACCGGCGCGGCTGAGGTGCGCTCCGCCAGCGGCGACGTGCGCCTGGACGAGCTGGAGGCCGACCCGTCGCTGGCCGTGGAGACCGCCAGCGGCGACGTGGACCTGACCCGCTGCATCGCCCGGGACACCCGCGTCAAGACCGCCAGCGGCGACGTGGACCTCCGCCTGGAGCCCCTGCCCTGCGGCTACGACATCGCCGCCAACAGCGTCTCCGGCAGCATCGACTTCGACGAACGCTGCACCGCCGCCACCGGCGAACCCCAGCCGAAGATCAGCGTCCGCACCGTCAGCGGCGACATCGAGGCGAGGGTGGTGCGGTAAGCATTACAAATAAAGCCTTCCCCTGAACCGCGCCTGCGGCGCTGGGGAAGGCTTTTATTCCGTTTTACGCTTCCTCCACTCCCGCGAACTGGCTGTTGTACAGCTCCGCGTAGAAGCCCTGCCGCGCCAGCAGGCTCTCGTGGTTCCCCTGCTCGATGATCTTCCCGTCCCGCATCACGAGGATCACGTCGGCCTCCCGGATGGTGGAGAGGCGGTGGGCCACGATGAAGGAGGTGCGCCCCGTCATCAGCCTCGCGAAGGCAGACTGGATCTTCAATTCCGTGCGGGTGTCGATGGAGCTCGTGGCCTCGTCCAGGATCAGGATCGGCGGCAGGCGCAGCATCACCCGCGCGATGCACAGCAGCTGCTTCTGCCCCTGGGACAGCTGGCCGCCGTCCTCGCTGATCACGCTGTCATACCCGCCCGGCAGCCTGCGGATGAAGGAATGGGCGTGGGAGGCCTTCGCCGCGGCCACGATCTCCTCCTCCGTGGCGTCGGGCTTGCCCATGGCGATGTTCTCCCGGATGGTACCGTGCTTGAGCCAGGTCTCCTGGAGCACCATGCCGTAGGCGCCCCGCAGGCTGCGCCGGGGGATGTCCGGCAGCTTCCGGTCCTCCACGGCGATGGACCCCGCGTCCGCGTCGTAGAAGCGCATCAGCAGGTTGATCAGCGTGGTCTTGCCGCAGCCGGTGGGCCCCACGATGGCCACCCGCTGGCCCGGCTCCACGGACAGGTTAAAGTCCTCGATCAGCTTCCTCTCCGGCACGTAGGAGAAGTACACGTGCTCAAAGTCCACCTTCCCCTTCACGTCCTCAAGGGGCTCGGCACCCGCCGGGTCCGGCGCCTCCGCCGGGGCCTCGATCAGCTCGAACAGCCGCGCCGCGCAGGCGATGGCGTTTTGCAGCTCCGTCACCACGCCGGAGATCTCGTTGAAGGGCTTGGTGTACTGGTTGGCGTAGCTGAGGAAGGCCGTCAGCATGCCCACCGTCATGGCGCTCCCCGGCATAAGGGCCGCCAGCGCTCCGGTGAGGGCCACCAGCGCGTAGACCACCGAGTTCACGAACCGGGTGGAGGGGTTCGTCAGCGACGAGAAAAACGTGGCTTTCAGGGAGCAGCCCCTCAGCCGCTCGTTGATCTCGTCGAAGCGTTCCAGCTCGATCTTCTCCCGCCCGTAGGCCTGCATCACCTTCACCCCGCCGATCATCTCGTCGATGAAGGCGGTCTGCTCGCCCCGGGTCTCGGATTGCTGGCGGAACATGGCGTAGGTGCGGGTGGCGATGAACCGCGCCACGAACAGCGACAGTGGCGTCACCGCCACCACCACCA
Organism: uncultured Eubacteriales bacterium; assembly: GCA_900315585.1. GTDB lineage: Bacteria > Bacillota > Clostridia > Christensenellales > Aristaeellaceae > UBA2862. Next base: position 25,580 of record OMZP01000019.1, on the reverse strand, counting down.
GCGTGATCAGCGGGCTCTGGGTGAACATGAAGGCCAGCGTGAACAGGATCGTCAAAACGCCCGTGAACAGCTGGGTGAAGCCCATCAACAGGCCGTCGGCGAAGGCGTCCGCGTCGGCGATCACCCGGCTCACCGTCTCGCCGTGGGGATGGCTGTCGATGTAGGAAAGCGGCAGATGGGCGATGTGCGCCAGCGCCTCCTCCCTAAGGTCCCGCACCACGTCGAAGGTGATGCGGTTGTTCACCACGTTCATCACCCAGGTGCCCAGCGCCGTCAGCGCCACGCACACGCCGATGCGCCACAGCAGCGGCCAGATGAGGTCAAAGCGCACCTCCCCCGCCCCGATGATGCCGTCGATGGCCCGGCCCACCAGGATGGGCACCACCAGCGTCAGCACCACCGTGGCCGCGGACAGCAGCAGCGACAGCAGCACCAGCCAGCGATACCGGCCGATGTGGTTCAGCACCTTTTTCAGCGTCTTCAACTGGTTGCGGGAGGCCTTCGGCGTCTTCATGCCGTCGCCCCCTCTCTGATCGCGGCAACAGTCGGTTGCCCGTCCTGCCCGCCGAATTGGGAGGCGTAAATTTCCTGATAGATCGGGCAGGTCTCCAACAGCTCCCGATGGGTGCCCCGGCCCACGATTTTGCCGTCGTCCAGCACCAGGATCAGGTCTGCCGCCAGGATGGAGGCCGCCCGCTGGGAGATGATGAACACCGTGGGCCGGTAGTCGAGCCCCGCGAGGGCCCTTCTCAGGCGCGCGTCCGTGGCCATGTCCAGGGCCGAGGCGCTGTCATCCAGGATGAGGATCTCGGGCCGCCGCACCAGCGCCCGGGCGATGGTGAGCCGCTGCTTCTGGCCGCCGGAGAGGTTGCCGCCGTTTGGGTCCACCTCGCCGTCCAGCCCGCCCTTCGCCGCCAGCACGTCCGCAGCCTGGGCGATCTCCGCCGCCTCGAGCAGCGCGTCGTCCCCGGCCTCCGGGCGTCCCCAGCGCAGGTTGTCCCGGATCGTGCCCTTGAACAGCGACGCCTTCTGGGGCACCACGCCGATCCTGCCCCGCAGGTCGGCCTTGTCGTAGTCCCGCACGTCCACCCCGTTCACCCGCACTGCGCCTTCGGTGGCGTCGTAGAACCGGGGGATCAGCCGCGCCAGCGAGCTCTTGCCGGAGCCGGTGCCGCCGATGATGCCCACGGTCTGGCCGGGATACGCCGCGAAGTCGATGTCCTCCAGGGCGGGGCTCGCCGCGCCGGGATAGGTCAGCGTCACGTGGTCAAAGGCCACCGCCGGGGCCCCGGCGCTCGCCGCGCCTTCGGTCCGGGCGGGATAGCCCATGGACGGCGTCAGCGCCAGCACGTCCGCGATGCGCTTCCAGCTGGCCCAGGCCTTGTTGATGGTGATGGTCAGCGACGCGAACTTGATCAGCTCCACCAAAATCTGGCTCATGTAGTTGTACAGCGCCACCACCTGGCCGGTGGTCAGCGCGCCGGTGTTCACGCGGATCGCGCCCTGGCGCACCAGCAAAATCACCGCCAGGTTGATGATGACGTAGGTCACGGGGTTCAGAAGCGCCGACACCCACCCGGCCCGCCGCTGGCGACTGGTGAGCTCCCGGTTCTTGGCCCGGAAGGCCTGGTACTCCGCGTCCTCCCGGCGGAAGGCCCGGATCACCCGCGCCCCAGTGAGGCTCTCCCGGGTCGCGCCCAGCACCGACTCCAGCTGTCGCTGCACGCCCTGCATCATTGGGATGTTCGCCGCCATGATGGCGCCCACCACGACGCCCAGCGCGGCGATCACCAGCGCGAAGATCAGCGCGCAGCGCACGTCGATGGTGAAGGCCATCACCATGGCCCCCAGCACCACGAAGGGCGAGCGCAGCAGCAGGCGCAGCGCCATGTTCACGCCCGTCTGGGCCTGGTTCACGTCGCTGGTCATCCGGGTGATCATGGCCGACACGCCCAGCCGGTCCACGTCCGGATAGCTGAGGGAGGCCAGCTTTTCAAACAGCGCGTGGCGCACGTCCGCGGCAAAGCCGGTGGCCGCCCTGGCCGCGAAGTACTGGGCCGTGATGGCCGCCGCCAGGCCCACCGCCGCCAGGCCGACGAGCAGGCCGCTCATGCGCCAGACGTGGCCCGCGCTGCCCGCGCCGATGCCCCGGTCGATGATGGAGGCCACCACCAGCGGCACAAACAGGTCCAGCAGCGCCTCGAACATCTTGAACAGCGGCGCGACCACGCACTCCAGCCGGTATTTTTTCAGGTATTTCAGCATGTTTTGCTTCCTTGTCTTTTGATGAGTCCTGCCCCTATTATAGCCGATGGCCCTGTCCTTCGCAATGGGCTTTACCAGATATTCCCTTTGATTTTGGCAATGGGAATGTGTGATAATACCCATGAGGATACAGGTATATAGCATCACTATGTCGTTCACAAGCGCCGCGTACAGATTCTTCGCTGCGCTCAGAATGACAGCGTTCCGCCGTGGAAGTCATCCTGAGCGGAGCGAAGGATCTGTGCGGATCGAATCCGGGCAACGCTGTGAAAAGGGAGGCTGCGAACATGGGCAGAGGGGGCAAGCGCAGAGGTATCGCCCTGTCCGTCGGACTCATCCTGCTGATCTGCGCGTGGGCCGTCTCCGCTCATCTCCCGGGCTTTTTGCTTGGGCGGGTGACCCGGCCCGCGTTGATGGCGCTGCACCAACTGACGGCGGGGGCGGCGTTTCCGGTGGCGGAGCTGCTGGCCTTCGGCGCGATGCTGCTTGTGTTGGCGGCGCTGGCGGGAGCCCTGTTTCACGCGATCCGGGAGCGGCGGCTCGCGCCGATCCTGCGCTGGCTGCGAGGGCTGGGCCGCTCTGCTCTGGCGGTCGCCTGCGCCCTGGCGGCGCTGTGGCTCCCGGCCATGGTCCAGCCCGTGGAGGCCCCGCCCGTCCCCACCTCCGGGCAGCTGGAATGGCTGTGCGGGGCGCTGATCGACGCGCTGAACGCCTCGTCCCTCGCCTTCCCGGAGCCCGCGGAAAGCCTGCGCCTCGCTCCTGCGGCGGCAGGGCTGCCGGAAGCCGTGGTGAAAGCCGCCCGCTACCCGGAGTGGATGCGCGCCGCCTCGGTGTCCGGGCTGTTCGTCCCCCTCACCGGGGAGGCGCTGGTGGACGCCACGGTCCCCGCGCCCCTGATCCCCTTCACCGCCGTGCACGAGCTGATGCACCTGGACGGCGTGGCCGACGAGGGTGCGGCCAACATCGCCGCCTGGGAGAAGTGCCTGGAGGCCGGAGGCGGCTTCGCCGACTCCGCCCGGCTCTGGGCTCTGCGCTACGCCATGGGGCTTCTGTACCGGGTCGACGAGGAGGCCTGGGCCTGTGCCCGGGGCAAAATGAAAGACCCGCTTGCGCGGGTCTACATGGATTGCGGCGGCGAGGCGCTGGCGGGCGCACCGCGCGCCTCCCGGTTCCCCCGGCTGTCGCTGCAGCGCGGGGACTACGCCGCCCTGGCGCGGTGGCTGGCGAGCGGGCGGCAGGAATGCCGTCCAATGACGCACGCGCCGTAAGGGCTGTCTCAAAACGAGTATTGAGACAGCCCGTCTTATTTGTTCTTATCGCACCCGCAGGTGCAGTGCTCGCAGCCGCAGGAGCACTTGCCCTGCTTCTTGTTGCGGATGATCCGCCATGCCGCAAGGCCGACCACCAATCCGATCACCGCAATGAGAACAATATCAATCACATTCATCGCTCTTCACCCTCATACAATCATTCCGATCAATCGCACCGCCAGCGCCGCGACCCAGGCCACCGCGCACTGCCACAGCACCACGGCGACGGCCCAGCGGCCGCCCAGCTCGCGCTTGATGGAGGCGATGGCCGCCACGCAGGGGGTATAGAGCAGGCTGAACACCAGCAGCGAAGACGCGGCGAGGGCCGTCATCGCGTTGGCCACGCCGTCCGCGAACAGCACGTTCAACACCGACACCACGCTCTCCTTGGCCATGAAGCCGCTGATCAGGGCGGACACGATGCGCCAGTCGCCCAGGCCCACGGGCTTCAGCACCGGCACCAGCAGGCCGGAGATGGCCGCCAGGATGCTGTCGGCGCTCTCCTCCTCCGCCAGCAGGTTCAAATGCAGGTCAAAGCTCTTCAGGAACCAGACCACGATGGTGGCAATCAGGATCACCGAGAAGGCCCGCTGCAAAAAGTCCTTGGCCTTCTCCCACAGCAGCTGGAACACGCTGCGGGGGCTGGGCAGGCGGTAGTTGGGCAGCTCCATCACGAAGGGCACGGGCTCGCCCCTGAACAGCGTGTTCTTGAGCGCCAGCGCCATCAGGATGCAGAAGACGATGCCCAGCACATACAGCTCCGTCATGATCAGCCCGCCCCGCTTCGGGAAGAAGGCCTGGACGAAGAAGGCGTAGATGGGCAGCTTCGCCGTACAGCTCATGAAGGGCGTCAGCAGTATCGTCATCTTGCGATCCCGCTCGCTGGGCAGCGTCCGGGTGGACATCACCGCCGGCACCGTGCAGCCGAAGCCGATCAGCATGGGCACGATGCTGCGCCCGGACAGGCCGATGCGCCGCAGCAGCTTGTCCATCACGAAGGCCACGCGGGCGATGTAGCCGCTGTCCTCCAGCAGGGACAGAAAGAAGAACAGCGTGACGATGATGGGCAGGAAGCTGAGCACGCTGCCCACGCCCTCGAAGATGCCGTCGATGATCAGGCCGTGGATGGTGTCGTTCACCTGGGCGGCGGTCAGCGCGCGGTCCACCAGGTTCGTCAGCGCCCCCACGCCCTCCTCCAGCAGCCCCTGCAGCCACGCGCCGATGACGTTGAAGGTCAGGTAGAACACCAGCGCCATGATGGCGATGAACATGGGCAGGGCGGTGTACTTGCCGGTGAGGATGCGGTCGATGCGCTGGCTGCGCAGGTGCTCCTTGCTCTCCCGGGGATGGATCACGTTCTGCGCGCACACCCGCTTGATGAAGGCGAAGCGCATGTCCGCGATGGCGGCGCTGCGATCCAGGCCGCGCTCCTTCTCCATTTGCAGCACGATGTGCTCCAGCGTCTCACGCTCGTTTTCATCCAGATTCAGCTGCTCCAGGATGCGCCCGTCGCCCTCGATGAGCTTGGTGGCGGCAAACCGGCGGGGCAGGCCCACGGCTTCGGCATGGTCCTCGATCAGGTGCTCCACGGCGTGGATGCAGCGGTGCACCGCGCCGCCGTGATCGCTGGCGTCACAAAAGTCCTGACGCAACGGTTTTTCCTGGTAGTAGGCGATGTGCACGGCGTGCTTCACCAGCTCGTCCACGCCCTGGTTCTTCGCCGCGGAAATGGGCACCACCGGCACGCCCAGGTCCGCCTCCATGCCGTTGATGTCCACGGAGCCGCCGTTGCCGCTCATCTCGTCCATCATGTTCAGGGCCACCACCGTGGGCACGCCCATCTCCAGCAGCTGCATGGTCAGGTACAGGTTGCGCTCGATGTTGGTGGCGTCCACGATGTTGATGATGGCCTTCGGCTTCTCCTTCAACACGAAGTCCCGGGACACCAGCTCCTCGCTGGAATAGGGCGACATGGAGTAGATGCCCGGCAGGTCCGTGATCAGGGTGTTGGCCTGGCCGCGAATCGCGCCGTCCTTGCGGTCCACCGTCACGCCGGGGAAGTTGCCCACGTGCTGGTTGGCGCCGGTCAGCTGGTTGAAGAGGGTGGTCTTGCCGCTGTTCTGGTTGCCCACCAGGGCAAAGGTGAGCCGTTCGCCCTTCGGCAGGGGGTTGCCGCTGCCCTTGGGGTGGAACTTGCCGTCCTCGCCCAGGCCCAGGTGGGGCGCTTCCCGGCCCTTGACCTTCTCCGGCCGCTCCGTCGGCGCCTTCAGCAGGGTCGTCTCGATCTTCTCCGCGTCCGCCAGCCGCAGCGTCAGCTCGTAGCTGTGGATGCGCAGCTCCATCGGGTCGCCCAGCGGCGCCAGGCGCACCAGCGTGGCCTCCGCGCCGGGGATCACGCCCATGTCCAGGAAGTGCTGGCGCAGCGCGCCTTCCCCGCCCACCGCCTCGATGCGGGCCGTCTGGCCGATTTTCAGGTCCTTCAGGGTCATTGCCACCGTCTCCGTTCCCGATATGGTTTGGCTTGCTTGGAAGCATGTATAGTTTATATCGTTTAACTAACTGTGTCAAGTTAACTTTATTTAACTTTTGGGCAGAAAAAGCCTTCCCCACTGGGGAAGGTGGCCGAACAGGCGCTTCAGCGCCGTGGTGAGGCCGGATGAGGTCGGACACGCGCTGCCGTTGCTTGCATTGGCGACCTCATCCGTCATTTGCTCCGCAAATGCCACCTTCCCCAAAGGGGAAGGCTTAAAATGGTTACTTATTCCGGATCACGATCTTCACCCCGGGCTTGGCCCACTGGATGACCTTCTTCATGTCCTCCTGGGGGATGGCCACGCAGCCGCCGGTGCTCTTCTTGGAGCCCATGCAGTGCAGGAAGATGCAGCTGCCCTTCCCCGCGGTGCCCTGGGCGTTGTAGTCGATGAACATGCAGTAGTTGTACACGCCCTTGTACTCGATCAAATGCTCGTCGGCGGAGGTGTGCTTGCGGTCCGCGGTGCGCTCGTCCACCAGCTGGTTGTAGTACTTGCTGCTGGAATCGCCGCACCAGTAGTGATACTCCGTCACCTTGGTGTAGGGCATGTTCGCGCCGGGATCGTCCAGGATGCCGAAGGGCGTGGTGAGGTTGTACACGCCGGTGGGCGTGCGCCGGTCCCCGGCCACGGTCTTGTCCAGGCCGTTCTCGCCCACGTAGGCCGCGCACTCGTGCAGCTGCTGCCAGGAGCCGTTCACCTTCTCGTGGAGCGTCAGGATGGCGCTGCTGCCGCCGGTGTACTCCACCAGCACCACCTGGGTGGCGTCGCCCACGTCGGTGGACACGCCGGTGTCTTCGGCCTTCGGGTTGCCCACGGTCACGTCGATCAGCACCCGCTGCTTGCCGTAGTAGGCCATCAGCTGGGTCTGGCCCTCGGCCACGCCGGTAACGACGCCCTTCTTGCTGACGGTGGCGAGGGCCTTGTCCTTCACGGCATACTTCTCCACGCCGCCGCGGGGCAGCTCCACCGTACCGCCCAGAGCCACGTTCACCGCCTTCGGCAGCACCACCACGCCGCAGCGGGCCTTCGCACTTCCGGCGGTGGCCGTGATGACCGCCTTGCCGGCCTTGCTGGCCGTCAGCTTGCCGCCCCAGACCTGCACCACCGTCTCGTCGCTGCTCTCCCAGACCAGCTGTTCACCGGTGATCCGGCTCAGCTTGGGCGTCAGCTGCACCTCCGCCCCCTCCAGCATCAGCCCCACCTTCACGGGGAACCTGATGCCGGCCTTCTTCGCCGCCAGCGCCCCGGCGGGCAGGGCCAGCAGCAGCGCCGCCAACAGCAGAACGCACAATAAACGCTTCTTCAATTCGTCAACATCCTTTCGGGGCCCGATGGCGCCTACGCTGATTCTATCACAGAATGTTGACAGGGCTGTAAGCATTCATGGGCGGGAATGGGGTAAAATGAAGGCACAATCATGTAGGGGCGGCGTTGCGCCGCCCGCCCTGCCGGCAGTGCCGGCTTCCTATCGCTTCCGCGCGGTATTGCGCAGACTTGCAATGGATTCTGGCGGGCGCCGCAACGGCGCCCCTACACTCCTGTTATGCGGCGGCCTTCTGTTCAAGGCTTCGCCGACAGGATGAAACTCAGGCCAAATGCCCCTTCTTTTCGATCTGCCAGACGACCTCGTCCACGTACTTCTCGCAGATCTCGTCGCTGGTGGCCTCCACCATCACGCGGATGACCGGCTCGGTGCCGCTCTCGCGCACCAGGATGCGCCCGTCGTCGCCCAGGGCGTCCGCCACCTTCTTCACGGCAGCCTGCACGTCCGGATCGTTCTGGGCGTCGGGCTTGCTCTTCACCCGCACGTTCTTCAACACCTGCGGGTAGAACGCCACCGGCGCGGCCAGCTCGCTCATGGGCTTGCGCTTGGCCAGCATGACCTCCATCAGCTTCAGGCTGGTGAGGATGCCGTCGCCCGTGGTCTCGTACTTGGAGAAGATGATGTGGCCGCTCTGCTCGCCGCCCAGGCGATGGCCGTTTTGGATCATGTTCTCGTAGACGTACTTGTCGCCCACCTTGGTCTTTTCGTAGCCGATGCCCACCTTGTCCAGGGCCTTGTACAGGCCGAAGTTGCTCATCACGGTGGTGACGACGGTGTTGTTCAGCAGCTTGCCGCGCTCCTTCATGTACAGGCCGTAGATGTAGAGGATGTGGTCGCCGGTGATGACGTTGCCCTTCTCATCCACCGCCAGGCAGCGGTCCGCGTCGCCGTCGTAGGCGAAGCCCACGTCCAGCTTCTTCTCCCGCACGAACTGCTGTAGGTGCTCAATGTGGGTGGAGCCGCAGTCCATGTTGATGTTGGTGCCGTCGGGATCGTCGTTGATCACGTAGGTCTTGGCGCCCAGCGCGTCGAAGATGCCCTTGGCGATCTGCCAGGCCGCGCCGTTGGACACGTCCAGGCCCACCCGCACGTTCTTGAAGGAGTAGCGGGACATGGAGATCAGGTGGCCGATGTAGCGGTTGCGGCCCGCCACATAGTCCACGGTGCGGCCGATGTCCGCGCCGGTGGCCACGGGAATCTCCAGCCTGTCGTCGATGTAGTCCTCCACCTTGAGGATGGTCTCCTCGTCCATCTTCTCGCCGTTGCCGTTGAGCAGCTTGATGCCGTTGTCGTAGAACGGGTTGTGGCTGGCGGAGATCATGATGCCACAGTCGAAGTCGTCCACGCGGGTGATGTAGGCCACGGAGGGCGTGGTGGTGACGTGCATGATGTAGGCGTCCGCGCCGGAGGCCATCAGGCCCGTGCACAGCGCGTACTCAAACATGTAGGAGGACCTGCGGGTGTCCTTGCCGATGACCACGGTGGCCTTCTTGCCCTGGCGCGCGCCGTAGTACCAGCCCAGGAAGCGGCCGATCTTGATGGCGTGCTCGAAGTTCAGCGTCTTGTTGGCCTCGCCGCGGAAGCCGTCGGTGCCGAAATACTTGCCCATATTACAGCCGCTCCTCCTTCTCGATGTCCAGGAAGTACTTGTAGGCGTCCACGGTCAGCTCGCCGCAGGCCGCCTCGTCGCAGGCGATGATGGCCGCCGGGTGCAGCTGCAGGGCCGAGCAGGTCCACTGCTGGCTCACGCCGCCCTGCACCGTCGCCGCCAGGGCGCGGGCCTTGTTGTGGCCGTTGATCAGCACCAGGACCTCCCTGGAATCCGTCACCGTGCCGATGCCCACGGAAAGGGCATACGCGGGCACCTTCTCCGGGTCATTGCCGAAGAAGCGGGAGTTCACAATGCGGGTGTCGGTGGTCAGGGCGCGCACGCCGGTGCGGCTGGTCAGGGAGGTGAAGGGCTCGTTGAAGGCCAGGTGGCCGTCCACGCCGATGCCGCCCATGAACAGGTCGATGCCGCCGTAGGAGGCGATCTTTGCCTCATACCGGGCGCACTCGGCCTCCGGGTCCTCGGCCATGCCGTTGAGGATGTTGATGTTCTCCGGCTTCATGTCCACCAGGTGGTTGAACAGGTTGTCGTGCATGAAATACCAGTAGCTCTGGTCGTGCTCCCGGGGCAGGCCCAGGTACTCGTCCATATTGAAGGTCACCACGTTGGCGAAGGAGACCTCCCCCGCCTTATTCATGCGCACCAGCTCCTGGTACACGCCGATGGGCGAGGACCCGGTGGGCAAGCCCAGCACGAAGGGGCGGCTTTCTCGGTGACCGTTGATCTTTGCCGCGATGTAGTTGGCGGCCCACTTGCACATGTTGGCGTAGTTTTCCTGAATGACAACTCGCATGGTCTCTCGCTCTCCTTACTATGTTTTGTCCCACGTTTCAAGCAAAAAATCTGCGGGTTCAAACCAGGCAACTCCCGCGGCGCGCGCCAACATCCGCTTATTGCTGCTGCCTTCCGGCCCTGACAAGATTCACAGCATGACGCCGCACGGGACCCAGTCATCATCACCCACAGACAGGAGAAGTATAGCATATCACCGGGCAAAACGCAAGTTTATTTCTCATGAAGCGCCCGTTTTTGCCGCCCGGGCCTCCGCCAGGCGCTGTCGTCGATGCCCGCCGCGGCCCGCAGGCGCGCGTCCCTGGCCAGGTTGGCGCTGGCGCGGAAGAACAGCTGGTAGGTCTGCCCCACGCTGCATCCCAGCTCCGCCGCCGCCTGGCGATAGCTCTGGCCCTCCAGCTTGCACCTCTGCACCACCGCCCGCTGGCCCTCGCTGCGCAGCCGGCCCACCGCCGCCCGCACGTCCCTTTGCAATTCCTCCCGGATCAGGCCCTCGTCCGCCGCGGGCAGGTTGGCGTCCGCCAGCAGCTCTCCCATCGTCAGACCCTCCACGTCCTCCCCAGACAGCGGCTTGTCCAGGGCCGCCGCACCGGTGTGGGCACGGGTGAACCGCCCGTGCCGCAGGCCCAGCGCGCTTTCAAACTCCATGCGGATGTGCCACCGGGCCCAGCCCGCCCAGCTCTTCCCCGCCTCGGGATCGAAAGTGGCCGCCGCCCGCATCAGCCCCACGAACCCGGCCTGCATCAGGTCTTCCACCGATACAGCCCGGTCCAACGCGCACACCCGGGCATACCGCCGCGCCATCATCCTGAGCAATCCCTTGTTCTCCTCATACAGCTTTTCGTACATATCCTTCACCCCCAAAGGTCATATTTATAGAACATCCGTTCGATTAATCGCCATTATACCACACATATGTTCGGATTTCAAGAGGAAAATCGAATAAATGTTCGACAAAATTCCGACGGCGTGCACAACAAAAGGCAGCAACCCCGAAAAAGATTGGTGCCCATACATCGCATTTGAAAAGCATTTGAAACTCAATGAGGTTTGTCGCCCTGGCTTTTGATTCTTCCCGCGGTAGACAAATGCGCCCCCTTTGCGCTATAATGGAAGTAACTACAAGCGAAGAGGTGCTGGACATGTTTGGCAAGCGCGACAAGGCGAATCCGGAGAAGAAACGGCGTCTGAAGCTCCACGAGACGACCCACGAGAACGACATCCGCTATCGGGGTCCCATCACCAGCCAGCACTTCAAGATCCTCGGCTGGCTGTGCATCGTGGCGGCCCAGATCGCGGTGATCCTCCATCTGGGGGGCAAGATCAACGAGGGCTTCGCCGTGGACAGCGCCCCGTGGCTGGGCTTCCTGACGAACGCAGCCGAGCTCTCGCTGCCCTTCCTGCTCATCGCCAACTTCGCCCAGCTGCTCAACACCGAGCAGGGCTACAAGAAGCAGCTGCTGATCAACAGCGCGGCCATGCTGGGCATCTGCGTGCTGTACTACCTGATGTTCTATCGCTACATCGTGGGCGGCCTCGCCGCGTTCCTGACGAAGCCGTCCGACGCCCTGCCCTGCGTGAACACCGTGCTCACCTTCGTCGCGCCCTACGGCTTTTTGAGCTTCAATCTGTTCGTGGACCTGTTCCTGTGCACGCTGACGATGCTGTTTCTGAACTACAAGCCGCGGCACATCTTCGTGGGCAGGAGCCGGTTCATCTTCCGCCTGTTCGCGCTGCTGCCCATCGCCTACGAGGCGGCCTGCATGGTGCTGAAGGTGCGCTCCGCCCGGGGCCTGGTGCAGATCCCGGCCTGGGCCTATCCCCTGCTCACCGTGAAGCCGCCCATGACCTTCGTGCTGTTCGTGGCGCTGGCCATGTTTGTCAAGACGCGGGAGCTGCGCTTCCGCCGCCACGGCAAGACCCACGAGGAATACCAGGCCTTCCTGCAGACCCGGCGCAACTCCCTGAACTTCTCCGTGTTCCTGACCGTCATGATCGTGGTGGTGAGCCTGGTCGACATGGTGATCGTGACCGGCTTCTCGCTGAATGAAGTGTCGACCTCGATCCAGGCGCGCGCCACGCTGCACGCGATGGAAGCGGTGCTGGAGAGCGGGCAGGAGCTGACCGAGGACATCCAGGCGCAGATCGACGCCGCCATCAAAAACTACAAGGCCGCCACCGCCGCGCCCGAAGGCGAGGCCGCCGATCCCGAGGCAACCCGGACCGCGGTCCTGCCCACGCCGAAGCCCGCTCAGACCGCGGCCACCGTCCCGGAGGCAGCGGGCACCCCGGCCCCGGTGGACATCGACCAGCTGGTGAGGGAGGCGCTGGACGGCTCGCTGGATGAAGAGGAGATGTTCATGTCCATCGATTCCGGCATGCGCCTGGCCGAGGCGGTGGGCTTCGGCGGCTCCATCAGCATGCTGCTGCTGGCCCCGCTGATGCTGCTGTTCTCCTACACCCGCAAGCCGAGGTTCCCCATCCTGGACATGCTGATCCCGGTGGCGGGCATCGCGCTGATCCTGTTCGTGTACCTGGAGGGCATCCACCAGCTGCTGCCGCTTCTGCCCGTGGGCAAGGTGAATCTCCAGGAATTGAAGCAGGCGATCACCGACTCCTTCAGCCTGATGACCACGATGTAAAGGAGGTCAGCCCATGTTCGACCTGTTCAAGCGGCACGGCGAGAAGGTTTCCCTCATCGGCGACATGGTGTGTTCCATCCTCGTGTTCCCCTTTGGGTTCACCTTCCTGGAATACACGCTCCAGGCGCTGAAAGATCAGGGCGAGGTCTCCGCGATCATCTGGCTCTACGCGCTGTACGGGGCGCTGGCCCTCGTGCACCTGTTCCGCGCCTTTCGCCTGCGGGGCAAAGTCCGGATGGCCTTCACCGCCCACCTGGTCTATAGCGCCGCCTTTGCGCTGTGCCTCGCGCTGCTGGCGGTGCTCGGCTTTGGAGAGACCACCAAGATCGTGCTGGAGGCGGTGTTCTGGGGCGTGCAGATCGCGGACCGGATCGTCTCCATCGTTCGCAACCACAAGGTCTGGAACGTGGCGTTCAACGTGATCTGCATCCTGCTGTTCGTGCCGATCTGCCTCGCCTCGATGGTGTCGGTCCCGGTGCTCTTCTCGGCGTTGGGCGCCGCGATCACCTCCTTCTGCTCCATCATGCTGGTCATCTTCTCCGGCCTCAAGCTGGACATTTTAAAGGACATCGCCCGCAAGACCTACGCCGCCGAGATCATCTTCGGCCTGCTGCTGTTGATGGTGACCTTCTCCTACGTGCTGAAGTACACCGACGACACCTTCGCCACTTTCTGGGACGGCCTGTGGTACTGCTTCGCGGTGGTGACCACCATCGGCTTCGGCGACCTGACCGCCACCAACGCCGTCGGGCGGATCATCACCGTCATCCTCGGCATCTACGGCATCGTCGTGGTCGCCCTGATCACCTCCATTATCGTCAACTTCTACGGCGAGATGAAGCGCGCGGAGCCGGAGGAGGAGAAGGTGAAGGAACAAAGCAGCCGATGATATGCGGTTTTGCCGCTCGATAACCCGTGCTGCGCACGGCTCGATATATCGCTCCTGCGTCGCAATTCGATAGAATATCCGTTCCCTCTTACGCCGCAGGCGTATCTCGTCGCACGCAGTGCGATATCGTGCCGAAGGCATATCGCCCGTTCCCATGGGAACGGATATCGATGCAAAAGGCACTTGCTTTCGCAAGTGCCTTTTGCTTGGCGGAGGCGGTGGGTTAGCGTCCCTTCGGGCCGCGGCTTCGCCCGCCCCCGTTCGCTCGCAAGCTCGCGAATCGGGTCCGATCATCCCGTCGCTACAGCCAAAAAGATTGACCCCCTTTTCAGGGGGTCAACTTTTTGGCGGAGGCGGTGGGTTAGCGTCCCTTCGGGCCGCGGCTTCGCCCGCCCCCGTTCGCTCGCAAGCTCGCGAATCGGGTCCGATCATCCCGTCGTCACAGCCAAAAAGATTGACCCCTTTTCAGGGGGTCAACTTTTTGGCGGAGGCGGTGGGATTCGAACCCACGAGGGCTTTCACCCTACCTGATTTCGAGTCAGGGCCGTTATGACCACTTCGATACACCTCCACGGCGAATAACATTATACCCCAACGGACGGGAAAATGTCAAGGCACGGGGCGTCGGGGAACGGAAAGTTCGGAAAAAATAACAGCATCGCCGGGGACAGGGCTTGCCCCATGAGGTATAATAGAGGCAGAAACACAGAAGGAGCACCACTATGCGGGATTACGGTCTGGCGGAGCATCCGCTGGTAAACTACCACACCCACACCTGGCGCTGCATGCACGCCCAGGGCACCGAGGAGGAATACGTGCGCACGGCCATCGCCGCGGGCTTCAAGGTGCTGGGCTTCGCGGACCACACGCCCTGGCCCTACAAGAGCGGCTACGTGAGCCACATGCGCATGCGGCTGGACCAGTTTCAGGGCTACCTGGACACGGTTTCGGACCTGCGGACGCGCTATGCGGGCCAGATCCGCATCCCCGTGGGGCTGGAGTGCGAGGCGTTCCCCCGGTACATGGGCTGGCTGAGGGACATAAAGGCGCAGCACCTGGACTACCTGATCCTGGGCAACCACTACGACCTGACGGACGAGGGCTGCCACGACGTGTTCTCCGACGCCGGCGGCTTCTATTTCGGCCGGAGCACCGAGCCTGAGCAGATTCGCCGCTACGGCAAGCGCACCCTCGCGGGCATGGAGACGGGCCTGTTTGACTGCGTGGCCCACCCGGACCTGTTTTGCCACACCTACCGGCGCTTCGACGCGGACTGCGCCGCCGTCAGCCGGGACATCTGCCAGGCGGCGGAGGCGCTGGACCTGCCCCTGGAATACAACCTGCTGGGCATCCAGTATCACGCCCGGATGCAGGAGGCGGGGCTGCTGGGCTACCCCTGCCCCCGGTTCTGGGAGATCGCCGCCCAGTATAAAATCAAGGCCATCGTGGGCTTCGACGCCCACCGGCGGGACCACCTGGAGCGCACGGACCTGTTCTACAAGGGGCTGGACTTCCTCTGGGGCCTGGGCATCGAGACCCTGCCCTACCTGCCGGGACTGGGGCCGGATTGAGTGAGGAGTGTGGAGTGTGGAAAGTGGAGTTATAGAATGCGGCTGACGCGAGCGCCATCCCTGTTCTCTTCACAATTCCTATTGCCTATTCCCTATTGCCTATAGAAAACAGGAGGCTTATATGCAAAACCATATCGATCTCACAGGCAAGCGCGCGCTGATCATCGGCGCGGGCGCGGGCGTCGGCCGGGCCGTCGCCATTCGACTGGCCGGCGAGGGCATGAAGGTAGCCCTGGTGGACGGCGACGCGGCGGCGCTGATGCGCACGGCGGCCCTCACCGGGCGGCCCCTGGACTGCCTGGTACTCCCCACCGACATCACCACGGAGCGGGGCGTGAACGACATCATGCACATCATGGAGGGCCACTTCAAGGGCCTGGACGCGCTGGTGAACGCCGCGGGCGAAAACGCACAGGCGCTGTGCCGACGGGCGGAGCCGCTTTTGAAGGCCTCCGACCGCCCGGTGGCGCTGGAGGTCGCCCCGGATGTGGAAAGCCCCGAAGCCGAAGCCGAACGGATCGCACGGGTCGTGCGGGGAGAGGCATAGACAAGAAGGAGCTGTCTCAAAACATATGTTTTGAGACAGCTCCTTTATGAATTGCGCCTTCGGCGCATGAATTGACCCCGGTGCCGCGTCCCAATCCTCTGGATTGTGACGTCGGCAGTCCGGCAAAGTTGCCTTGGTCATGAATTGCCCTTCGGGCGTGAATTGCGCTGCGGCACATTGGATAAGGCGCAATTCAATTCATGCGTGCACACGCAAATCATGTGCGAAGCACAATTCATGGCGCGTAGCGCCAATTCATTTTGAGACAACCCTTTCTACATCCTATCCCTCGAAATACCCCTCGGCGATCTCGATCGCCCGGGCGACGGTGCTCATGTCCAGGGGCTTGAAGTCCCACACCAGGTTGGCGTCCCCCCGGCGGCGCTTGGTCTTTAGGAGCGGGTTCTTGTTCAGCGGGGCCTCCAGCCAGCCGTTGCGCCCGGCCACCAGGGGCAGCCGCGCCTCGCCGCCGTCCCGGCGGGTGATGACGAACTCCGCGCCCATCTCCCCCTTCTTGCCGAAGCCGAAGATGCCGCCCATGCCCTCGGGCGCGACGTGCACCTGGTGCTTCACGTACTCCAGGCGGTCATAGGCCTCGAAGACATACTCCCCGTCCTCGCCGAAGCCCGGTGAGACGATCAGCCAGTGCTGTCCATGGAACGTCGCCAGCGCCGTGAAGCCGCCGTTTTCCAGCTGGGCAAAGATCATCCTCTCCGGCGCGAAGCCCTCCCGGGCCATCCGCTGGGCCAGTGCCACGCGCTTGTCCTCCAGCTTTTTCAGGTTCGCCTTGCGCTCAATGTCCTCCGCGCTGTTAAAGATGCCCATGGGCGCGCCTCCCGTCGTTATTTCTTATTTGATAGTCACTATAGCACAGGCCGCGGCGGCTGTCAATTCATCGCCCCGTTTCATTTCATAATTGTTTCAAACATATTACAGACATAATTCAGACCTATTTTTTTTGAATTTCATTTCGGCAGGAGAAGCCCCCATAGCGTCGAATTTTATACAAACGGGCGATAGCTATGCCCATGTGTATTGAAACAATTCAAGGCCCATGTAAACGGATGCGGCCTGGGATTCCAAGGAGAAATTGCGATGAACGGATACAAGCGCGCGATCAAGAGACTGGCGTCCCTCCTGGCAGTGCTTCTGCTGCTGCCCGGCGGCCTGCCCGCGATGGCGGAGACCTTCTCGGCCATCGTCACCGCCAATTCCATGGCGGTGTACGGCGAGGCGTCCATGACCAGCCAGGTGGGCACCCTGGACAAAAACACCGTGGTGCGCGTCACCGGCTATTCCACCACCATCGCCAAGATCTCCTATGAGGGCAAGACCGGCTACGCGAGGATCTCCGACATGAAGGCGGTGGACAGCGCCGCCAGGAAGGCCGTGGTCACTGCCGCCGCGCCGGTGTACAAGGCACCCCAGACCGACAGCCAGAGCCTCAAGGTGCCCGCGGGCACGAAGCTCTACATACTGGCCCAGTCCGGCGATTGGTCCATGGTGGAGAAGAACGGCTACGTGGGCTACATGAAGACCGCCGCCCTGACCGAGGCCGACGGCAGCTGGGCCGTCCCCTCCGCCGCCCCCACCGACGCCGCCACCACCAACGCCAGCGGCATCACCGTGCGGGAATACGTGGCCGTGGCCATGGAGGACGCGAAGATCTACAAGTCCGCCAGCACCAAGGCGAAGTCCCTGGGCACGGCGAAGGCCGGCACCGAGCTGACCGTGCAGGCCACGTCCAGCGACGGCTGGGCCTATGTCGAGCTCAACGGCAAGCACGGCTTCTGCAAGCTGTCCAGCCTGAAGGAGGGCGTCATCAGCGCCACCCTCGCCCCGGAGGCCACCGCCGCCGTAGTGCAGGGCACCAGCGCCACCGTCTCCGTCAAGAAGCTGGCGGTGTACAAGGCGGCCAGCACCAAGAGCAAGAAGCTGGGCAATCTGAAAAAGGGCCAGATCGTGAACGTCATCGAGACCAAGGACGGCTGGGCCTACATTGAACTCAACGGCAACTACGGCTACTGTGCCGCCAAGGGCGTGACCACCGACGACAGCGGCGTGCCCTCCGGCTTCAAGCAGGCCGACAACCTGCCCGCCACGGTCATCAGCGACCAGGCGCGGGTCTACGCCTCCACCAGCATCGATTCCGAGAGCGCGGTGTTGAAGCTGGGCGCGGAGGTGCAGGTCTACGCCTACAACGAGACCTGGGCCTGCATCGTGCAGAACGGCAGGTACGGCTTCGTGCCGGTGAAGCTGCTGAGCAAGACGGCCTACGCGCCCATCGACGGCGACGGCACCGCCCTGCAGACGCTGCTGAAGGCGCTGCTGGCCGGGGGCTACTACGACGCCGTGCCCTCCACCAGCTACAACGCTGCCGCCATCGCCGCCATCAAGCGGTTCCAGAGCGCCTGCGGCCTGGAGCAGAGCGGCGTGGCCGACCAGACCACCCAGCGCATCCTCTACGGCGGCTACGCGCCCATCAGCGGGATGCTCTACAAGGCCCTGTCCAGCGGCGACAAGAGCGACAACGTCAGCCGCCTGCAGGCCCGGCTCTACGCCCTGGGCTACCTGACCAAGACCACCAGCCTGGACGGCGAGTACGGCAACACCACCGTCAGCGCCGTGAAGCTGTTCCAGAGCGCCAGCGGCCTCACCGCCACCGGCGGCGCGGACACCGCCACGCTGAAGGCCCTGTACTCCCCCGAGGCCAAGAGCCTGCCCTCCGGCACCAAGGCCGCCGACGCCACCAGCTCCTCCAGCTCTTCCAGTTCCTCCAGCTCCTACCTGGACAGCATCCCCAGCGGCCTGGCCTCCACCACCGGCACCTATTCCGAGAGCATGTCCCACGCAGAGAAGCTGGAATACGTGATCTACCTGGCCCAGAACAAGCTGGGATGCCCCTACGTCTACGGCGCCACCGGCCCGGACAAGTTCGACTGCTCCGGCCTGACCACCTGGGCCTTCAAGGCAGTGGGCGTTTCCCTGAAGCGCAGCGCCTATGCCCAGGGCTATGACGAGGCATACGCCAAGGTGGAGGGCGCGGAGAACCTGAAGCGCGGCGACATCGTGTTCTTCAACACGATCTCCGACAGCGACCTGAGCGACCACGCCGGCATCTACCTCGGCAACGGCTACTTCATCCACGCCTCCTCCGGCGGCCACCGCGTGGTGGTCAGCAACCTCACCACCGGCTTCTACAACCGGGTGTTCAGCTGGGGACGGCGCATCCTGTAGAGTATGAATATAGGAAACCCGGGGCGGATCGCCATGGCGATCCGCCCCGGGTCTTTACTTCTTGATCCGCTTGTCCAGCCGGGCCGACAAATGCGTGCCCACGCTCTGGAACACCTGCACCAGCAGCACCAGCACGATCACGGCCAGGTACAGCACGGCATACTTGTAGCGGGAGTAGCCGTAGTTGATGGCGATCTTGCCCAGGCCGCCGCCGCCCATCGCGCCGGACATGGCGGTGTAGCCCAGGATGGTGGTGATGGCCAGGGTGAAGTTGGTCACCAGGGAGGGCACGCTCTCCGGCAGCATCACCCGGAAGATGATCTGCATCGTGGAGGAGCCCATGCTCTGGGCCATCTCGATGATGTTCGGGTCCAGCTCCCTGAGGGACGACTCCACCAGCCGCGCCACGAACGGGAACGCCGCCACCACCAGCGGCACGATGGAGGCCACCGAGCCGATGGACGTGCCCACGATGACGCGGGTCAGCGGAATGACCATCACCATCAGGATGAGGAACGGCACCGACCGCAGGAAGTTGATGATCACGTTGATCACCTTCATCAGCGGCTTCGGCAGGGGCCGTATCCCCTTCTCGTCGCCGGTCACCAGCAGTATGCCCAGGGGCAGGCCCAGCAGGATGGCAAAGAAGGTGGACAGCAGCGTGACATACAGCGTCTCCCACAGGCCCTGGGGGAACTCCGTGAGGAAGACGTGCCAGGCCTCCTCCAGCTTATCCGGCGCGAACGCCAGCGCGAACTGATTCATGCCTCCGCCTCCTTTGACCGGTATTCGGCCTCCACCTGCACGGCCACGTTGTCGACGGTGGAGATGTATTTCAGCGCCTTGGCCAGCTCATCCGGCCCGCCGGGGATCTCGATGAGCATGTAGCCGTATTCCCGCTTGCCCACCGTGCGGGTGGACGCGCCGAGGATGTTGGCGGCGATGCCGCACTCGATGGCCATGGAGGCGATCAGGGGCTTGTCGATGGTGATACTGCCCTCGAACACCAGCCGCAGCAGCTGCCCGTAGCCGGAGCCGCCCTGGCTCTCGGCGTTGGCCATCTCCGGGAACACCAGGGCCCGGGTGGCGGTGGCGCGGGGCTGACTGAACACCTGGCTCACGTCCCCCTCCTCCACCACCACGCCGTTTTCCAGGATGGCCACGCGGTTGCAGATCTCCTGCACCACGCTCATCTGGTGGGTGATGACGATGACGGTGATGCCCGTGTCCCGGTTGATCTGGCGGATCAGCTCCAGGATGGACTGGGTGGTCTTCGGGTCCAGGGCGCTGGTGGCCTCGTCGCACAGCAGCACCCGCGGGTTCGTGGCCAGGGCGCGGGCGATGGCGATGCGCTGCTGCTGGCCGCCGGAGAGCTGGGCCGGATAGACGTTGGCCTTGTCGGGCAGGCCCACGGTCTCCAGCAGCTCCCGCGCCCGGGCCTCGGCCTGGGCCTTCGGCGCGTGCATCAGCTTCAGCGGGAACATGATGTTCTGCAGGCAGGTGGACTGCATCAGCAGGTTGAAGCTCTGGA
Source organism: uncultured Eubacteriales bacterium (assembly GCA_900315585.1). Lineage (GTDB taxonomy): Bacteria > Bacillota > Clostridia > Christensenellales > Aristaeellaceae > UBA2862. The sequence continues at coordinate 5,329 of OMZP01000019.1, read as the reverse complement.
AGATCATCGTGACCTCCCGGCGCACCTCCTGCATCTGCTTCTTGCTCATCGCGCCCAGGTCCCGCCCGTCCAGCAGCACGCTGCCCTCGGTGGGCCGCTCCAGCATGTTGATGCAGCGCACCAGCGTGCTCTTGCCCGCGCCGCTCATGCCGATGATGCCGTAGATGTCGCCGTCGTTCACGGTCAGGTTCACGTGCTTCAGCGCGTCCACCGGGCCGTCGGCGGTGATGAAGCTCTTGGATAGGTTCCTCAGTTCAATCATGGGTGGGCTTCCCCCCGTCGTAAGAGTACGGACACACCGGAAGGGCCGGTGTGTCCGTGTTTCCGTTCAGATTCTATTATACGTGGAAACCGTCGATCTGGCAAGTCCTGTCAACAAGCGATATTACGATCACTTCCCCAGCGCGCTCAGATCCGCCTGCTTGCCGCCGTAGAGGCCCATGGGCTCGGTGTGCACCGTGGTCACGCTCACCACGTCGCCGCCGGTTTCCTCCACGTAGGAATCCAGGTAGGGCTGATGCTGGAAGTAGTTGGCGTAGGCGTCGCCCGCGTCCACGGCGGGGTTCTCCTCGGTGTAGCCGGTGAACACCTGGATGTCCAGGTTGATGTCCTTCTCGGCCAGGATGCCCTTCACGATCTCCAGGATCTGGGCGTGGGGCGCGGGGGTGGCGGCGATGATCAGGGTCTGACCCGCCAGAGCGTCGTAGTCCACGTCGGGATCATAGCCGTCGGTGGGCTCGTCCACCACGGACAACACGGCGCCCGCGTAGGTGGACTCGATGTAATCCTTCACCTGCTGGCTGCGCGCGGCGGCCACCAGCGCCTTGGTCAGGTCCGCGTCCACGTTGGTGCCCTTCACGGCGATGACGTTGGCGTTGGGCAGGTAGACCTCCTCCACCTCGGTCAGCAGCGCGGTGTCGATGGGCAGGCCCGCGTCCAGCGCGTCCAGCACGAAGTTGGAGTTGATCACGGCGTAGTCCAGGTCCGCCAGCTGGTTCACCAGCTGATCCGCCTGCACCTCGACGATCTCGATGCCCTCGGCCACGACGTCGGCCTTGGTGGCCAGCTCGCCGGCGTCCTCGTTCAGCTCGATGATGCCGTTGTCCGCCAGCAGCCGCAGGGCGCGGGCCTCGTTGGTGGTGTCGTCCGGCACGCCGATGGTGACGTCGGCCAGGGCGGCGACAGAGGACAGAAGCAGCAGCGCGACCAGCAGGCCGGCGAAGATCTTGGTCAGTTTCATGTTGGTTTACCTCCTGTTTTTGAACTGGAACCATCTTAGCACGAAGCCGCGCCATTGTCCAATACATGAACGCGATACCATGTTATAGAATTTATCTATAGCTGTTATAACCCATTAATATCAGGTTAAAGGTAGGTTATGGACAGTCGTCCAAAAATGTGGGGACAAATTTCGCGGTTTTTGCTATTTTTTCCGTCATATTAAATTGTCACCCGTGCACAGGGTTGCATAAATGCAACCCCTATGATATAATTATACATATCTATGGGGTTATTGGGGGATGATCCCGAAATTAAGAAGGGGAGGCGTTGGTGTGAAGATTTCCACCAAGGGGCGTTATGCCCTGCGGATGATGATCGACATTGCCGAAAATCAGGAAAAGGGCTATGTGACGCTCAAGGACGTGGCCCTGCGTCAGGACATTTCCAAGAAGTATCTGGAGCAGATCGCCCTGCATCTCAGCCAGGCCGGGATGCTTCGGGCCGTGCGGGGCTATCAGGGCGGCTACATGCTGGCCAAGGAGCCCAGCGAGTACACCGTTCACAACATTTTGCAGGTGGTGGAGGGCAGCATGTCGCCCATCTCCTGCCTGGAGCAGCAGCCCAATTCCTGCCCGCGGCGGGAAGAGTGCAAGACGCTGCCCATGTGGGTGGAGCTGGAAAAGCTGATCTACGACTATCTGAACGGCCTCAGCCTGGAGGATGTGATCAAAGGTCGCGTGAGCCGGAAGGGCGTTTGACAGCAGATTCGATCCTAAAAAGCAGGAGCGGCATCGCGCCGCCCCTGCTTTTTGATGCAGATGCTGAAAGATCCTTCGCTTCGCTCAGGATGACAACGAATGAAACCTTGTCATCCTGAGCGAAGCGAAGGATCTGTACGCAGCGTCAACGGATCACGTGATGCAGCGCATCGTTGACTGAAGCGAAGCACAGCCAGGGCGGAAAAGACGCACGCAGATGTGCATGGATTAGATGGAATTTAGTATTATACCAATCCCCAACTTTCCGTGAAGAACCTTTTATTGTCATGGATTTAACGCAATCGTGCTATGATTAGGAAAACCAAAGGTTTTCCGGGCCGGCGGGCAAGGGAGCGCAGCGAGTTGCGCAGGCCGCCGGCAATCGTGCCATGATTAGGAAAACCGAAGGTTTTCCGGGCCGGCGGGCAAGGGAGCGCAGCGAGTTGCGCAGGCCGCCGGCAATCGTGCCATGATTAGGAAAACCCCATCAAGGAGGACATCCCGTGAGCGCCCTGGGCATCGTCTACATCGCGGCGGGCATCGCCTGCGTCGTCTACTACTTCGTCATCGGCCTGTGGTCCCGGTTCGGGCTGAACATCAGCTGGATCTGGCCCGCGGCGGGGGCCGTGCTGATCGCGGCTGGGCTGCTGACCCGCGCCGCCCTCCCCCACTGGCTCCGCTGGGCCTGGCGGGCGCTGCTGGGGGCGGTGCTGGCGCTGGTCATCGGCCTGGAATGCCTGGTGATCAGCGGCATGCACGCCACCGCCCCGGCGGGCATGGACTACCTGATCGTCCTCGGCGCGTCCGTCTACCAGGACGGACCCAGCCCCGCCCTCACCCGGCGGCTGAACGCGGTGATGGCCTGCCTGGACGACCATCCGAACGCCGTGATCCTCGCCTCCGGCGGCCAGGGGCGGAACGAGCCCATCAGCGAGGCCCAGTGCATCCGGGACGAGCTCGTGAAGCGGGGCGTAGACCCGGCCCGCATCCAAATGGAGGATGAGTCCACCGACACCCGGGAGAACCTGATCAACTGCCTGAAGCTGATCGGCGACCCTGAGGCCCGGGTGGGCATCGTCACCAACAACTACCACGTCTACCGCTCCCTGCTCATGGCGGAGCAGGCGGGCTTCAAGAACGCCCACGGCATTGCCGCGGAGTACACCGGGCCGACGCTTTTCCACTTCATGATCCGCGAGGCCGTGTCCCTGACGCTGCACTTTTTGATGGGGCACCTGTAGATCATCCACACCCGGGCCGTCAATGGCCAACGAACGCAAGAATCCCTGCCGATCCTCTCAGCAGGGATTCTTGCGTTTTCAATTTTACGGTGCCTGGTTTAGCCGATGATGAACGGCTTGAGCTCCTCCATCAGATCGTCGCAATGATCGGCGTACACTTCCAGGGTGATCGGCTTGGACAGGTCCAGGCTGAAGATGCCCAGGATGGACTTGCCGTCCACCACGTGGCGTCCGACGCGCAGGTCGATGTCATAGGGGTAGCGATTGGCGATGTTCACGAAGGTCTTGACGTTCTCCGCCAGGCTGAGTTTAATGTTAACGGCTTTCATGGTCCCCGTCTCCTCACTTATGGTTAATCCGGGAAAAACTCCCGCACTGATGATAGCATAACGCCTGAATATGAAGCTTTCAAGCACATTGCGCCCCTTAACGAACATTTAATTCCTTGTGCCCGTTTCAAACGTAAAAAGCAGATGAAATTACAAAAACGGCTTGACTTTTGCCCCCGTTCCAATTATAATATCTCTTGTCGGTCGGGCACGGTTCGTGTTCGGACGACGATTGCCGAATTGTGTAAAGGTAGCACGAATGACTCTGACTCATTTAGTCCTGGTTCGAATCCAGGTTCGGCAGCCAACCATGCCGCCATGGTCAAGCGGTTAAGACGTCGCCCTCTCACGGCGAAAACCGGGGTTCGAGTCCCCGTGGCGGTGCCACCTATGGACGTCAGTTTGGAGAACAAGCTGACGTCCATTCTTTTTTGCTTCGACCCAGCGTCACCCCCGTTGTCGCAGAGGTCGTGAGTAGATGATCAGCTTGCTCTCCTGTGTGAAATCCACCGTCTTCCCCTCCTCCACACCAATTCTTAACCAAAACCCTTTGCGCCGGTTTTCCTCAAATCGCGCCGATGCACCCAATCTCACTCTGCGATTGACATCACAGGCGCAAAATTGACTCAACTGATACAGCCGAGTCAAAACGCTGTTTTCTACCCCAGCGCCCCGACCCGTCCACAAGGGACGCTCGGGGCGCATTTTTCGGGAAAGGGCGGGGAGGGAGAAGCCGGAACCCGGAATACGATACCGACTCAAGTGCGCTCCGCTACCAGGGCTAGGACCCTAGCACACAACGGACAGAGAAACCGTAGCTGCGACGGATGTTGTCGGCTGGGTAGATACTGCTCGTATTCGCGCGGAGGCGGTACATGTCGTTGCTACTGTCGCGAGTAGAAGACCACCAGTAGCCGTTGCTACCCTGATAGCCCGCCGAGCCACTGATGAAATAGCCCGAAAGAGGTAGGCGTAGAACGGAGCGGTAGTTGGCGTAAGCAATAGCATCGGAAGTAGAGCCAGTAGAGCCATAGATAGCATTGGCTAGAGCAGAGTATTCACCAGAAGTACTGCCAGTAGGCATGCGCCAGCCTTTCGGGCAGATGTCTTCAGTGGCGTTACCAGAACTGGTGCCATATGATGTGCCGTTACCGTAGCAGTAGGAGCCGGCACTAGCAGCACAGTAGTTGTAGTAGCCGCCTACTTTCCAGTTGCCTGCTACTACCGCATCCTTCATCGGGTCATCAGTGCTATTGTATGATGTAGGGACTACATCTTTACTAGCCATATTCACTAGTGGAGCTGAGTAGCTGTAGCTACTGGTCCAATTAGAGACTTTGGCGGTAGCATATTGATCAGAAGTGGCGCCGGTAGTAGTGCCTTTGAGATAGCCAAGCGTGGTGTTACTGGCATGAGTGTTGTTTTCATTCATGCCGTTTAGGACTGTACTATTGGTGAGGTCTAGAGCGAGGTTGTCTAACATCCAGTACTTATTATCCGCTAACTTTCCAATGATGTATTTCGTTTCATCGCGTACATCACAGACTGTGGCAGTACTACCAACGCTCGGAAGCAGTGTACCGATATTGGAAGAAGACAAGCTTTGCATGGTAGTATAGCCAGCGCAGATTTCTCCCCACATCGCATACAAATTCAATGCCCCGCCCGCCGTCGCCGAGGTGCTCGGGCTCGCCGGGAGGGTGTCCCCCGCCGCATAGGTCATCCCGTCGCAGGCGTAATAGCCCGCCGTGTTCGTCGTGCACCAGCCCGCGAACTTGTA
>OMZP01000005.1 GCA_900315585.1 uncultured Eubacteriales bacterium | reverse complement strand
CTCGCTTCCCGTTTCCTTGCCTTCGTCCATCTGGCCTGCATCCGTATCCTTCTTGCATAATCTTTGTGGTTATGCGTTTAGAAACACACTCTAGTATTACTTCTTGCTCACCTTGATCTTCACCTTGGCGGTCTTGCCGTTGGCGGTGCGCACAGCGATGGTGGCGCTGCCCTTCTTCAGGCAGATCACGTTGCCGTTGCCGTCCACGGCGGCCACCGACGGCTTGGAGGACTTCCAGGCGAAAGTGGTGGAGGCGGTGGTGGGCAGCACGGCGGCTTCCAGCTTCAGGGTGTCGCCCACCTTCAGCCTCTGCGTGCCAGACTTGTTCAGCGCCACGGCGGCGGGCACGGAGGGGTCCACCACGGCGACGTTCAGGGTGGCCTTCTTCTTCGAGGTCGAGACGGTGATCTTCGCCTTGCCCACGGTGAGGCCGGTGATCAGGCCGCTGGCGTCCACGCTGGCCACCTTGGCCTTGCTGGACTTGACGCCCTTGACCTGCCAGCCATTGGCCATGGCGAAGTCCGGCGTCAGCTGGAGCTGCTCGCCGAGGGCCAGGAACACAGTGCCGTTGCTGCCTTTCTTGGTCAGCGCCTTCCGCTCGATGGGCTTCTTGACCGTCACGGTGCAGGTAGCGGTGAAGTTTCCGTCGGTGGTACGGACCCCGACGGTGGCGGTGCCGGCCTTGAGGGCCGTGACCGCGCCGTCGTTCACGACGACCACGGAGGCGTCGCTGGTGGCCCAGGTGACGCTCTTGTCGGTGGCGTCGGCGGGAGAGATGATGGCGACCACGGAGGTGGTCTCGCCCACGTTCATCGTGAACGCCCCGGTGCTCAGGCTCACGCCGGTCACGGCAATGTTGGCCCCGTCGGCGGAGATGGAGTTGGCCGGAAGCGGGGACGCGCCAGGCCACTTGATGTACTTGACGTAGGTGTAGCCCTTCCAGGCGTTGCAGAAGCCCTGCCAGGAGTAGAACCGGGTGTGCTGGGAATTGGAGTGGCTGTCCATGGTGTACAGGCCGTCGGCGTTCTTGCCCACCACGATCATGCTGTGGCCCTTGTGGCCGCAGCTGAGGCCGTCGTTGTTGAAGGACGAGCATTCCGAGGAGCAGGCGCACATGCGGATTGTCGCGCCGGGAGTGGTCTGGCCGATGAAGGCCTTCAGGTGCGCCGGGGTCAGCGTGCGCTGGGCGTCGTTCAGGTTGGCCAGCAGGTTGAGGCCGGTATTGTCGTTGCCCTTGAAGTTCTCGCTGAAGCGGCAGCCCCAGACCAGCTCATAGATGCCCTGGGCCCACCTCCAGCAGTTGCCCGAACCGGTGTCCGGCACCATGTTGGCATAGATGTCCTTGCCGTTCATGTTGAACACGGTGTCGTTGTTGATGTCGGTATAGTTGGACGAGGCCAGCACCTCCCGGCCGTCGCCGTAAGTGACGTTCGCCAGGGGCATCAGCGGCCAGTTGAGGTCGCCGTTGTAGAGGCCCGCCGTGCCGGAGACGGCCACCTGGTCCAGATAGGCCGAGGTGCGCTCCTCGTTCAGGGGCAGCAGCTCGGAGAGCTCCATCGTGCCGACGAACACCTCGCCGTCGGCGCAGAAGGCGATGGCGGCGCGGCCGTCGTTCATGCCGGTCATCAGCACCACGTCGCCCGCGCTGAGGGTCGCCGCAGGCTCCCAGTCGTCGCCCTGGCGATACACCGCCGCGCCGTCGCTGGCGACCTGGGCGTAGGTGTAGTCGGGCAGCGGGGCCGCCGCCACGGCATAGCCCTCGTCGGCGGGCAGGGCTTCCTCGACGGCGGGCTCCTGCGCCGCGGGTTCTTCCACGGGCAGATCCGTCTCGCCCAGCTCCACCGGCGCTTCCGCTTCCACGGGTTCGGCGGCAATCGCCGCGCCCTCGTCGGCGGGAATCTCCACGGGAGCCTCGACAGCTTCCCCTATCGTCGCTTCAACGGGCGCCTCCGAGGATACTTCCTCGGCCAGGCCCATCGTGAGCATCGAAGCCAGCAGGCAAGCCGCCAGCAGAATCGCAATCCATCTTGTCGGTCGCATACAATCTTCCTCCAAAGGGTTCATTGTTTCTGGCATTACAATACTATTGTAATATTATGTCAGAAATTTGTCAAGACCTGTTTGATTATGCGATTTTTCCATTAAATTGTGTCCGAATTGTGGCGTGCGCATCTGAAAAGCGGTGAAGTTTATGTTATGTCCACCAAACGCATTGACAAGCCCCAGACCATGATCTATACTGAAACCCGATGGCGCTGGTGCGCCAAATCCAAAGGAAACGGAGGCGAGACCTATGAAGCTGCGTATAAATACTGTCGCACCGCTTGTTTTCGCCTGCCGTCGTCCAGAAGTGTATTCCGCCCAGGTTTAGCCAGGGCTGATTTGCGCCGGACACGCGGGTGTCCGGCGCTTTTTATGTCTTACTCTCTCTCATTCGGAGGTTTCCATGGATACCAATATGAACGAAAGCATTTTTGAGCGGGGCGTGCTCAGGCGCTTCCCGGAGTTTATGAAGGGCAGCGGCCTCAAATATCTGGGCAGCGTGTTCTCCGTGGCCGTGAGCGTGCTGACCTCGTTCCTGACGCCGCTGCTGATCGCCGGGGCCGTGGACGCCGTGACGGACACGATGAACGGCGCGGGCGCGTCCCCGGTGAACCTGCCGGGATTCCTGGCGGGCTGGTTTGACGCCCGGGGCGGCGCGGAATACCTGGCGCGGCACATCTGGATCGTGGCGCTGATGGTGGTGGCGGTCAGCCTGGTGGGCGGATTGTTTCAGTACCTGCGGGGCAAGTGGAGCGCAGAAGCCAGCGAAACCATCGCCGAGAAGATGCGCACGCGCCTGTACCGGCACTTGCTGGACATGGACTACGACTTTCACGTGAAGGCCCAGACCGGTGATTTGATCCAGCGGTGCACCACCGACGTGGACACCGTGCGCCGCTTCCTGGCCAGCCAGGTGATCGAGATCTTCCGCACCGTGATCATGGTGGTGCTGGCCCTGTGGCTGATGGCCTCCATCCACGTGAAGCTGACGCTGATCTCCCTGATCCTCATTCCCCCGCTGTTCGGCCTGGCCTTCTGGTTCTTCCACTGGGTGCAAAAGCTGTTCCGGGATGCGGACGAGGCCGACGGCGCGCTGAGCACCATGCTCCAGGAGAGCCTGAGCGGCGTGCGCGTGGTGCGGGCCTTCGGGCGGCAACGTTACGAGAGCGACCGCTTCAACGAGCGGGCCGACGACATGCACGACAAGAACATCCGCATCAGCTACGTGATGGCCACCTACTGGGCCGGCTCGGACATGCTGAGCATGCTGCAAACGGGCATGACGCTGCTGTTCGGCATCCTCTTCGCCACCCGCGGGGAGATCACCACCGGCAACGTGCTGACCTTCGTCAGCTACATCTCCATGCTCATCTGGCCCATTCGCCAGCTGGGGCGCATCTTGCAGGACCTGGGCAAGTCCATGGTCGCCATGCGCCGCTGCTACGAGATCCTGGACGCGAAGCCGGAGAGCGACACCCCCGGTGCCAGCGAAGCGCCGCTGTACGCGGACATCGAATTCAGGCACGTGTCCTTCAACTACGACAGCAAGCACCCGGTGCTCAAGGACGTGTCCTTCACCGCCAAAGCCGGCCAGACCGTGGCCATACTGGGCGCGACGGGCAGCGGCAAGAGCACGATGATGAACCTGCTGCAGCGGCTCTACGACGTGTCCGGCGGCGAAATCACCATCGGCGGGCGCAACATCAACACCATCGAGAAGAAATACCTGCGCTCCCGCGTGGGCTACGTGCTCCAGGAGCCCTTCCTCTACTCCCGGTCCATCCGGGACAACCTGGCCATCACCGAGGCGGACGCGCCGGAGGCCTCCATCCAGCGCGCGGCAGACATCACCCGCTCCTCCGGCTTCATCGGCCAGTTCAAGGAGGGCTACGACACGATGGTCGGCGAGCGGGGCGTGACCCTCTCCGGCGGCCAGAAGCAGCGCATCGCCATCGCGCGGACGCTGCTCCGGGACAATGACATCCTGATCCTGGACGACTCCCTGTCCGCCGTGGACACCGAGACCGACCGGGCCATCCGCGAAGCCCTGAAGGAGGGCCGCGGCATGCACGGGCGCGTCCCCACCACGTTCATCATCTCCCACCGCCTCACCACCCTGGCGGACGCGGACCTGATCCTGGTGCTGGAGGACGGACGGATCGCCCAGCAGGGCAGGCACGAGGACCTGATCCACCAGGAGGGCCTGTATCAGAAGGTCTACCGAATCCAGGCGGCGCTGGAGGACGAACTCAAGCAGGAAGTCGGATAACCTGTAGGGGCGGCGTTGCGCTGCCCGCCAGGCCGACCTGTGTTCATGCTGTTCGGAGCGGGCGCCGCAACGGCGCCCCTACTGCCAGCAACAATTCAAACGCTTTCAACCTACACCCATTTGTTTGAGGTGATTACCCATGCAATTCCAACAGGAACAGGACTATACAAAGAAGCTGGACGCGGGGCTCTGGCGGCGGCTGATTGGCTACATGAAGCCGTATCACAAGCACCTGCTGGCCATCATGGCGACCATGGCCGTCAGCGCCCTGTGCGACACCATCTTCCCCCTGCTCACCCGGGAGGCCATCGACACCTTCATCGGCGGCGGGGCCACGACGGGCAAGGCCTGGTTCGCCGCGCGCTACATCGGCACAGTCCTTTTGCAGTCGGCCTGCATCTACACCTTCTGCCGCATCTGCGGCAAGGCCGAGAACGGCATCAACCGCCACATCCGCAAGCTGTGCTTCAAGCGCCTGGAGGAGCTGTCCTTCTCCTACTACGACCAGACGCCCGTGGGCTACATCATCTCCCGCATGACCAGCGACACCGCCCGCCTGGGCGAGACGGTGGCCTGGGGTCTGGTGGATCTGTTCTGGTCCGGGGCCTATATCCTGATCACCGCCGTGGCCATGTTCTTGCTGAACGTGCGGATGGCGCTGCTGGTGCTGAGCGTGATGCCGGTCATCGCGGCGGTGGCTGTGTGGTTCCAGAAGCGCATCCTGTCCAGCTACCGGGAGGTGCGCAAGACCAACAGCCAGATCACCGGCGCGTTCAACGAGGGCATCATGGGAGCCAAGACCAGCAAGACGCTGGTGCGCGAGGACGCCAACTGCGCGGAGTTCGCCGTGCTGACGGGCAGGATGCGCACGTCCTCCATCCGGGCGGCGGTGTTCAGCGCGCTGTTCCACCCCATCGTCATCTCCCTGGGCTCCGTGGCGACGGCGCTGGTGCTCCACCGGGGCGGCACGGAGGTGTTCATCGTCGACAGCCTCGTGACCGTGGGCACGCTGGCGGCCTTCGTGCAGTATTCCACCGGCATCTTCGAGCCCATCAGCAACATCGCCCGCATCTTCGCAGACCTCCAGGCCAGCCAGGCCGCGGCGGAGCGGGTGCTGAGTTTGCTGGAGACGGAGCCGGAGATCGTGGACCGCCCGGAGGTGATCGAGCAGTTCGGTGACAGCTTCAACCCGAAGAAGGAGAACTGGCCGGACATCCGCGGCGACGTGGAGTTCGACCATGTGTCCTTCCACTACTCCACCGGCGAGGAGGTGCTGGAGGACTTCAACCTGAAGGTGAAGGCCGGCCAGACCGTAGCGCTGGTGGGCGAGACCGGCAGCGGCAAGAGCACCATCGTGAACCTGCTGGGCCGCTTTTACGAGCCCACGAAGGGCGTGATCCGCATCGACGGCGAGGACTACCGCAACCGCAGCATCCTCTGGCTCCAGGCCCACCTGGGCTACGTGCTCCAGCAGCCGCACCTGTTTTCCGGCACCATCCGGGAGAATGTGCGCTTCGGCCGCCTGGACGCCACGGACAGCGAGATCGAGGCCGCCTGCCGGGCCGTGGACGCGGAGGACTTCATACTGAATTTGGAGAAGGGCTACGACACCGAGGTTGGCGAGGGCGGCAATCGCCTGTCCACCGGCCAGAAGCAGCTGATCTCCTTCGCCCGCGCCCTGATCGCCAAGCCCTCCATATTCGTGCTGGACGAGGCCACCAGCTCGGTGGACACCCAGACGGAGCAGAAGCTGCAAGCGGCCATCGCCGTGGCCCTCACCGGGCGCACGTCCTTCATCATCGCCCATCGCCTCTCCACCATCCGCAGCGCGGACCTGATCCTCGTGATCAAGAACGGCCGGATCATCGAACGCGGCACCCACTCCGAGCTGCTCGGCCAGAAGGGCTACTACTACACCCTCTACGCCAACCAGTTCCGCGAGGAGGGCGAGCGCCGCGCCTGGGAGGAGATCGCGTAATCGTCAGACCCGATATGCGATATTTCGGCGCCAAAAACGCGGTTTTGGGCGCCGAAGCGTTGATTTTAGGCTGCAAATCGCCTATAATGGCCTCACTCAATACGAGGGAGTAGCCGAACGCGCAAGCGGTTCTGCGATCGTCAACACACGGTGATCAGTCACCCGGTGCAGATGAGACGGCAAGACTTATATTGTGAAGCATCACGGTATAGGTCTTTTTTCACAGAAGGGAGTGTTTTGAATGGTTGTGGATATGGCAAGGGAGGTGCGCGAGGCGCGCGCCGCGGGCATCCGGGCCCTCAACAGCCTGCGCAAGGCGGAGAAGCACCTGGACAGCGCCCGCACCTGGGGCATCTTTGACCTGCTGGGCGGCGGATTGATCACGTCCCTGGTGAAGCACAGCAAGCTGGACGATGCCCGCAGCGACATCGAGCAGGCGCGCTACGACCTGGAGGACTTCTGCGAGGAGCTGCAGGACGTGGACCTGCCCGACGTGCACATCGACGAGCTGCTGACCTTCGCGGATTTCTTCTTCGACGGCTTCCTGGCCGACTTCATGGTGCAGCGGCGCATCAACGAAGCCCGCGACCAGCTGGAGCGCGCCAGCCGCCAGGTGGAGGACATCCTGCGGCAGCTGCCCGCCGACGGTGTCGGTCAATAAGCGCGATCAACCTGAAAAGGGGCTGTCTCAAATCAGATGCCTGGTACATGATCCAACCGTAGGGACGCCATTTATGGCGTCCGCGGGCGGAGGGTCCGCTCCCAGCGGCAAGAATGCCGCCCCTACGGTGGGAAAACGATGTGTTTATACTAAATTCCTTCTAAAACATGTACAAATGCGGAGTGGATTTGGGAGGCGATGCAGCGCATCGTTGACCGAAGCGAAGCACAGCCAGGGCGGAAAAGACGCACGCAGATGTGCATGGATTAGATGGAATTTAGTATTAGGCGTTTTGAGACAGTCCCTTATATACTGCTCTAAAACTTCTGCCCCGTGATCAGCGGGTTCCACTTCCCCCTGGCGTATCGCCAGGCGAACAGCCCGCAGAGCAGGATGTTGTGGGCGATCATGCAGCCCCAGGCGGCGGTGAGCCCATAGCCCATGCCGCGCACGAGGAGCACCGTGCCCAGCACCCGCACGCCCCACATGCCGCAGAGGTTGCACACGGAGGCATACAGCGTGTCGCCCACGCCCAGGAAGATGCCCTCCAGCACCACGGCGATGCCGTACAGCGGCTCGGTGACGGCCACCATGCGCAGCACCGTGCTGCCCAGGGCGACCACCTCGCCGTCCGGCGTGAACATGCCCATCATCCTTGGCGCGAGGATAAACAACACCGCGCCGGACACGGCCATCAGCGCGGGCTCCAGGATCAGCAGCGTCCGCGTGATCCGCTTCATGTAGGCCTGGTCCTTCATGCCGCTGGCGTTGCCTACCAGGGTGGCGGCGGCGGTCTGGATGCCGTAGGCAGGGATGTAGAAGGCGGATTCGGCGGTGTTGGCGATGGAATGGGCGGCGGTGGCCACGGTGCCCAGGCTGTTGATCACCGAGGCGAAGGCCACATAGCCGAAGGACGTACCGAATCGCTGGATGGCGGCGGGCAGCGCCACCTTCATGCAGGGCTTCAATATGGACGGGTCGGGCTTCAGGCTTCGGCCCTTCGGGGAGAGCCGGGGATGCCGCCAGAGGGCGACGGTCATGGCGACGCCGCCCACGGTGAACCCAGCGGCGGTGCCGATGGCCGCGCCGGTCACGCCCAGCCCCGCGCCGGGCATGCGCAGCGTCACGCCCAGCAGGGTCACGTCCCGGGTCTCGTAGATCAGCAGGAAGTTCATCACCACGTTCACCAGGTTCACCAGCAAATTCACCTTCATGGGCGTACGGGTGTCCCCGGAGGCGCGGAGCACCGTGCCGAACACCACCGTGGCGGCGCGCAGCAGCATGGGCGTGTAGATGATGAAGAAATAGCGGGCGGAGGCCTCGCGGATGTCCTCCGCGGCGTTCATCCAGCGGGGCACGAAGGGGCTGAGGCCCAGCGTCAGCGCCGTGAAGCCCAGCCCCGCCACCAGGGTGCAGAACACCGCCTGGGCCACGGCGCGGGCGGCGTTTTCAAACCGCTTCGCGCCCAATTCCCGGGCGATGAAGGCCAGGAAGCCGATGCCCATGGCGGAGAGCGTCGCGCCCACCATCCAGTTGATGGTGACGGTGCTGCCCACCGCCGCAGTGGCCTGGGCGCCCAGGCGGCCCACCATGGCCGCGTCCACATACTGAGCCGCCACCTGCAAAAGCTGCTCCAGCATCGTAGGCCAGGCCAGCGCCAGCACGACCCACAGCGTCCGCCGCCGCTTCTGCTCCATGCCGCCACCGCCTTTCTCACAGGCAGTTATTATACCATATTTGGGCGGGATTGGCAAACAAAAAACCCGCCATTCCCATCGTCTATAGGGAAAAGCGGGCAAGGTCTAGCCTCATGATTCAAGGCATTGTTCAACGCTTTCTTTGCTTTCGAGCTACAATGTTGTATATAGCAAGAGCAATAAGCAGAACAACGGCGCTAATGGATAAATACATGCCCGTACGCATTCCCTTTGGGAGGAAATGTAACTCATAGCTGTGTTCCCCTTCTTGAACAGGTGCTGACATAAACAGATCAGCCGTCTTATTCAGGGGGATCTCCACTCCATCGATCATTAGAGTCCACCCTTCATCAAAGGGTATGGTGAAAAACAGTCGTCCCTCTGTCTGCGCTGTAATATTCCCTGAAAGGTAGCTATCGGTGTGTTTTTCAAGCAATCCTGCTCCGTTTTGGAGTTTCTGACTGTATAACTCAAGCACGGACTGGTCGGCACACGCCGCAGAGTATTCCGCACAAACCATGTTGAGGACATCCTTGCTCGCCGCACCATTCAGGGAAATGTAATCCGTCACCGTTTCCCCTTTATGATAATAGCCCAGATAATACAATGCTTCACCAGCGTATCCATTCTTCTCATCAACAGAAAGCCCATTATAGCCATATACCGGGCCGTCATGATCCGCCACGAAGCTGCATTCTATATGGTAGTTCTGTCGGATGGCATCAATATTCCTTTCGGCAGCGTCTGACTCGCTGACAGAAACACTGTTTCCGGATTGATCGTCGGCAGAGTTCATTGCGTCGGCGGATACAGAAGCACTATATGCTTTCGCCGCACTATAATCCACAATTTCACCGTCATTGCCTGTATGATAGACAAACTCTATATCGTCCTGGATTTCAAATACGTCTTTGTTTTCTCCTGTTATAGATTTCCACAGCGCATTGTGGTTCTCAAAAGGATTGAGGCCTAGCGTTACAGCTTCCGATTCAGGAGCAGCTAGCACTGCTATGGGCAGCGCATAAGGGTTGCGATAGACATCATAGTCTCCCATGTTTACCAGATACTCATAACCCTTTTCCTCTGCAAGATTCTGCTCCGAAACAACATATTTAACACCAAGCAGCGCATCGAAGGCGCTTGGTTTGCCATAGGTATACCACATACGGTTGTTCCATCGAGACATGCCGAGCTTGGTCAATCCATGGTACACATCATCTCTTTCACAAGATCCAAAGCTGATCAGGCCATTATAACCGAATAGACGAGGATCATTGGATGCTAGTTGATTTGTGCTGTGTTCACTTGCCATGCGATAGAATGAAGGGTCTAACTGCCGTATCGCGTCACTTATGATGCTTCCGGCAAACAGATCATCCTTGTATTCCGAAGGTTCAGATTCCCAGTCTCTCAGTGCTCCGGTGCAGACGAAATAATTGGCATAGGATTCAACAGAGCAAAGCAAAACCAATAGAATCACCAGCAAGTTGGATGGAGCGCGCTTCGGATCGATCCTGTTCCACCAGATTACGCCAAGACTGGCGCAGAGCAAAGCCATCCCCAAAAGCATCCCACCGCCAGTTACATAGCTGTATCGCTGTCCGAATACGAGTAGTACAAACACGGCAAATACACCGCAGGTCTTCTTGAAGTCAGCCCGTTCCATGCTTCGAAGTACAGCAAACTCTTCGAAGGCAATTAGGATCATCAAGAAGGAGAATACAAATGAGTAGCGGTAATTGAACCAATTCGTGGCGGAAAAGCCCTGCACCACCATCGAAAAAGCGCGAATGTAGAAGGTCACAAAGTAGAAGACGAGCGGAGCTGCATAGATGACCTTCTTGCGGAAACTATTGCGTCGGTCTACGAAAAATGCAAAGTTCAGAAAGAGAGCAAGGCTGCCGATGAATACATTGGGCTGCCCGTTGATCTGTTCGCTTGTATTGTTCGCGCCAATGAAAAACTTTGCGCAAGCGGCAGACAGAGACATATTTTCCTCGAATGAAAAATCCAGAATCGAGTTTTGATTCAGTCGTCCGCCAGAAAAGGACAACAATGCGGCGACCCAGACAACCGCTGGCAAAAGACCCGCGACAAGCGACGCAGCCGTATAGTTGATCCAGATTTTGCGCCGATTGATCCTGATCCGGTCATGATCCCTGACATACCAGAAAAGGAAAATGACCACGGACGCAATGCAGAGCATAAAGCCAAAGTAAAAACTGGCCAGAACAGCATAGCAAAGACTTGCGATATAGAGCCATGGGCTTTTACCCTCGATGATCCTGTGGATTCCAAGGGCAATCAGCGGCAGAAGTTCTGGACTGAGTATAAAATTGTAGTGATAACAATAAGCGACATTGAAGCCCATCATGGCATAGATGGTAGAAAATATGAGGTTCTTCCCATTCCTGCCATACACATTTGACAGAAAGCAATACATCGTCAATCCGCAGAAAGAGATGTCGATCGCCATCAGGAGTGAGTAAAGGGTTGGAAGGCTTGTGATGTCAAAAAGCAGCGTAATTGAGTTGGCAGGGTTCAACAGGCCGCAATTCGCGCCCATCATATTCATGCCAATGCCGGATTTGAACGAATAGAGTATGTCTTCCTGACCCCGAAGGGCACGCGCAATATACATCAAATCGCTCGCATAAAGCCCTCTGGCATCCGAGATGATCAATGTATGCTCGCCGAACGGTTCGATGTGTAAAGCAATATAGCATAAGATTATGATAATGAATGGGACAAAAAAGGACAATACCGCCATATCAAGCTTTTCGATCCTTCTTCTCATTTGCATACTGATCAAACCTTTCGGCAGAACTTAGCTTGCACTGTGAATACAGAAAGGGCTTCGACCCACTTGGTGAGGCGAAGCCCAATTTGATTTGTAACAAGCATCCTGCTTTAACTATCCTTCCCGGAAGATGGATAAAGCTATGCAGTTACAAACAATCAGTTAATCACCGGTTCGCCACTCGAATTAATCGAGATGGAATATTCATTGCTTGTAGTCTTAGCATCGAAAGAATACGGACTCTCGACACCATTGATCTGAGTCATCAGAGTACCAGGAGTGCCCTGCCAGTCGTCCTGAGTCTGCTGTGCGGTGACAGTAGTACCACTTGCGGAACCAGTAGCAATGTAATCAGCCATCAGAGCGGCATAAGCAGAACGGACATTGGCAACATCAGTCGCCTCACGGCTGCGCTCCAGCTGAGTGGTGAACACAGGGATGGCCACAGCCACCAGCACGGCGATGATCGCGACGACGATCAGCAGCTCGGCCAGGGTAAAGCCCTTCTTGTTATTCTTCTTCATTGAGATTCTTCTTCCTTTCTACATGTAGATTGTCGGAGTCCGGACGGTTCACGGCCGATCGCCGCCCGAACCGGAATCTGCACGGCTCCGCGGGATTGCGAAGCCCAAGAGCTTGGCTGCCGGGAACAGCCGATATAGATGCGATGCTTCATGCCGAAGCATTTTATCTATTACATTGTAACACGTACTGGTGATTTTTGCAATACCTTTTCGAGAAAATTTTTCCAGAAATTTTACTGTTTCGCCGCGGCGGTGTCCGCGGGCAGGCCGGCATCCGGGGTACCCTCCACCATCGTCTCATAGAAGGTGGCCGAAGCGTCCACCGCGGTGACACCCAGGGTGGAGATACTGCATCTCACATCCCCCACGATGCAGCGGTTCGTACCCGCGCGCAGCGCCTCGATGATCCTCCGGGCGGCCCGATAGCCGCCGGTGGTGTACCTCAGCTTGAAATTGCGCCGAATCTGGTTGCTGGTGCGGGTAACGGAGGCAAACTCCACGGAATAACTCAGCGTATCCTTCAGCACCTCGTTCAGGAACGCGATCTCCGGCTTGCTGGCGTTATAGCTGGGCATCCAGGAGAGGTTGCCGGATTCCTTCAGCGCGTCCATCTTATTCTGCAGGGACGCGAGGCGTGTCGCGCGGGCTTGCGCCGCGGTGATCTGCGTCTCCAGCGATTGCGCCTCTATGGTGGCGTTCTGGACCGTCGCCTCCACCGCCTTGTGGACGAATTGATAGTACATCAGCGCCAGCAGGATCAGCGCAAGTATGGTAATCAGTATCTTTTCGGTGCGGGTAAAATCCCGGCTGAACATCTTCACGGCGCCGTCACCTCCTCTGTGGGCTCCGGAGGCAGCCTGAGGTAGATCTGGAACTTGCCCGCGACGCCGGTGGGCAGGCCCGTGACGCGCATGGTGTAGGCGTCCTTCTTCGCGGTGGAGAGGGTGCAGGTATCGACGATCTCATTCTCCTCCACGTGGCGGGCGATGCTGTTCATGGCGACGAGGGTCTTGCCCGTGGCCTCCACCTGCAGCATGTTGTTGGCCACGCTCCAGGACAGCACATGCTCGCGGTAGGTCGCCACCTCCTCGCCCAGGGCCTGAACATCCGTGCGGAAGCGGCGCAGCGCGTAGTAGGGGTTGTGCTCCTCGTTTTCAAGCATGTTCTGCAAGAGCATATGGAAATTCCTGTTATAGACATACATGTCGAACAGGTTGTCCTGGTCCCGGATGATGTCGCTGATCAGCGCCACCACCTGGGCCCGGTCCACCAGGCCCGTCTCCGCGGCGGTCATGTCGTCCTGGGTGTAGTGGGCGTATTCCGTCTCCACCTCGCCGTACTGCTTGATGGAAGCCAGCGTGGTGTCCAGGATGCCTTGCAGCTCGTTCACCCGGCTCTGGGCCTGTGACGCCTCCACCAGGCGGTCATACACCAAAAACTTGCTGAACGCAGCCGCCAGCGCAACGATCAGGATGATGCCCAGCACCGCCTTGAGAGGGTTTATTTTGTTTTCATCGACCAACACCAGGTTGATCGACCTCTTGGTGGGGAACTTCCCGCCGATCGTCTTCTTCTGGCGGGCGCCACCCAGAGGCTTTCCCTTCGCAGCTGCCACGGTGTTTCTTTCCTCCAAAGTTTATGCAAGAGATTGGGAATTGTTGACGGAGACAACCCCGCCGGTCCTTCGGGCAACCTCCCCTTACACAGGGGAAGGCTGGTGCGGGCGGCACAACGCCGCCCCTACTGGATGTCTGCCACCGCCTCATGGGAAGGCCGGGGAGACGACCTCATCCGCCCCCTTCGGGGGCACCTTCCCCTAAAGGGGAAGGCTTTTGGATTACAGCCCCATCGCGATGCCGATGGCCTGGGCGTAGGTATTGCATTCCGTCAGCTTCTCGCCGCCGGGGATCAGCTCCTCCGCCCGATGCAGTTCGACGTTCAGCATCTCGGAGAGGGTGTCCCGCATGGCTTCGATCACCGCGCCGCCGCCGCAGAGCCACATGTGCTCCAGGGAGCTGTCCGGGTTGGAGAAGCGATAGAAATTCAGGGCCCGCATCAGCTCCACCGCGATGTTGGAATAGGCGTTCACGCATTCCTCGCGGGTCTGGCAGTTCTCGTAATTGCTCATCAGGTAGGTGTGGGCCAGGTGCACGTCCACGCCGTAGACATCCGCCAGCACGTTGTCCAGGTTGGACATGCCCATCTCCAGCAGCCTCGTGGCCACGTGCCGGTCGCCCCGGAACATATACATGCGGATGGCCTCGTAGCCCAAATCCAGGATGCAGTATTCCTCGGCGACCTGGGAGAGCTTCTCCTGTTGGGCGCGGATCAGGGATATGTAGGCGCTGATGGCCGGGGCCGTGAGCACCAGCTTCACGCCGGCCTTGCGCAGCAGCTCCTTGTCGTCCTCCAGCACCGAGCGCAGCGTGCCCACCGCCATGAGCTCCATGGTGGGGACGCCGTTCTCCCCCTCGCCCTCTTCGCTGCCAGTGGGCTTGGCGTTGGGGTCGGAGAGCATGGCGTAGTCAAACACGTAGTCCTTCAATTCGCCGGTGATGTAGTCGTTGAACTCAAAGGGCAGGTTGTACTCCAGTTGCTCCACGCTCATCTGCGGCATGTCCACGTTCTTGACGAACACCACGTCGTTGGGCAGCACGATGGCGGCGCGGTTGGCCCTCAGGCCGCCGGCCTTCATCGTGTTCTTGACCAGCTCCGCCATGGCCTCGCGGCTGGTGACCTGGCCCTGGCGCAGAAGGTTCTCCGGCATGGGCGCGGAGGCGGTCTTGAGGACCTGCTTGCCCCGCACCAGCGCCAGCTTCAACTGGTCGTGCCCAATATCCACACCGAGTATCGTCTTTGCCATTGCTTAAACCTCAAACGATTGATAGAAGCCCGCCATACCACTGGATCAGCGGCGCGCCATAGAGCAGCATGGCCGCCGCGGCCACCGCGATGGCCGGGCCAAAGGGAAACGCTCGGTCGCCGCCCTTGGCGCGGGTGACGACGGAGAAGAGCAGGCCGATCACGCAGGCCGCCAGCAGGGCGAACAGCGTGCCGATGATGCCCAGGTACAGCCCCACCACAGCGAACAGCTTGATGTCGCCGCCGCCCATGGAGTCCCGGCCCAGGACCTTGTCCATGATCAGCGAGATCGCCAGAAGGCCGCCGCCGAACACCACCGCCGCGATCACCGAGCGCAGTACCTCGCTCCACCCCGGAAAGGGCAGGAACGGCAGGGCAATGGCCCATGCCAGCACGGAGACGATGTGACAGCCGTCGGGGATCGTCATGTCCTCCAGGTCCGTCAGCGTCAACAGGAACAGGCAGCACAGGAACACGTAGTTCCTAAGGCACAGCACCGTCAGGTCAAACCGCAGCAGGCACAGCACCGTCAGCGCCGCGAAGCCCAGCTCCGTCAGCGGATAGCGGACGGAAACCTTCGCCCCGCAGGCCTTGCAGCGCCCCCGCTGGATCAGCCAGCTGAACACCGGAATCAGCTCCAGCGCCGTGAGCGTGTGCCCGCAGGACGGGCAGCGGCTGCGCCCCTTCAGGAAGGATTCCCCCCGCACGATGCGAAAGGCCGCGCAATTCAAAAACGAGCCCATGATCGCGCCGAAGCAGGCCGCCACCGCGATGCAGAAGATCAGCACAAGCCGGTAATCATAGATGGACATATCCTATCTCCTCCCGCGCCTGATGCGCATCTTCTGCGCCCAATACAAGGTATACTTAATCTATACCAAATCAGCCCAAAAGTCAAGCGAATGACGGGCATCCGCTTGACTTTTTGCAAAATTGTTAATTTGTTTACAAATTTGATCTATAATCTTGATGTTACATATAGGCCTCGCCGGTCCAGCCGTCATTCAGCCGCCAGGTGGCGCAATGGTCCTCGTCGGCGTAGAGGAAGAAGCAGGGGGTTCCGGCCTTGGCCTTCACGTCCGAGAACTCCCCTTCCCCCGCCAGGCCGTAGAAGGCCACGACGCCCTTGTAGCCGTTGGTGGTGGCGGTGCCCCGGTGGATGTTCGGGGCCTCCAAGACGCGGACGACCTCAAGCTCCCTGCTGTTCAGCTCCACCGTCACAGATTCCGGTTCCTCCTCGCTGCGCTTGAGGGCTTCCTTCAGCGCCTCGGTGAACAGGTCCAGTGCGCGGCTGGCGTTCAGGCGGGTGCGGCGCTTGGTGTCGTCGGCGTGAAGGCCGCAGAAGGGCTCAAAGATGCCGTTTTCGTCCCGGATCAGGTAGACCGTGCCGCCGGAGGGGCAGATGCCCGGGCGCATGGGCAGCACCGCGTCCAGCGTCTCCCTGGCATCCTCCACGGAACCGGCCTGCCAGTTGTCAAAGTAGTCGATGATGAGGCCGTCCCGGGCGGATTTCAGCGCCTGCACGCAGGCGGTCTTCTCCGAGCGGTAGCGGAACTCCTCCCACTTCGGAATGGCGATGATGACCAGCATCACGGCGATCAGCGCCAGCAGGATCACGATCAGTCGATTCACGCCGCCGCGGCTGCGCCGACGGAAGATTTCAACAATTCTGTTCATCGGCAGCCTCGGTTACATTGCGCTGTACATGCCGAACATGGCCATGTAGATGGCGATGACGATGAACCCGGCGAAGGCCGCCAGGAACACCAGCACCGTGGGCTCCAGCTTCGCCAGAGCCGCCGCCGTGGCCTGTTCCAGCTCGGTATCGTAGTATTCTGCGGTCATGGTGAGCGTCTGCTCCAGTTCGCCGCTCTCCTCACCCACCGCCGTCATGTCCACCAGGATGTCCGGCAGGCAGGCCGCCTCCCGAAGGCTGTGGCCCAGGGTGTGGCCCTCCTCCAGGCGGGAGGAGATCTTCCCCACCTCCTGGCTGACGTGGTAGTTGTCCAGCACGCGGCTGGTGATGGTGACGGCCTTGGTCATGGGCAGGCCCGCGCCCATCATCATGGCCATGGTGTTGGCGAACTGGCTGGCGCTGTTGAGGATGGCGATGTTGCCCAGCACCGGCAGCCGCATTTGCAGCTTGGCCAGGTTGATGCGTCCCTGCTCGGTGTTGCCGTAGAGCTTGTAGGCCAGCACCAGCGCCGCGCCGATGCCCAGCAGCACCATCCAGTAGTGGCTGAAGAAATTGGACATGGCGATGAGCAGCTTGGTGGGCGCGGGCAGCTCCGCGTCGTAGCTGTCGAAGATGGCGGTGAACGTGGGCACGACCTTCACCATCAGCACGATCACGACCACGATGGCCACCACCAGCACGAAGGCCGGGTAGATCAATGCGCCGCGCACCTTGCCCTTCATCTTGCTCTCCTTGGCATAGTGTTCGCTGACGGATTCAAAGGCGGTGTCCAGGCTACCGGCCTCCTCGCCGGCGCGCACCGTCTCCAGGAAGGTGATCGGGAAGAGCTTCTTGCCCCGGTCGGTGAAGCTGGCCGCCAGGGAGCGGCCGCCGTCCACGTCGCTGGCCACCTGGTCCAGGATCCGCTTCAGGGGCTTGTCCGTCATCTTCTCGGCGATCAGCTCCACCGTGCGGCGGATGGGCACGCCCGCCTTCAGGATGACCGAAAACTGGCGGCACATCAGCATGAAGGCCTTGTCGTTCAGCTTGTTGCCGCCCAGGTCCATGCTGAGGAAGCTGGCGGCCTTGCTCTTGCCCTGGGCCTCCGAGATCTGCAGAACGATGGAGTAGCTCTCCTTGATCTTCGCCGCGGCGTCAATTTCGCTGAAGGCTTCGATCACGCCGGAGACCCGCTTGCCGTCCTTGGAGACGGCAGTGTATTTATATGCGGCCATTTCCCCGCTCTCCTTTTATCGGAATATCAGACGTTCTTTTTCATGTAATCCGCGTCATGGGCGTAGCGCAGGGCCATGTCGCGGGAAATCTGGCCGGAGCGCGCCAGGCGGATGAGAGCCTGATCCATGGTCTGGCAGCCGATGGCCGCGCTGGTGGCGATGGTATTGGCGATCTGCGGGGTGTTGCCGTTGCGGATCAGGTTGCGGATGGCGTCGGTGACGATCATCATCTCGCAGGCCAGGGCGCGGCCGCCGGTCTTCTTCGGGATCAGCTGCTGGGTCAGCACGGCCTGCAAACACATGGACAGCTGGAGGCGGATCTGGGTCTGCATGCCCTCCGGGAACACCTGCACGATGCGGTCTACGGCGTCTGAGGCGCTGCCGGTGTGCAGCGTGCCGAACACCAGGTGGCCGGTCTCAGCGGCGGTGATGGCCGTCTCGATGGTCTCCCGGTCGCGCATCTCGCCGATGAGGATCACGTTCGGGTCCTCGCGCAGGGAGGCGCGCAGGCCCGCGGCGAAGGACATCGTGTCCTTGCCCACCTCGCGCTGGTTGATGGCGCACTTGTCCGGTGTGTAGACGTACTCCACCGGGTCCTCCAGGGTGACGATGTGGCTCTTGCGGGTGTGGTTGATGTAATCCAGAAGGGCCGCCAGGGTGGTGGACTTACCGGAGCCGGTCTCGCCGGTGACCAGCACGATGCCCTTGTGCAGCTCCGGCAGGCCCAGCGCCGCCGGGGGCAGGCCCAGGGTGTCCAGCTTCGGGATGTGGTCGGACAGCAGGCGCAGCGCCACAGAGGGCAGGCCCTGCTGTCGGAAGATGTGGATACGGCAGCGGTTGCCCGCGAAGGTGTCCGCCGCGTCCAGCTCGCCGGTGTGCAGGTATATGTCGAAGGCATCCGGCGTGCCCGCCAGCTCCCGGGCATAGGCGGTGCACTCGTTGGCGGACAGCGGCTCCTCGCACATGTTCTCCAGCTGGCCGTCCTTGCGGTACTTGGGCGGCACGCCGTAGATCAGGTGGATGTCGGAGGCGTGATCCTCCCGGGCCTTGGTGACGAGTTGTTCAATGGTCATCATGGTCTTGACCTCCTGTGTACGGTATCGGATTAGATGTCTTCATAGATCACGCGCAGCAGCTCGCTGGCGGTGGTGGTACCGTTTTCGACCAGTCGGATGGCGTTATCCCTCAAAGAGACGAACCCGCTTCCGGGGGCTTTCAGCAGGGCCTCGATCTCCTCCCGGGGCGCGCCCTTGGCCACAAGCCTGCGCACCTGAATGGACAGCGGGAAGATTTCAAACACGGCGGTACGGCCGCGATAGCCGGTGTCGAAGCACTCCGGGCAGCCCGCGCCTCGGTAGAAAGTGCGCCCGGGCATGGGCGTCATGCCCAGCTCCTGCTGCTCCTCCTCCGAGGGCTCGTAGGGCTTGCGGCAGTTGGGACAAATGCGGCGCACCAGCCTCTGGCTGAACACGCCCTTCAAGGCGCTGGCCACCAGATACGGCTCCACGCCCATGTCGATCAGGCGCTCCACCGTGCCCAGCGCGTCATTGGCGTGGAGGGTGGAGAGCACGACGTGGCCGGTGATGGCCGAACGCATGGCGATCTCGGCGGTCTCGCCGTCGCGGATCTCGCCGACGGCGATGATGTCCGGGTCCTGGCGCAGGATGGAGCGCAGGCCGCTGGCGAAGGTCATGCCGATCTTTTCGTTGATCTGCACCTGGTTGACGCCGTCGATGTTGTACTCCACCGGGTCCTCCAGCGTGACCAGGTTCACGTCGCGGGTGTTCAAATCGCCGATCATGGTGTACATGGTGGTGGATTTACCGGAGCCGGTGGGGCCGACGATCAGAATCACGCCGTTCTTGATCTTCACCAGCCGCAGGTATTTCTCCAGGTCGTCCCCGGCGAGGCCGATGGAATCCCGGCTGAGCTTCCTGCCGGACTTGTCCAGCAGACGGGCCACGATCTTTTCGCCGTACACCGTGGGCAGCGTGGACACGCGCAGGTCGATGTCCTTGTCCCGCACCTTCACGTTGAAGCGGCCGTCCTGGGGCACGCGGCGCTCGGTGATGTCCAGGCCGGACATGACCTTCACGCGGCTGATGACGGCGGCTTGCAGCTCCCGCGGCACGGTCAGTATGTCACGGAGCAGGCCGTCGATGCGCATGCGCACGGAGAACTCGGTCTCCCGGGGCTCCATGTGAATGTCGCTGGCGCGCTCGGTGACGGCGCGCTCGATGATGGCGTTCACGAGCCTGATGGCCGGAGCCTGGGAAACGCTGTCCTCGCCCACCTGGTTGCCGGAGAAAGCGTTGTCCACCGCCGCGGTGGTCTCGCCGGAGACGGCGGCCTCCCGCTTCATCTCCTCGATGGCCTTGGCCGCGCCCTCGTTGCCGTACAGCACCTGAATGGCACGCTCCACCGCCGCGGACATGGCCACCATCGGCACCACCTTGCGGCGGGCGGCCTTGCGAACCTCTTCGATGGCGTAGAAGTTCAGCGGGTCGCTCATGGCGATGTACAGCTCGTCGCGGGCGATTCGCACGGGCACGACCTGATATTGCTTGGCGATGTTCTTCGGCACCACCTGCACCAGCTCCGTGGGGATGTTCACCTTGCTCAGGTCGATGAACTCGATGCCCAGCTGCATCTGCAGGGCCTCGATCAGCTCGCTCTCGGTGATGAAGCCGTTCTCCTGCAGCACGGTGCCCAGTCGCTTGCCGGTGCCCTTTTGCAGGCGAAGGCCCTCCTCCAGCTGTTCCTCGGTGATCAGCCCGGCGGAAATCAGCAGATCGCCCAGGCGCAGATAGCCCTTGCCCGCGGGCTTCTTCGGGGCCGCGCCGTTGTTATTTCCTGTGATTGCCAATGTTCTATCCCTTCGTTTCTGCGCGTTTTGTTGCTCGGTCGTCTCAGCTTCCGGATTTCTCATTGATGACGAATATCTCCGGCGCGGGCCAGTCGCCGTAGTGGGTGGCGACAAAGTCGGCGGGCATGCCCTCCCCGCTGGCCGTATAAGCGTCTCCAGCCAGGCGCGGAATGGACTTCAGATTGTACTTCAGCCCATCGCCGACGGTGTAATATTGCGCGAGCGTGGCGTCGTAGGCTTCCGCGTCCGTCCAGGCGCCATCCGCCCCCGTGAAATCATTGTACGTCTTCGCACTCTCGTCCAGCGCCGCGATGCCCGTCGTCGTTTCGCTTCCGGGAACCGGCGGCAGATAGCTGATCATGCCAGTGGTCTCATCAACGATCTCATTGACGATCTCAAAGTACAGGCAATCTGTTGCTCTCGCGGTCAGCTCCCCGGCGAAGGCGCCGATCTTGGAGGAACTGGACGCGCCGGCGACGAGGCCGGTAGCGTAGCTGTTTGAGAGGCTGCCGCTGCTGCCCTTGCCCACGAAGCCGCCCGCCGTCGCACCCTTGACGGAGCAGGTGGAATAGCAGTTTGCCACTTTGCTGTCCCCGGTCATAGCGCCGATCAGGCCGCCCGCGTTGCCGGTAGCGGTGCCGGTAGCGGTGACGTTGTAGGCATTCCCGGCTTCGTTGACATCGCCGTACCACACGCCGATGACGTTATCGCCATCCTTCTTCTCCACCGCGTGACCTCCGGCATAGCAGCCGATGACGCTGCCGCCGTCAGAGCGTCCCACCAGGCCGCCCGCGTTGTCCTTTCCGCTGACCACCAGCGCCGCGGCGCACTTTTCCACCGTGGTGTCCTTCATGCTGCCGATCAGTCCGCCGACGCTGCCGTCGGTGGAGGTGACCGTCGGCGCCTTGGCCTTGGTCGCGTCAAATTCGGGCGTGTTGTAGGCCACGACGTTGGTAACGCCGCTCGTTGCGCCGGTGATACTTCCCGCCAGCGCGCCCGCGTTGCCGGAGCTCGTGATGTCAAAGTCGATCAGCTCCAGGTTCTCTATGGTCGCGCCCGTCAGGTTTCCAAACACGCCGCCGACGTCGCTGTCCACCACGATGTTCTTGATCTTATGGTTTTCTACGACCGGGGCCGCAGTCTCGTCCGAAGCGTCTGAAGATGCCACTTGATTCTGCCCGTTATAGTTCAACGTGTATTCCGTCGCGCTCACCGGCAGGAAGCAATTGTCCTTGGTCTTCTGTTGGGCCTGATCGAAGATATTGATGGCGGCGTCCGTCGACGAGGAACCCTTGAGTGTATTCGCCCTGGTCTTGAAGGTGTTCCAATCCAGGTCCGCGGTCTGAACCGCGTCGATTTTTTTGTTGAAGTACGTGCCACCATGAGCAACACTTGATACATCGTAGTTCAGGTTTTCCAGATGGCGGATGTTGTTGATATGAACCTCGTCCGCCACACCGGCTTCCGTTTCTGTCACTTCCCCGAACAGGCTGTTGGTCGTCCACTCGCCGCTGTAGTTCACGCTGGTGAGCTCTTTGTTGCTGTAGGCGACGGCCTGAATGGTGATGTTCTCGCCGGGGATGAAGTCTGTGTAGCCCTTGTCGCCTGCCTGGGACTGAAAGCCGCTGCCACTGAGGTCCGCGAAATGCATGCCATCGGTGGTGATGTCGTCGAGGATCACCATTAACCGGCCATCGGACGCGGTTTTCACCCGATTGCTGCCCGCCATGATCTTAATCGGAATGGCCATCTTAACGCCGCTCTGCTGTCCTTCCAGGATGAGCTTTAACTGAGGCTCCAGGGAGGCTTTGTCTGTAGAGGTGTTCGTGTCCGTGACGTATACGACGAGGAGCTCCTCATTCTTGACTTCGATGATTGGGGCTTCCAGGAAAGTGCCGGTACTGACAACGCCCTCGCCGCCGCACCAGCCGAGGAGGCCATTCGGGTATTTTTTATGCTCCGCTTCGTCTCTGTAAGTACCCACCAGTGTCGAATAGTCTCCGGCACCAATATTCGCATCAAAGCGTCCGCTGCCATTCGTCCAGTAGAACACATCCAGCACCTTGGCCGCCTTGGGCTGATAGCGAAGAATGTACTGCCCGCCCGAAACAAGTTCTACCGCACCAAAGGGCAGAATCTGATCGAGTGCGGTGTTGGCGTTGTTGGGATCCCCGCTGACGAAATAGTAAACGTCATTCTCTGAGCCGTCCGGATTTCCGTAGAATGTATCGGGCACAGAATCCAAATCCGCGATTTGCCGGTAATTCTCGCTCTTGGCAAGGGTCAGGTGGTTTTGCGCGGCGACAAAGATTTCCTTTGCGATGGTGTCATACTGAAGCTGAGTCACCGACTTCTGGTGGCTCTGCACGGCAACAAAGGTGACCCCCATCAGAACGATCAGTATCGCCACCACGATCAGCAGTTCAGCCATCGTGAAACCGGCGACGCGCCGCCTGTTCAGCCGCTCCCCGCCTCGCCTCGGATGTTCTGTTTTATGTTTCGCGCCGATCACGCGCCTAAAACCCTTCATCATGTTCAACACCATACCTAATCTATATAATCATTGGAAATGACCCGGATCTCGAAAACGAGATCATTTCTATCTTTGTCTACAAACGAAGCGAGCGGTGTGTTATCAGATACTTTGAGCACCTTCAAACCTGTAACCTTGACAACACCTGTGGACTCATCAAAATAGATCGACTCGAATGTGGCATACATGGTCGGATGGCCGTTAGCTCCTGCTTCGGACACCAGTTCGCGCACATTCCCCTGCTTCACAGTCGTGGCTGTGTCTACATCATGGACAAGATCGATTGCTCCCAATGCAACGTAATCCTGCACTTGAATCTTCCCGCTATCGTCCAGAGAAATCTCAGACTGTGCACCGGTGCTGGCATTAAAGTAAATCAGAGACTTGTGGTCCGCAGAGTTTTTGACCCTCCAGGCTGTCCCGAGTTCGTCGTGCAGGGCGTTGATCGCCGTGGAGAGCATCGTCTTGGCGTTGGCGCCGAGGATGACCTTGTTATAGGCATTCGTGGCCGCAGGCATGCCGTTGGCGACGATCATGGACACCAGCAGCAGGATCAACACAGCCAGGAGGGTCTCCGCCAGGGAGAAGCCCCTCCGGTTTCGCAGCATACGCATGGTCCGGCTCCCGGCCCTGCCAAGCGCCGTTCCCTTCGCTGTTCTTTCGCGTCTCATCATCGTCTCACGCCCGATCTCTGTGCCGTTGTTGCTCCGTCGATACTGTTTCATTCCAGCTTACGGCGTCTGCCATTTATAGGCAACCACCGGTTTAGCTTCAAACGCTTTGTTCGTATCAAAGTGAACACTATAATCATTATTTATGTTTGCATCACTGTCGCTTTGGATCGTCACGACCATATTCCCCGAAGGATCGCCGCCGCTGTGCTCAGCAAGCGCGGCATCCCCGCTGTAGTACTCGCCCATCTTCTTATCGCTGGCGTTGATCATATTCGCCGTGGAGCTGATGGCTCCCGCCAGCATCACGAGCGCCAGCGCGGAGATCAGCAGCGCCACTAAGGTCTCGCCGATCGTCTCGCCGCGCTTGCTCCGCAGCTTGCGCCGGAGGGCATTTCCCTTTTGATTCTTCCAGACTGCCATCGCAGCGGCCTCCTCTCGGTCAATTCAGAGTGGATGCGGTTATGCGGTCCCGACCTTGCCCTTCCGGACGCTGTTCAGGGACCAGGTCAGCTTCGTCGTGACCCTCTGCTTCACCGTTGGTTCGCTGGAAGAGGGATCCTCATACTGCGACACGGATTCGCTGATATTGGCCTCAAACGTCGTCTGGAGGGTATAAACCTTGGTCGAGTCATCCGTGTTCGTGTTGGAAACCTCGAACGTCACACGGCCATCCTTATGCACGTAAGCCTTGATGGTGCAGTCGAGTGCGGAGTTCGCTGGCCCATCTGTCGTCAGGCTAAAGATGTCGTCCGGGCTCAGCGTTGCCGAAGACTCCGGCTCGCTGGCAATCTTCCTGACCAGCGTCTTCGATACCTCTTCCAAGATAGCATTGTTATCTACGCTTTGAGCGGATATCGAGGCCAGGTCTCCCTTCTCGTACACCACCGTCACGGTCTTTCCCTTGAAATCATCGCAGAGCAGCTCCACCGCGGAGGTGACCGCGTAATACCGCTGGTCGGTCTCCGCACGCTGGCTCATCCGCCCCGCGGCCGCTGACCCGGCCACGACCACCGCAATACTCACCATCGAGCACACCAGGAAGATCAGCAGCGCAAAGGTGATGGACGCTCCCCTCCGGGACCGCAATTTGCGTTTTATTTGATTCATCGTACCATCACCTTCCTGCCATTATGTAATACATCCAATCATTAATCTCCAATACCTGTCTCCGTTTCCAAGGGCTCGATTCTCGGATCATCGCTGCCTACAATCTGAATCTCGAATCCGACTTCCTGATCGGGAACAAGGCCGTTTCCATAGTTACTAAACGTCACATATACGATACCGTTTTCAACGCTGCCTGTGGCATTGCCGGTCACATACCGAACCGTACCTCGCTTCACCTTGAACGGAACAGTAATCGAGTTTATTCCGACTTTTGAATCATTCTTATACGTCAGGTAATACTGTGCAAAATCATCTCCATTATTCTTCCATGTATTACCTAGCACAAAGCCGCTACAAACTCCCCTGGATTCTCCCTGCTTTACATCAATCTCTATCGTATATGTATCGCCTTGTTTGAAGTACTCTACATTATCAACCCAAACGTCCTGTTTGCATGTCAAAGTTACAGTAGCTCTCCCTTCGCCGTTAAAAATGATCCCCTTATTTCCATCAAATGTAACATACTCCTGATTCGATGTAACATTAAATGCCCACGGCAAATCTCTTAACGAAAACTGTCGGTTGTTCACTTCCGATACAATATAGAGATCAAGCCAGTCTCCAACAATCTGTTCCGGTTCTTGTTCATGATTGTAGACACCAGGACTCGGTACAGGTGTTGCCGTCGGCGTCGGAGTGGGCGTCGGCGTCGGGGTGGGCGTCGGCGTCGGAGTGGGCGTCGGCGTCGGAGTGGGCGTCGGCGTCGGAGTGGGCGTCGGAGTGGGCGTCGGCGTCGGAGTGGGCGTCGGCGTCGGAGTGGGCGTCGGCGTCGGAGGGAGTGGGCGTCGGCGTCGGAGTGGGCGTCGGCGTCGGAGTGGGCGTCGGCGTCGGAGTGGGCGTCGGCGTCGGAGTGGGCGTCGGCGTCGGAGTGGGCTACGTCGTGGGTGTGACGATCGCGTCGCTGGCATTGGGGCGCAGCTCGTTCGTGAGGGTCAAGCCCGCCGTCTCCCTCATTTCCGAAACACCGTTTTCATCCACTGTGAACGCGTAGCGCTTCTCAGGCTCAGCGTAGCTGGAAGGCACGGTCGTCTCTTCCATATAATAGGTACCGTAGGGCAGCATGTCAATGAAATACACACCGCTGGCACCGCTGGTAAAGGTAGTTACAGTATCTCCATTGATGTCTGTACTGGAAACCAGCGTTCTGTCGTAGCGGAGGACCTCAAATTCAACGCCGGGCAGTGGCTTATATGTATTCTCTTCCACCTTCCTTAAGATCGCCTTGCGCTGCGCCGTGCTGATGTTCATGATACCGTACTTGGCGATGTCGGGCGTAGCAACGGCCAAACTGGTTGACGGATCGATCAAGAAGATCGCCGCATCCTTCTTATCATCCCCTGTTCCCGTCTGAGCGATGATCTGCTCCTGTGTAATGTTCACGAGTACATCGACTCCCGCGCCCTGCAGGGCAGCATCGCCCACAAGAACCATGTACACATTACTCACAGGATCACCAGAGACATCTTTTGTCAGGGCGTTGATATAGCCATCAGGGGTGACCGTTTCCTTCATGTAGTAGACTCCGGCGGGAATCTGCTCGAAGAGAACAATGCCTGCGTCCAGCATTGCTCCGGTTTTGTCCTTATATGTTGCTGTTCCGTCAGCGGATACGGCAGCCGCGTCCGAACCTCCCTGCTTAAGCGTCTCTGTGCAGGCCGAGTCCGTATACAGCGTGAAGGTCGCGCCAGACATTGCCGTTCCAAAGCCATCAATCTTCTTGAAGCTTACATCGAACCCGCCAGCCCAGTAAATAAACAGGGCATTTTCTCCGGAACTGCCAGACAGGTAATTGTCCTCTCCGCAGTTTGTCACACCGTCTGGCTGCGCATTTCGGAAAGCGGCATATGTGTTTCCATTGACCGTTCCACTCGCGAAAGTGGCAAAGGGCTTCATCATTGCGTAGTGGTTTTCCGTTGCAGCCCAGACCCAGATTGATCCAGCGTCAACATTCAGGTTTCCGGTTAGAACGACAGATGCCGGATCATCCTGAGCCTCAGCAATGTAGATGTCCTGGCGAGCTTTGGAATAAGCTTTCCCGCCATTTGTTTGAGCAACAAGATCACCGGTCTTGAAGTTGCCGTTAGTCGTGGTGATATTTCCGCTGACGTCTCTTCCTGTACCACCGAAGCTGGGAGCATCAGAGAGTTTGAGCGTGCTACCCTCGGCGAGATAGATGCCTGCGCCATTGTCAACGGACTCATTCCGATTAATCATACCTCCGGTCATGGTGACAGAGCCGCCGCTTGCGACATACACCGCACCGCCATAATAGTTCTCAGCGCTTCTGGAGTTCTGAAGCACTGCGCCGCTCTGAATGGTCAGCTTACCGCCACTCTGGACATTTGCAATTCCGCCATTTGCTTCAATCATATAAGAACCCTTCACGCCGTCAAGAATGATCGTTGAAAGCGTCAGATCGCCAGTCACGTTAAACATGGAGTCATCCGCAAATGCACGGCGAATCGTGGACGTAGTTCCAGCATCCTGCTTGGGGAACAAGGCATCACCAGAGGAAGCAGTAGTCAAGGTGGCTTTGCTCGTGTTGGCTGCAACCAACCCATACAGGCTGTAATCAGCAATCAGCATTTGAATCTGAACACCGTTGCTGACGGAATAGCTCGTCGGGTTACTACCGTTGGAGGTGTACAGTGTTCCTTCCAGTGCTTTGAACGCGCCGTCATCTCCAGTCAGTTCCGTATAGACTGCGGGCGCATAGTAGAACGGCTGATTTGTGCTGCTTCCACCATCCTCTCCTTCGCCAGTCTTATTCGTTACCTTATCCCAGTCATATCTGCGGTACAGTAGGTTTCCACTCATATCCGTAATCTTGCAGACGGGCATCAGGTTGGTAAACTTCAACGACGAAGTGTACGGATCCACATCCGATCTGCTCTTGTTTTCGCCGATGGTGCTGGTATAGGTATTTGCTTTGATTACCCGATAAGTAGTACCATTATACGTCAGGGATTCTGTTGTCAGATTGTACCCATTCATCGGCATGGCCGCATAACGATCAGCCTGCTCAACCGTCAGATACTCGATCACCTCATACTTCAAGCCCTCCGACAGGTTGACGCCCGTAATCGATTCTCCGTCCTTTAGAGCAAAAACGGCTGTTGTAGTATCTCTCCCATTGCTGTCGAAATGCATCTCGCCATATTCGCCATCATCGCTGTCGATCTGCGCGGCGTTCAACTGTCCCGTAACCGTCGCGTTCCCACGAATATTCACCTTAAACAGGAATTGTTCATCGGAATCGATCGCTGTCGAATCGCCGGATTCAACCTCCTTGCTGACCTCAAGGGAGAAGATTTGGATCCAGTAGATTGTATTGGGACTCGGGTTTTCAATAATGCCACCCTTAAGACCATTTCGATCATTGACAAAGCTGTAGAAGGTGGCGGTGTTGTCGCCGGTAACAAAGGTACCAAAGGGCTTGCGTTCCGCACCGTGTTTGTCATAAAGAGACGTTCCATTCGGCACATATACGCCAATATAGGAACCTGCGTACAAACCACCGTTATTTGTGTTTATGACAGCGTTTGAATCCTTATTCAGCTCCACGTTGCAAGCCTTGTTCTTCGCAACGATGGCATCGCAGGTGTTGCCGGAAATGTTCACCTTGCCGGAGAAGTAGAGGCGCGAGTTGATGCCTTCAACGGCAATGCCGCCGCCCGCGGTGGCAGCGCTGTTGTTGATGATCGAGCCGCCGGACATGTTAAACGGAACGCTGGCATTGTTCACAACATACACGCCGCCGCCCTGATCCGCCCGGCCGCCGTTGATCGTGCCGCCGGACATATTGAAGCTGCCGCCATTCAGGTATACGCCTCCACCTTTCCCGGTGGCAGTACACTGATAAATGCTGCCGGCTTCCAAAGTCAGAACCTGACCGCCCTGCTTATATACACCGCCGCCGTTTCTGGCTGCGCAGTTTCGAATGACGCCGCCACTGATTTTCAATGCACCAGTTTTGACATACACGCCGCCGCCGTCGTTGCTTGTATTGACGTGGCCGTTCTGCAGCACAGCGTTTTCTCCGAGTGTGACCGTGCAGGAAGAATTGTCAATCCACATGCACCGTGTGCTGCCGGATACAGCAATGCCGTTTTCTGTACCGCCATCTATGATGATATTCTCCAGAATCAGATCTCCGTTAACATTCATCAAAGTTCTGTTGGTTGAGCCTGCATAGGCGCGAATCACAGTAGCGCGCCCGCCGGCTCTCCCCTCAAAGGGATAGTCTGCATCGTACTTGCCCGCCGTGGTGAATGTTACCGTCCTTCCCTCCACGTACGGAAGCGTAATATCAGCGGCGGTCTCATACGTCTCCACCAGCATCTTCACGCAATAATCCAGGCTGGAATTCGTGCCCGTGTAAGGCGTTCCGTCCTTGTAATACAGCGTCAGATCGCTCATGCGCAGCATGTTGAACGGGCTGACCATACTACCCGCGCTGCCATTGCCGGTATCCAGGCGGTCAAAGATGGCCGGATAGGTGGCTCCTTCTTCACTATACTTGATGTAGAGCAGCGTCCCGTTTGCGTCGGTCAGCTTCGCGATCGGCGGACCGGCCCAGATGATCTTCTTCTTGTTGGGGTCCGTTCGATCGATGATGCCGTGCAGCGTGCTGCTGTCCGCCTTGAACACCGCGTTTTCATCGTCAAATCCATCCGGGTATTCAATCTCAGCGCTGCCAAACCAGGTACTCACCTTCGCCGCGTTGACAACGCGAATCTCGCTATCTCTACTCAGGTTGCAGTAGACATAGGTGCTGAGGGCATTGTTTTCTGAGCCGTTGTCCCACAGCCGGAGGTCTGAGAGTGTGCCGTTGGCCGTGGTGTTACCGCGGACGATGATGGTATCCGTCGCCGCGCCCTCCGAACCGACAAACAGCGTGCGGTTGTTGTTCAGATACACGCCCGCGCAATTCGCTGCGGTATTCGTGGTCAGGCGGTTTCCGGTGATCTCGGTGTTGTTGCGGAGGGTCAGCTGGGATTTGTCATAGACGCCGCCGCCTTGATTTCCGGCGGTATTGCCCATAATTCTGGAATTATCAATGATCAAATAACGGTCATTGCCTTCACTATTTTTGTAAATGCCGCCACCGTGTTTTGCCGCAGTATTCCCCTTGACTTCCGAAGAGGTGAGGGTCATGTTCCGGACATTGGCATACACGCCGCCACCGCCAAGCTCGTTATTCCCTGTTCCATTGGCGGTATTGTTTCTGATGATCGTATCGGAGATCGTGAGCGCGGAGCCTTCAACATCCAAGTACTGGTAAATTCCCCCGCCGTTCTTGGCCGCTGTGCTGCCAGAAATTTCGGATTTAGTTATTGTGCTGCCTTCCGTGTGTGCTTTGACGTCCACCTTCTTGGCTATGGTATAGACGCTACCGCCGTTGCCGCTAGAGGTATTGCTGTCCAGAGTGCTTCCCTCGACGGTCAGCTCCATAGAAGCACCGGTATCTTTAATATAGAACCAGACTCCGCCGCCGTCACTGGTTGCCGAGTTTCTGGAAATCTCTGCCGATGTGATCTCAAGTGTCCGCACACCGGCATAGACGCCGCCACCGGATCCATTGCTGGCCTTGTTGCCGCTGACGCTGGTATCACTGATCTCCATCTTGGAGCCATCCACATTTCTGCTCTGATAGATACCGCCGCCGTTGGTCGCTGCGGTGTTGTTGGAAACAGAGGAGCGGACGGCATTACCGTCGCTGTCAGTTCTTGTCTCGCTGGCTCCAACGGTCACAGTCTTGGCAAGAGTATAGATTCCGCCACCGCTTCCATTGGAGGTGTTCCCATCAATAGAGCTGCCCTTGATGGTCAGAACCTGAAGGGCCCGGTTGGTATCGTTATTCGCGTCGAACCACACCCCGCCGCCGTCACTGGACGCGATATTTCTGGAAATATCGGAATCAGTGATGGTCATTGAAGTATAGCTGTAAGCGTATACGCCGCCACCTTTGTTTGTACAAGTGTTGTCAGTGATGGTGGAACCTGCAATCGTCACAGTTCTGGCGTTGGTAAAGACGCCGCCACCGTTTTTGCTTGAAGACTGTGCTTCATTGCCGCTGATCACGGCATTCGTAATACTCAGCGACGATCCGTTCACGTCTCTGTCATGGCGAATACCGCCGCCGCCCTCTTGCTTCGAGGTGCAGTTCTTGATCTCCGTATGGCGCGTATGCTCACCGCTGGAATCCGTATAAGTATAATCTCCGACGATGATCTCTTTCGCTTTCACCAGAATGCCGCCGCCCTGGTTGGCGGTGTTCCGATAAAATGTGCAACCGTAGATTTCCGCTTTCTTCGCGTTGGTGTTTGAAACGCAGAAGCCGCCGCCATAATACCCCGTGTTGTTCGTAAAAGTACAGCCTTTGACAACGGTGTAGACCGAGGTGCTGCGGAAGCCGCCGCCATTGCCTCCGTTGCTCTTGGTATCCGTCACCTGGCAGTCGTTGAAGACACAGTCGGTAACCGTAACCCAGCAATCAGCGCTGGACGTACCGCTGTTCAGGGCCCAGACGTTGAAGCCGCCGCCATTACGCTCTGTAGCCTGACAATGATTGAATGTACAACCTGTAACCGTAATCGTCTTAGAGTCAAGCTCCAAGCCACCTGCTGCCCTGGCAGAGCAATTTGTAAACGTACAGCCGGTGACAGTCGTCCAGGAATTGTTATTCTTATCTACGCGGTGGAACACCGCGCCCGCCTGGTCGACAGCGGTGCAGTTGGTGAAATTGCAGTCTTTAAGCGTCATCGTCTCAGCATTCGTCACAATGGCGCCGCCGCCCAGACGGTTGGAGGTTTCTGTTGTCCAAGAAGTACAGCCTGTAAAGTTGGAATTCTTTACATCAAGAAGCGTATTCGGTACGGTGTCTTTATTATTCTTATCCTTCGCAGAGAACATGATCAGCATTGCGCCGCCATTGCTGGCATACACATTCTTAAAATCGACCGTATCAATATATACGTTGACATACTTGGATGCAACAGCGCCGCCGTCGCTTTCGCCCCGGACGCTTTTCCCATCCAGAACAAGCTTACTGATTTTGAGGACCGTGTTATCCAACGCATTCACGTTATCAGTTCCGGTCCCGGTATTAACATTCCACGCGGAGTTCCAGGCGTCAATCATGGAATACTTATTCTCTGAATCGCGGCTGATAATCGCTCGGCCATCCGCAGATTCTCCATGATAAGTATAAGTAACTCTTTCTGTACCCTCAGGCGCAGCCGTAGTCAGAGTGATATCATATCCGCGAGGGATCAACACATGATCGGACGTCGGCAGCAGATAATCCGTCACCATCTCAATGGTGGCTGTTTTTGCCGTCGTCAGTGTATAGGGCGGGTTTGCTCCCGTCGTCGCAACAATATCCGCGATGGCACTGCTGATCTTGCTGTACGGATGCTCGACTCCAGAAGCATCCACGACCTTGCAGATAACCTTATCATTACCAAATATTATGTTATAGGTTCCCGAACCATTCCGCGTTGTGCCTGAAAGCTGATTAAAGGAGCCGTCCGTGGCAGAAACTGTCACTGTCTCTTCACTGAGGCTGGATTCAGCGCCCCGGCGCAGTCTGACACTGCCGCCCGTCGTTGTCTCAAAGCTGCCATCCAGTGTATAGGCCATGTTCTGACCGCCGGGGATCAGCAGATTGACGGACTGTCCCGCCGCGAGCTTGAGGTCGTCCGCCGTGATCGGCAGCAGCGCGGTACGGATGGCGCCGTTCTTGGCAAAAACCATGCCGTAGCCCGCCACAGTGTTGCTATTGATCACGCTGATGCCATCTACCGTCATGCTGCTGATGGTCAGGGCATTGTCGGTGTTATTCTCGATGGAGAGGTAGGCCGGCTCAGCATAATAGATGTAAATTCTGTGGTAGCCCGTGCCATCCGTTTTCTTCAAGTAAACCTTATCGCCGCTTCGAGTCGTGACATACCATTCAGAAGCTTCCTTGTCCCACTTAAGTTCGGTGATGTAATCCCCAAAGCTTCGCACGCCGTCCAGATACGCGGCGGCGTAAACCTTCGTACCGATGTTGAGGCTATTTTTAACCACCAGCTCCGAAGCCAGCTCAGAAAGCGCCGCATCACTGAACTCCGGATAATAGGTGTCGTATTTCCCTAACTGCGTGCCAGCGCCGTAAGACGCCGGCTGCGCAAATCCGCTGCCATAGGAATCCAGCTTATGAACATTTACCTTGATCGAGTTGCCCCAATAGAGCTTTTTCGCCGCGGTGTCGCTTTGAACCGTCAGGGACGTGTAGCGGTCATTGGTGATCTTGTTTACATTGCTGTTGCTGGTGTAGACCGCAAACCTCGCGCCGGGGACGCCGCGGGTATTCTCCACGCTATCCGCAACATAGATGCCGATGGCTGCGTTGCCGCCCAGCGTGTCGATATTGATGACGGCGTCGTCATCCTGGTCGAGATAGACGTTGCTCTTGGGCGCGTCGTCACCTGTCCCGAGCTTATTGTCCTTGACCTGCACATCGCCGGTGAAATACAGCCGCGCGTCCTTGTTCCCTACGCCCACAGCACCACCGTTGGAGGCAATGTTGCCCGTATAGGAACCACCGCTGAAGCTGGCTCTGCCGGTATTCGTGAAGATCGCCGCGCCGTTGACGGCGCTGTTGCCGGTGGCGGTGACCGTGGTCAGGGTGAGGGAGCCGCTGTCCAGATAGACCGCGCCGCCCTTACCCGTCGCCGCGCTGTTGCCGGACAGGGTAACCGTTGACATAGTGGCTGCGCCGCTGCCCGCATAGAGCGCGCCGCCGTTGCCGCCGGTCGCATTGTTATTCTGCATGCTGCCGCCGGACACCGTCACATTGCCGATGCCCGCGTAGATTGCGCCACCGCTGCCGCCAGCGGTATTGCCGTCGGTCGCTGTAGCACCGCCAAAGACGCTGTCTGTGAGCGTGACCGCCCCTGTTCCGGCATACACCGCGCCGCCGTCAGACCCGGCTGTATTCCCGGTCAGGGTGGTTCCCGTGATCGAGACCGCGCCGGAATCGGCATAGAGCGCGCCGCCCTTGCCGGTGGTGGCGGTGTTGCCCTGGATAGTCTCAGCCGTTCCACCGTCGGGCACGGACACGGTGATGCTGCCGCTGTTCGCGCAGACCGCGCCGCCGTCCGTTTTGGCTGTATTGTTGGTCATGCTGCCGCCGGACACCGTCACATTGCCGATGCCCGCATACACCGCGCCACCGCTACCAGCCGTCGCCCTGTTCCCGGACACGCTGCCGCCGGACAGCGTCACGTGGCCGCTGCCCGCATAAATCGCGCCACCGTTGCCGGTGGAAGCGGTATTGTTATCCACTGCGCCACCGGAGACCTCGACCGCGCCGGAGACGGCATACACCGCGCCGCCCTCTTTCGCGTTATTGCTCTTGACTTCCGCTGTCCCGGAGACCGTGACGGACGCCGCATTCGCATAGATCGCGCCGCCCAGCCCGTTCTCGGCCTTGTTGCTCGACACGCTGCCGCCAGAGACAGATACCGAGCCCGTGCCCACATGGATCGCGCCGCCGTTGCCGGTGGTGGCAGTGTTCCCGGTTATCGCCGGACTGACATTCTCTGCTGTTTTAGAAATGCTGATCGCGCCGGTCTCGGCATAGATCGCGCCGCCCTCTTTCGCGGTGTTGTTTGTTACGCTTCCGCCCTGGTCGAGCTCGATCACAACGGTGCCGGGGCAATACACCGCGCCGCCGTTCCCAGATTCAGCCTTGTTCCCGGTTATTTTGGACGTACCGGAAACTTTGACCGTACCGCCTGCGAGGTAGATCGCGCCGCCGTTATAGGTGGTTGCGGTATTGTTCAGAATCGTGCCGGTTCCGTTCAAGGTGATGGTGCTGTTCCCGGAGTGGTGAATGGCTCCGCCCTCAGCCGCGCTGCATTTTTGGATCGTTCCGCTGACGGTGATATTCCCGGCTATTGCGTTGATTGCACCGCCGCCCACGACGTTCTGAATCGTCGCACCGGAGCCGACGGTCAAATCGCCAGCGCTCTGAATCATCGGAGCGGT
Organism: uncultured Eubacteriales bacterium; assembly: GCA_900315585.1. GTDB lineage: Bacteria > Bacillota > Clostridia > Christensenellales > Aristaeellaceae > UBA2862. The sequence continues at coordinate 91,977 of OMZP01000005.1, read as the reverse complement.
AGCTACTACGGAACTGCCTTCCAGGGTCAGGTTCGCAATTGTCAGCGTACCGTTGTTGGTGAACAGCGACACATCCGCCAGGTCATCCGTTCTGGTAATCACAGCCACTCGGCCAACGCTCTCCGCTGTGGTTAATGTGATATCGCACCCATTCGGAATCTCCACGGTATCCGCTGCGGGCATCAGGTAATCCGTCAGCATCTCCGCGGTGGCGGTCTTCGTGGCGATTTCACTGTCCACATATTCGACCATGCTCCGCAGGGTATAGAAATAATGGTCGTCAATTTTGCAGATCGCCTTCGGGCTGTTGGTCAGGTCAACCTTCTTTTCCGTATCCAGTGTAAAGGAGACCGTGGTATTATCCGTCACCGTCATCGGGCTGGTGGAGCTTCCCACGATGGATCCGGTTCTCGCCGTCAAATCGTAGTTCTCGTTCCCGCTCTCGGTGATGGTATAGTCGCCCCGGCCAAGGCCCTTGATCCGCACTTTCGTGCCGTCCGTCACGGTAAGCGTAATCGTGCCCGGTGTAGTTCCGTCGGCAGGAGTTGCCGTGACTGTCGCGCTCTCCGCGCCCTCCGCATCATAGCTGTCCTTCGTGATTGCATCCGAGCTAATGGTTACGGTAAAGCTGGCGTTGCTGAAGATCGCGTTCTCACCGCTCTCGGACGTATCCACCGTCTTGCTGATTTGGAAATCGTAGCCGCGCTCGGTATAGATGGCATAGATGGTCGGCGTCCCGGAGAGAGGAAGATCCGTCCATGTCGTGCCGTCAAAGCTGTATTGCAGCGTATTGTTCTGCACCTTGAGCTGCATAGTGAGTCCGGTGCTGACATCCAATTCGGAGCTGTTCGTCGCTCCTCCACTACCCGCGCCAAGCTTCACATAGCTCAGATACCGCTCATACAGGTCATCGTCCAGCACGGGAGGCATACGGAAGTTGTTCCCGCTCTGGCTGATGACAAAGCCGGAGAGCGGAATCTCAAAGCTCTCGTTCTGTTCAACGGTTTTTCCGTTCATGGTGAGCAGGGCATGACTATAGGTAACGGAGTCGCTTGCCTCGATAACGCCGGTTTGGGCGTTCGGAAGGCAGCCCGTAATGTCCGTCAGCGTCCCGTCAGCCGCTTCCTTCACGTAACGGATTTTGGGCATGGGATAGTAGAGGTAGTAAAGCTGGTTACTGCCCAATTCGCTGATCGTATTCCCGTCGCTGTCTTTCAGCACCAGCCCATAGATATTGCCGCTGATTGGCTCATAGGCAATCGATGCAACGCCCATGCTTCCAACCGTGATGGCAGTGCCTTCCGCACCGATACCGGACATGACGGCTCCAAAGGCATAGGTATCTGTATCGCCTGTGAAAACAGCAGAAGACGGCAGCTTTGTCAGAAGCGTCTCGCTTGTTCCCAACGCCAGGTCGAACTTGTAATTCGCTTCCGTGGTGCTTCTGAAGCTACCATCCCGCTGGATGATGCCGCCGCTGGTGCCGTCATTCTCCACCATGGCCACATGGACTTCCACCGGGAGGGATTTGTGGGTGTTGGTAAAGGTCACGTTGATGGTGCCGCCGGAGCCGTTCGCCGTATAGGTGTACACATTGGGCGATTCGGTATAGGCTGTGCCGTCTACGTCGATCGCGGTTGTGAAAGAGTCGTTCGCCGTCTGCGTGAGCTTGGCGGTCTGAGCAGTCACCGTTGTTGTGGTAGTTATAGTCCGAGTGTTTTCATCAACTTCTATAGGCTCGCCGATCTGTACCGAAGAACTGTAGAACAGGATCGACGAGTTGGCCTCACCGTTTTTGAGGATATAGGGCTGATTTCCAGAAGCGGTTGTATCAAAGACAGTGGTTAGATCACCTGTGGTTGTTGTTACGGTCGGCTCACCGCTATTCTCCCATTCTCCGGCTCCATTTTTAACCTGAGTCTGCACCGACGCTGTGCTTGTGATAGCCTGCGTCACCAGAAGATTAAATGTAAAGGGTGTATCCATGACAGTGCCAGTGCCGACTGTCTTTTCGTCAAACATGACCACGGTAGGCTGCTGGGTATAATAGATCACATAAAGCTGAGGCTCATATCCGCAACTCGTCCAGACCGCGTCGTCCCCGGTTTCCGTAGCGTATTCAAATCCACGCCAAGTGTTCCTGACTCGAAGCGCCGGGACAGTATCGGTTGCGCCAGCCGTGTTTGTGATGAGGCTCAGGTTGGAAGCATTCATTTGCGTTTCGCTGCCTGGATCGGTGCTGCCGATGGCATAGGCGTAGTTCGTGAATCCGGTTACAAGGCTCAGAGGGGTGGAAAGCTGGCTCGACATATTGTATTCGCCAAGAAGCGTCTCGCCAGTATTTGCAGGTGCACCGGTTGTTGTCACGTCCGCAAGCACACCGCTTGCTTCCATGCTCTTGTAGCCAATGTTCAGAGCCTTTTTCTCATAGTATACGAAATATAGTTCTCTGCCCTCGCCGAGGACTCTGAACGACGACTCGCCCTTGTATTTTACGAGCACTTTTTTATTCTCGTATTTGATTGCCGTGACCGCATTGCTTTCGGAAACGGAATCCAGGTCACCCGCAACTGCAACGAAGGCAAACTCGTAGTTTTCAGGAGTCTCCGTCACATGGCTTGTGCCGTTCAGTACGGTCTCTGCAGCGGACACTGTGACGTTCGAGACCGTCCATCCTGTTTCACCGGTTTTATCTGCCAGAACCGCATCAGATGCGTCCACAGCATGGACGGTTATGGTGTTCGCTCCGCTCCAATAGGCGTACAAATCCAGCGCACCCGTTATCGGCTGCGAGAAATTGTATTCTGTATAGGTATACGGATTCGCTTCGTCCCCTGTGGCGGCTCTCGTTGCCCAGTAACGGAACAGGCGCCCATCCGAGCCTGTATAAACCGGAACATGTACAGGCTCGGAAACAACGGTTCCGAGATTCGCGGTCTGAGAATAGCTGTTTGTTGCACTATCTAGTGTATAGACTGCGGAATCCCATGCATCGCTACCCCAAGCAGCATCCGTGCTGTTGAGGTTATAGGTCACCTGAGCGCCCCAGACGGCATAAAGAGTGGTGGATTCCGAGACGCCATAAATTACATTGCTGTCCTTGGAATAGAAGATCGCGGAATCGTCGCAGACGGCCTTGTCGCTCCATCCGAGGAAAGTTGCATCGGAGCCTGCGGGTGCGGTGAATCCGGTGCCGCCGCTCAGTTTGAACTTGCTGTTGTTGGCCAGCCCTGAAACCGTGGCGATTCCGGCATCAGCATCGATCGTGCCGGGCGCTGCCACCTCCACATTGGAGGAATCATAGGTGTAACCGAAATCCACACCGCTTTCGGTTACTGTGCCGCCGTTGGCGTTATAGACGATGGTGGCCGTGCCAACTTTCGCATAGGCTGCGTCCAGATAGACGACATCCTTGCCGCTGACGCGCTTCGCGTCATCCGCATGGAGGGTAAAAGCTTGACCCGGCGTATAAATCACGCCGCTGTCGCTGCCACGCACTTGCCAGCCGATGAAGGTGTATCCCGTTGGCGCAATGGCAGACCGCGTCAGGACAACATCAGCATAGTCGGCATAACCGCTTGGAAGAACAACGCTCTTTGTTGTTCCGTCTTCAAGCGTCCCATCGCCTGCATCATAGGCAAGATAGTAGGTTCCTGCCTTCTTCCAGTGGAGCCGGAGCTTGGTGTTATGATCGGTGTGCTGGCTGAAATTGTAAGGCTCAGCGGCCTCACCGATCTCGTTGCCATTTGCGTCCAGATACACTTCATACCAGCCCACATAGGTGTAAACACCCGGGGCATATTCAAAGGTGGTATCTTCCGTGGCAAGAGCCGGATTCTGAGTGTAGTAGGTACGACGATCTCCGCCATATGCGCGATCATGTTTTACGTAGTACCAGGTGCCGGAACTGGATTCCACATAATCGCGGGTTACATGCGTATATTCACCAATGGGCTCAGCGTCATAGGTGTTGTTAAAATAGGTCGCACCGGTGCCGGACGGATCGTTTTCTTCGGGATACAGTGCGCCATAATTCGGGTCGATATCAACTCGGAATTTTATCGCCGTCCAACCAGCATAAAGAGTGAGATCGTGATCGGGCATGGTTGCCACAACTACATATTTCTGCCCATTAAGCTCCGCGATTTCTTTGGCATCTGGGTTCTCAAAGAAAACACGGATCGTACAATTCTCATCAAAATACCAGCCGGAAAAGCTGTAGATCTCATTGCCGGCATCAGATTTCCGTCCTGATATCGGATCATTCGGAATATAGCTGCCTCCATTATTGCCGGTGAGAAGAGACGTACCGTAGACGATGGCATCAGCGTATTCTTTCGGCAGGTCCGCACTGATTCCTGCGCCGCTTACAGAATCCCTGAACGCTAATGTATGCAGCTCCGTGGATCCTTCATATTCCGCACTCAGATCATAATACACATTCAGAACCGTCAGCTCCTTGGTGTTTCCGATCACTGCGGAAGCGTCATAATGACCGAGGACAAAGCCGGTGCCATAGCGGTCGTTGGCGCGATCCGAATCAAGGACTTGAACAGTATCTCCGATCTGCGCGGTCTTGGTCACTGTTTCCGCATACTCATAGTGTTTGACAGCAGTGTCGGGTGTCTCTGTTGTGACCTGTTTCCAGTAGACAATACTGTAGGACGCTTCCCATCTCGCATACAGCACAGCGTCAGAGCGAAGATACAGCTTTCGTACATTCATATCTTCACTGATATACACTCCGCCGTCATCCGCAGTCGCTACAAGGCTTCCATCGGGTCCCGTTATCTGTGCACCATAGTTGACGGTTTCCACATCGCCATTGGTGGTCAGCGTACCTGTCCACCACCCAAGGAATGTGTAGCCGTCGCGGGATGTGGTAGGCAGAGAGTAGACAGTCGTGCCATTGTTATCGTATGACACAGGATCTCCCGCGAAAAACTGTGCAGGAGGTACATACGCAGCGCTAAGCCCAGACTGCGCCGTATAGTAGGTCAGCTGATGTACTTCTTTGTAGATCGGATAGAGATGCTTCTCCCCAGTGATCGTGATGCAGCCTTCCGCATCCACGGAAATAGCTGCGACAGTACTTCCTGTATCATCCTTTGCCGCGCCGGGTGTGGTAATCGGTGTCTCCGACCATCCGAAGAACGCCATATCTGCTCCGCCGCTGCTGGTATAGGTTGTACTGAGATCGCTGATTTTTACCGTTGCTGTGGTTTCCTCTCCATCCGTCACTAACTCCGCTCTCCGGGTATAGGCCACCGGGAAGGTTCCGGATCCGCTGTCATACTGGTCATGGAAAATGACCGTGGCATAATTCGTATAGACGGCGTAAAGATCGACCGCACTGTTTTCGGCGATTGTAATACTGCCAAAGTCATAGGGCTGTGATTCCAACGTCAACGTACCGCCGATCATGCTGCCTGCGTACCAGCCTGCGAAATCCTTTGTATCTGTGGAGGTTAATTGAGGAATCACAAGTTCGTCTTCGGTTGTTATCGTCTGCTTGAAAATCGTATTGCCCTGCGAATCCGTAAAGGAATACTGTTTATAATCTCCCGGTGCATCGGGATTCGGTATCCAGAAGGCATACGTACTCTGAGGCTTAACAGTCTGTCCGTCACTACCAATCAAAACATACACCGAGAATCCATCCGTCTCGAACTCAACGGATTCTCCATGTACGGTCGTATCCATGACCTGGGCCTCTTCTCCAGCCCCGTCAGGGATATGGATAACATCCACCGACGCATAACTATTCAGATCTTCCTTAAGCAGTTTAATACTAACCTGGACAGCTTCATTCGGCTGGTATTCCTCGCCTGTCTCAGGATTCTTCAGAGTAATGTCAAAAGGTCTCGCAAACGCCAGATTTTCAGGCTTTTCACCCAATGCGGCGGCGGACTGCGCCACATATTCCTCGTAGCCAGCCTCTCCCTCTTTGATCTCCGACACAGACAACTCGGCGTCAGAGGGGATTCCGGACGTATTATCATACGTCACGGTGACCAAATATTCATTCCCGTCGCTGGCAGTCAGGGTCTGTCTGAGGGTGGTGCAGACAACGACATAGATGGAGAAACCGTTGGCGTCGAATTCCACGGTGTCGCCGTTCAGGGCGCAGTCCACCGTCTCCACCACATCGCCGAAGTGGAGCACCTTGATACTCTCTTCTTCAATCGCCTCAGGCGCATCCAGCAGGCGAACGGAAACCTTGACGGGCACCAGGGGCTGAATGACCTGTCCGTCGCTGAGGATGGAGATGTCCAGCGCCTTGGCGTAAGCCAGTGCCTCGCTGGAGACTTCCAGCGTCTCCGCCGCCTGGTCGAAATAATTCTCCGCATCCTCGCCGGTCAGCTCGGACACGCTCAGATCCACATTGCCGTAGATGCCGGCATCCTCGCCGTAGCCGACCTCGATCTGATAGGTGTCACCCTTGGCGTCGATGTAACGGGTCTCGATGGTGCGGGTCACCAGGATGACATAGGTAGAGAATCCGTCCGCTACAAAGGCCGCCACGGTCTCATTACCGACTTCAGTCTGTTCAATTTCGACTTCGGTCTGTTCGTAAACAGACGGCATCTCCACGTTCAGCGCCAGGCGGTTCCCCGTCGAGGTTGCCTCGACCTGTTCGACGATCTCCGTCGCGCCTTCGTCGTCCACATGGAGAACCGTCGCTTCCTCTTCCGCTTCGATCTCGGCAATGGACATCACCACGCTGATGGGCAGCAGCGGCTCGATCTCGTTGCCGTCGGCATCATAGAACGTGATGTCCACGGCCAGCACGTCCGTCACTTCCACGAAGTCATCCGCCACGGTGTCGGCATAGCCGTTGAGGACGTCGCGATTGACGATGGGGACCACCACCATGCGGGTTCCCGCCGGGAACGCGCCTTCCGGAGCCTCCGCGACCACGCGCACGCGCGCGGAGCGGCCCGTGAAGGTCTGGGCCGGATAAGTGATGGGCTCCTCCGTCGGCTCGGGCGTAGGCTCCTCCGTCGGCTCGGGCGTGGGCTCCGCCGTCGCCTCGGGCGTGGGCTCCTCCGTCGCCTCGGGCGTGGGCTCCTCCGTCGGCTCGGGCGTGGGCTCCTCCGTCGGTTCGGACGTAGGCTCCTCCGTCGGCTCGGGCGTGGGTTCCTCCGTCGGCTCGGGCGTGGGCTCCTCCGTCGGCTCGGGCGTGGGTTCCTCCGTCTGCTCGGGCGTGGGCTCCACAACCATCTCAGGAACGTTTTCTTCTATAGACCCGTTTACAGTTTCCTCGACGGGTTCGGGCAAGGTCTCCACTTCCGGCGCAGCGAGGTCGACCTCGACTTCTTCCGGAACGGTTTCCTCGACAGGTTCGGGAACGATCTCCGCCCCCGTCTCGGGAATGATCTCCTCCGCAGGTTCGGGGGCCGGTTCCTCCACGGGCAGCTCCGCAGGCACCGCCGCCGGCACTTCGACAACCTCTTCCGTCAGGTCCGCTTCCGGCTCGACGGGCGCGGCAATACCATTGACGAGGGAGACGGTAAGGGTTTCCTCGCCCACATAGAGGGCAAGGTTGGCCACATCGAAGTCGCGGAGCGCGGTGATCAGGTAATCTCCTTCCACCGGTTCCACGGAGACAGGCTCCGTCCAGTTTTCCACGTCCCCGGCGCCCAGAACCGCCACAAAACCGACTTCGGTCGTTTCGATCGGCAGGCCGGTTGCGACCAGCACTTCGCTGAGCATGACGGACGATCCGCCGTTCAGATCATAGATGTTTACCACCGGTTCCTCGGTGGGTTCGATGTCGATGCCTTCGCCCACGGGCAGGTCGCTGTGCTCCTCCGCCTGGGCATTCAGAACGTCCATGTAGTCGTCCGGGCGCACCAGACGCACGGCAAACATGTCGTTTTCGGTATAGACCATCAGCCCCGCTTCCTGGAAGACGCGCAGCGCCGTGATGGCGTAATCGGCGATCTCGCTGTTGTCTTCATTATAGATGGGCTCGACATACAGCGTTTCCGTCGCCTCGAGGGCCTGGGCATCCGCGCCAACGGGCAGCTCTTCCCCGTTGCCCGTCACGCTGATCATTTCAACTTCGGAGATCTCCTTGATGGGCAGCTTCACCTGCCTGGCGATCTCAGTGAAAAGGAAGCTGTCAACATAACCGGCCTCATATATGTAAGGCGTTTCCTCCACCGGAGACAGGCTTCCGGCGTCGCCGCCGATATCGACGTCGTCCATGACCTCGACATCCTCTTCCGCCACGAACTCGTGTTCCGTGCCGGCATCGCTCAGGGACATCACGCCCGTGGGCACGATTTCCGCAGAAGCCGCGCTGCTCACCGGGATCACAAGGGAATCCAGCAGCATGCTCAGCGTCAGCAGGACGGAAAGCAGCCTCCCCATTGATTTCAATTTCTTGCGATAACCGCCGCTGGAACGCGCAGCAAAGCTGGCTGCATACGCGTTTTCCCGCCGCGACAGCCGCTGAATTGCCTGGTTTTCGTCAATACGATGTTTCATGGGCTCCCTCACATTTCATGTCGGAATCCGAAGACCGCTTTTGTGCTCATTTCGCCTATAACCGACCAACGTCTATTTTATGTCTAATTTTCGACTTTGGTTTGTTTATAATTGATACCGACCAAAGTCTGTTGATGTGTTTCATGAAATAACATCTCTGTATCTTTCCATGAAACTGGCTAAGGGTACACTACGCCCTCTACCTTATCATATTAATTATAGTATAAATACCTCCATTTGTCCAGTTTTTTTTGAAAATACAGGGTATTTTTCTCCAGTCAACTTTGCTTTCGATTTCCGCTCCAGCAAAGCATATTCAACCCTCCCCTGATTCAGACGAAAGTACAGGCACAAAAGTGCCATTTGAGAGCGGAATCACCTGTTTCTTCTTATTATATGGTAATCGCGTCAGATAACTGCCCCCGCTTCAAATCACAAATATTGAGAGTTTTGGGCCCTTTAGAACAAGATTTGGCATTAATTTAATGCTGTAACACAAATTTTGAGCATAATTATACTACCATAAACCTTTACAAAGCTGTCAAAATGTGATATTATAGTTTCGTAAGCGGAGGCCCTGACCGGCAACCGCCCGATGCCGACTTCTTGACGCGGCTCGACCGCGTTGAAGTAAAAGGCTCCCCTACCGTTGGAGGGCCAAACTAAAAGGAGGAAGAACCCATGAAGAAACTGTTGGCTATCCTGCTGACCGCCCTGTTCCTCATCTCCGCCGTTTCCGCGCTGGCTGAGGAGCAGATCACCCTGCAGCTGTGGTCCATCGCCACCGAGAGCGACTCCAGCCATCAGGCGTATGTCGACGCCATCGCCGCTTTTGAAGAGGCGCATCCCAACATCAAGATCGAGCACACCCCCACCGAGAACGAAGCTTACAAGACCAAGATCAAGGCCGCTATGAGCTCTGGCGAAGAGCTGCCCGACATCTTCTTCACCTGGGGCATGGGCTTCCTGAAGGATTTCGTGGATGCCGGCCGCGTGGTTTGCCTGGACGACTACTATGGCGCCTATTCCGAGGAGCTGCCCCAGGCCATGGCCACCAACGTGACCTATGACGGCAAGATGTACGGCGTGCCCTACACCATGTCCCTGGTCACCCTGTACGCCAACCTGGACATCCTGGCCGAAGTTGGCTACGATGACATCCCCGCCACCTACGACGACATGCTGGCCTGCTGCGACGCTCTGGTTGAGAAGGGCTACATCCCCTTCGGCGTGTCCGGCAAGGAGCTGTGGTGCCTGTCCGAGTACGTCGAGCCCCTGGTGATCAAGTCCGTGGGCGGCGAGACCCTGAAGGCCATGTACAACGGCGAAGAGTCCTGGAACAACGAGGGCGTCATCGCCGCCATCGCCGCCTTCCAGGATATGAAGAACCGCGGCTACTTCGATCCCAGCGCCGACGCTCTGGGCAACGACGAAGTGAAGAACAACTTCATCGCCGGCAAGTACGCCTTCTATCAGAACGGTTCCTGGAACAACGCTGACATCGGCTCCAAGGCTGAGTTCGCCGTCAAGGCCGGCACCTTCCCGGTGCTGAACCCCGACGTCACCCTGTATCAGATGATCGGCGGCCCCAACAACACCTTGGCCGTGACCGAGACCTGCGAGCACAAGGAAGAGGCCATTGAGGCTGCCTTCGAGCTGGCGAAGTTCTTCTCCGACGCCGACTACAAGTCCGGCGCGAACCTGCCCTGCTGGGCGGCCGATCCGGACGCTGAGGTCAGCGACCTGGTGAAGTCCGCTGCGGACATGGCTTCCAAGGCTGACAGCATGGTGCTGTTCGGCGACAACTTCCTGTCTGCCGACGCCGCCAACACCTATCTGGACTACATCGGTCTGGCCTGGGCCGGCGAGGTCACTCCCGAGGAGTACGCCGCGGGCCTGGATGCCGACCTGAACTGAGTTTGAGGGTTTGAGCATTAAACCGATTTAAGCCAGGTTGATGAGGAGATGGCCCTGACCGGGGTTCACCCCGTGAGGGGCCGTCTCCTCTTTTTACAGTAAAGGAGCACAGACCATGAGAAGACCGTTTAGCTACAAGCTGAATATATTCCTGTTTCTGCTGCCTGCGCTGATCCTTTTCATCGGGGTGCTCATCGCGCCGATCATCCTGTCGGGCTACTACAGCCTCACCGAGTGGAACGGCCTGCTCACCCCGAAGTTCATCGGCCTCGCCAACTACCAGGAGTTGTTCACCAGCAAATCCATCAACATCATGCGCGCCCTGAAGAACGCCATGCTGTTGGCGCTTTTCTCCACCTGCATCCAGCTGCCCTTTGCGCTCTGGCTGGCCCTGAAGCTCAGCAAGAAGCCCAAGGGCGAACGCTTCTACCTGTCCGTCTATTTTATGCCCGTGCTGATCTCCACCGTGGTCATCGGCCAGCTGTGGATCAAGATCTACAACCCGGACTACGGCGTGCTGAACCTGCTTCTCAGGTCGCTGGGGCTTGAAAGCTGGACGCGCGTCTGGCTGGGAGACAAGACCACGGCGCTGTGGGCGGCATTCGTGCCAATCCTGTGGCAGTACGTGGGCTATCACATGCTGCTGATGTACGCCGGCATCAAGGGCGTGCCGCCGGAGCTGAACGAAGCCGCCATGATCGATGGCTGCACCGAGGGCCAGGTGAACCGCTACATCATCATCCCCTACATCCGCCCGATCCTGCGCGTCAGCGTGATCTTCGCGGTGACCGGTTCTCTGAAATCCTTCGACCTGATCTACGTGCTGACCAACGGCGGCCCGAACCACGCCACCGAGGTGCCCAGCACGCTGATGATCAACCTGCTGTTCCTGCGCAACCGCTACGGCATGGGCAGCACCATCGCCGTGATGCTGATCGTGCTGTGCTTCGTGTTCGCCATCATCATCAATATGATTTTCAAGGAGGATAAGGGACGATGAATACCGCGACTCTTGACAAGAAGTATCCTCCTATGAGGTTGAATAAAAAGCCGAAAAAGACCGCCGGTCAGATCGCGAGCTACTGCGTGCTGGTCTTCTGGGCGTTCGTCAGCCTGTTCCCGGTGTATTGGATGCTGACCTTCTCCCTGAAGAACAACAGCGAAATCTTCGGTGAGAACGTCATCGGCATCCCGAAGTACTGGGTTTGGGAGAACTACACCCGCGCCATGAACACCGGCAACATGCCCCAGTACTTCCTGAACAGCGTCATCATCGCCGTTTCCACGATCCTGATCACGCTGCTGGCCTCCATCATGGCCACCTACGCCATGACGCGCCTGGACTGGAAGCTGAGCAAGACCACCCACAAGTTCTTCATGCTGGGCCTTACGATCCCGATCCACGCCTCCATCGTGCCGTTGTACACGACCCTGGCGCGGCTCAAGATGCTGAACAGCTATTGGGCGCTGATCATTCCCTACTCCGCGTTCTCGCTGTCCATGGGCATATTGATCTCCGTGGGCTTCATGGGCGACATCCCCTATGACCTGGACGAGGCCTGCTTCATCGACGGCTGCGGCGTGTGGGGCACGTTCTGCCGCATCATCGCGCCGCTGATGCTGCCGGCCGTTGCCACTGTGGGCATCTACACGTTCCTGCAGTGCTGGAACGAGCTGATGTTCGCCAACGTGTTCATCAGCAAGGATTCCCTCAAAACCCTGCCTGTGGGCGTTCAGGGCCTGTCCGGCCAGTACACCACCGACTGGGGGCCCATCGGCGCGGCGCTTTCCATCGCCACCGTGCCGACGCTGCTGGTGTATGTGTTCCTGAGCAAGCAGATTCAGGACAGCTTCATCGCCGGCGCGGTCAAGGGATAATCCCACCATGTTACAACCCCCTCCGGTTGGAGGGGGTTGATTTTATACGCTGTCTGCAAATTAATTCTTCGGCAGATATTGACATTCCGTCGGAAACCTGCTATAATAATCTTCGCTGGTTTGGTTCAGGAGAGATGGCCGAGTGGTTTAAGGCGCTGGTCTTGAAAACCAGTGATGTCGAAAGGCACCGGGGGTTCGAATCCCTCTCTCTCCGCCAATATTGCCCGTGGAGAAGTACCCAAGAGGCCGAAGGGGCTCCCCTGCTAAGGGAGTAGGGTGGGATAACTGCCGCGAGGGTTCAAATCCCTCCTTCTCCGCCACAAAAACCCGGAAACCATGAATCGGTTTCCGGGTTTCTTGCGTCTTATCCTGCTCAGAACGTCGCCTTGAACTGCTCCAGCGTGTCCCGGAAGGCTTCCATGGCGTGGCGCAGAGCATCCGGCTTCGTCAGGTCCACGCCGGCGATCTTCAGCTCCTCGATGGGATAGTCGCTGCCGCCGGTGGTGAGGAATTTCAGGTAGTGGCTGGCGTCGCCTGAGGACAGGATGCCGTCGGCGATGGTCACGGCGCTGGAGAAGCCGGTGGCGTACTGGTAGACGTAGAAGGCGTTGTAGAAGTGGGGAATCCGCGCCCACTCCACGTCCATGAAGTCGTCGATCACCGCGCCCTCGTAGTACAGCGCGTTCAGGTCGTGAAACACGGCGTTCAGCGTCTGGGGCGTCAGCGGCGTGCCGGACTGATACAGCGCATGGCTCTTGCGCTCGAACTCCGCGAACAGCGTCTGGCGGAACACGGTGGTGCGGAAGCCCTCCAGGAAGTGGTTGAGGATGTAGGCCCGGCGCTTCGGGTCGGTCTCGGTCCTGAGCAGGTGCCGGGTCAGCAGCACCTCGTTCACCGTGCTGGCCACCTCCGCCACGAAGATGCGATAGTCGTGGTTGGCGTAGTCCTGCTCCCGGTCGGAGAAGTAGGAGTGCATGGCGTGGCCGAGCTCGTGGGCCAGGGTGTAGGCGTCGTCCAGCTTGCCGGTGTAGTTCAGCATCACATAGGGATGCACGCCGAACACGCCCATGGAGAACGCGCCGGTGCTCTTGCCCTTGTTCTCGTAGACATCGATCCACCGCTCGTTGAAGGCGCGGTCCAGCAGCATCTGATACTCCTCGCCCAGGGGCTTCAGCGCCTCCTTCACCAGGGCCTTGGCCTTCTCGTAGGGCATGTCGAACTCCACGTCCTCCATGATGGGGCTGTACAGGTCGTACAGGTGCAGTTCATCCAGGCCCAGAGCCTTCTGCCGCAGGGCCAGGTATGCCTTCATGCCGTCCAGGCCGCCGTGGACGGTGTCCACCAGGGTGTCGTAGAGGCTCGTGGGCACGTTGTTGCCGAACAGCGCCGCCTCGCAGGCATCATTGAACTTCCTGGCGTCGGCGTTGAAGCAGTCCAGCTTCACCGCGCCGCCGTAGACGCTGGAGAGGGTGTTGATGAAGTCCGCGTAGGCGCCGAAATAGGCCTCGAAGGCCTCCTTGCGCACCCGCGCGTCCCGGCTCTCCCGCAGCACCGTGAAGCCGCCATGGGTGAGCTGCACGGTCTCCCCCGCCTCGCCCTTCACCTGGGGCAGTTTCAGATCCACGCTCTCAAACAGGTCGAAGGTGTTGCCGGGGGTCTGGGCCACGTCGCCCAGCATGGCCAGCAGCCGCTCGCCCTGGGCGTCCAGAGTGTGGGCGCGGCGGCGGGACACGTCCTCCACCATGTGGCGGTAGGTGCGCAGGTCCTCCCGCTCCATCCATCCGTTCAGCGTGTCCTCCGGGATGGTCAGCAGCTCCGGGTCCACGAAGGCCGTGGCCGTCTCCAGCTGCACCAGCAGGCCGATCGCCCGCGCCTCCATCTCCTGGGCGGCGGGGTCGCCGTTGTCGCCGGATTTCATCAAGAAGGCGTAGTCGTAGATCCGTTCGGCCTGCTGGGAGGCCTCGGTGATCCGGTTCAGGCCCTCGGCCAGCGCCTCCGCCGATTTGGACAGCGTGCCGGGCAGGTCCGAGAGGGCCTTCACGGCCTCTTCCGCCTTTGCGTAGGCCGCCTTCCAGGCCGCCCCGTCCGCGAAGATCGGGGTCAGGTCCCAGGTAAACGCCGGGTTCATTTCGCTTCTCGCCTTGACTTCCATGTGCTCGTCCTCCTGAAAAACATCATTGAAGTCAGTATATACCAAATCGCCTGATTTGTCCATTCCCATGATGATTTTCGAAGAAAAAGGGACGCTCCACGGAATGCTGTTGGATGAAAAGAAACGATTTGCAGGTATTCTCTTCTAATGCTGTTAGTTGACGAAACGTATAGACTACGTTATACCAATCCGTCAGTCCTTCTGTGAAGAGTCGCAAATTTGCCGCCAGCGGACGCCATAAATGGCGTCCCTACGGATAATATCGAACCGTCAACGGTATTCTGAGGCAGCCTCCGAAGGCTCCCATCAACTCTTTTTCAGGGTAAACGTAAACTCCGCGCCCTTGCCGGGCTCGCTCTTCACAGAGATGTCGCCGCCCATCAGCCGGGTCACCAGCTTGGCAATGGACAGGCCCAGGCCCGTGCCGGTGGTGCGCATCCGGGAGCGATCCGCCTTGTAGAAGCGTTCCCAGATCATGTTCAGGTCCTTGGGCTCGATGCCCCGGCCGGTGTCCCGAACGCCCGCGGCGATGTGGGTGCCCGCGTCATAGGCGAACACGGTGACGCTGCCACCCCGGGGCGTGAAGCTGAGGGCGTTGTCCATCAGGATCACCAGCACCTGCATGATGCGGTCCTCGTTGCCCAGGCATGCCAGTCGCGAGCCGTCGGTCTCCACCCGCAGGTCCACGCCCGCCTCGTCGGCGATGCCCTTCATGCTCCGGGCCGCGGCCTCCAGGATGCCCGGAAGCTCCATGGGCTCCAGCTCCACCTGGATGCGCCCGTCCTGAAGGCGGGACATATCCAGCATGTCGCCCACCAGCTTTTCCAGGCGGATGGTCTCCTTCAGGATGATGCGATAGCTCTCCTGCCGCTCCTCCTCGGTGTCCATGATGCCGTCGATCAGCGGCTCCACCATGCCCCGGATGCCCGTCAGCGGCGTGCGCAGCTCGTGGGAGATGTTGGCCACGTAGTCCCGCCGCAGCTGCTCCATGCGCTGGGCCTCGGACACGTCTCTAAGCAGGCACACCGTGCCCAGGGTCGCGCCGCTCTCGTCCTTGAGGGCGGTGGCGACGGCGTGGATGGCCCGCTGGGAGGCGTTCACCCATTCCAGCTCCTCGCTCTCGCCACTGGTCATGCATCGCTCCAACAGCCCCTTCAGCGGGTCAAACAGCACGTCGCTGTCCCCCTCCCGGAGGAAGTCCGCGGCGCTGTCCAGCTCCACCAGCTCCAGGAACGCCTCGTTGGCGTGGACGATGTGCCAGTCGGTGTCCACGGCGATCAGGCCCTCGCCAATGCCGGAGATCACCAGCTCCAGCTTGTCGCGCTCCTTGCGCAGGTTCTTGATGACATCCATCAGGCGGCCGGACATGCTGTTCAGGGCGTGGCCCAGCTCGCCGATCTCGTTGTCCGGCAGGGCCGGGATGCGCTCGGCATACACGCCGTCCTCCATGCGTCGGGCGGCGCGGGTGATGCGCTGGATGGGCTTGACCAGCATCCGCGTCTGCTGCATGGCCAGCAGGATGGCCAGCAATATCGAGATGCCCACCACGATCAGCAGCATCAGCCGCACCAGCCGCGACAGGTTCCGCACGCTGGCCATGGGCTGGGCCAGGATCACGCCGCCGCGCACCTCGCCCGCGTCGTCGTAGATCGGCGCGCCGGCGAAGATGATCACGTCCTGGGCGAACTCAAAGCGCCGCACCGTGGACACGCATTCCCCCTCCAGCACGCGGCTGGCGAACTCCCGGTCGATGGAATCTGCCACCTCCACCCAGTGGAACTCGCCCTCGCCGTGCTCCGGCTCGTCGTAGTACTGGCTCATGCGGATGATCTCATTGTCCTCGGCCAGGTAGAACACCTTGGCGTCCGTCAGCTCCTCGAAGGTGCGCACAGTCCTCCGGCGGGGCACGATGTCCCCCTCTGGCACCTCGTTGCTGCCCTCGGCGATGCGCTCCGCCTTTGCGGCCAGGTCCCGGATGCGGGTCTGGCGGATGTACTGGCTGGACAGCGTATAGCTGATGACACTGGCCAGGGCGATCACCACCACGGCCAGGGTGATGTGGCTGAGCAGGGTCTTGGCCCCGATGCTCAGCGATTGTCGCTTGATCTTGCCTGCCATGGGTCAGCCCCGCTGCGCGCCTTCCACTTCAAATCGATATCCGATGCCCCAGACCGTCTTGATGTCCCAGTCGTTATTGTCGTTGCACAGCTTGGCGCGGATGCGCTTGATGTGGCTGTCCACGGCGCGGGTGTCGCCCAGGAAGTCGTAGCCCCAGATGCTCTGCAGCAGGTGCTCCCGGCTGAACACCATGCCGGGGTTGCTGGCCAGGGTCCAGAGAATCTCCGTCTCCTTGGGCGTGCAGGGCACCAGCTGGCCGTCCAGCTTGACGGTGAAGGCGTTCATGTCGATGTCCAGATTCCCCACCACCAGATGGGCGGACTTGTCCTCCGGCTTCATTTCGTGCATGCGCCGAAGCACCGCCTTCACCCGGGCCAGCACTTCCCGGGGGCTGAAGGGCTTGGTGATGTAGTCGTCCGCGCCCATCTCCAGGCCCAGCAGCTTGTCGAACTCCTCGCCCTTGGCGGTGAGCATGATGATGGGCAGGCTGGATTCCTTGCGGATCTCCCGGCACACCATCAGCCCGTCCATCCCCGGCATCATGATGTCCAGAATGGCGATGTCCGGGCGCAGGCGGTGCACCTGCTCCACGGCCTGGTTGCCGTCGTAGGCGGAGATCATCTGGTAGCCCTCCCGCCGGAAATAGGCGTTCAGGGACTGGTGCACGTTCGGGTCGTCGTCGGCCACGAGGATTCTATATCCGCTTCTGTTATCTTCCATATTTCGTACCTCCCGTAGGTATATCAATGTCATTTTAGCGTATAATATTGTCAAAAGCGTGTCATTCACACAAATCTCCATGTTTATTGTATCACAGCGCGGCGCTTTGCGCAATGCGACAAATTTTGCCGCGCAAGGGCGGGCGATCTTCGGCTCATAATACGACTGCCGGTTCGCGGCGATTCGGAGGCGAGGCCCATGCGCAACGTGCGCGGTTTGATCGGGATGCCGGTGGTGTGCGGCGGCAGGCGGTTCGCCCGGGTGCTGCGGTCGGAGCTGGCCGAGGATCTGACGCGGCTGGAGGGTCTCTGGGTGGGCGCGGGGCTGCGCGGGACGCGTTTCATCCCCTCGGAGGCACTGGAGCTGATCGGAGAGGTGGCGGTCCACGCCGACGGCACGGGCATTCGCCGGCGGATGAGCGGGCCCATGCCCCTTCGGCGGGCGATCTCCACCGACGGGCGGCGGCTGGGGGCGATCACCGGCGCGGAGGTGGACGAGCTCAGCTTCCGGGTGACGGCGCTGGAGCTGTCCGCGGGGGTCTGGGATGATCTGATGGACCGGCGGCAGACCGTCACCCGCTACACCGTGAACCGAACGAGCGGCGAGGTCGTCATCGACCCGCCGGAGGATGAAAGGAAGGGCGACTATGATGAAGAATGGCTTGGTGAAGGGACTTTTGACCGGAATGCTGATCGGCGGCTCGGCGGCGACCCTGTTCGGCGTGATGAACTGGCAGACGGAGAAGAAGTGGAACCAGCAGGCGAAGAAGACCGGAAGCTGGCTCAGCGACAAGGCTGAGGAGATGGCGAAGAAGTTTTGACAGAGTTCAGAGTTTGGAGTTCAGAGTGAAGTTGGTTGGGGAGGCCGGATCGTCACGTCGTCTCATTGCATCAGTTGCCTCGCAGTGACGTACATCGAATCTGCGTCCAACCACGTCATATCGAAGCATGAAGTCTCGTGGCGATTCGGTTCCTTGGCCATTCAATCTCAACTCTAAACTCTTAACTCTAAACTCTCTCAATGGAGGTGTTTCCCGTGCAGCTGCCCATTTCCCTGCCCCGGCGAAGGGCGAAGGCCATCGGCATCGCGCTTGCGGCGGCCTTTGTGGCGGTGCTGCTGCGGCGGTCCCTCCTGCAGGTGCTGGGACTGCTGTTCGGGGCGGGCGTGCTCTGCTTCCTGGCGCTGCCGCTTGAAAAGCTGTACGAGAAGCGGTTCCCCCGCCCCGCGGCCTCGCTTTTGTGCCTTCTGACGCTGGCGGTCGTCTTACTGGGGCTTCTGTGGCTGCTGCTGCCCGCCATGCTGCGGGAGATGATGGAGCTGGGACGAACGCTGCCGGAAAAGCTGGCGGGGCTGACCGAGTGGCTCGCGGGGGTGAAAGCCTGGCTTGAGGGACGGCTGCCGGGGCTCCGCCTGCCGGAGATCGACCTGTCGGCGCTGAACGGGCCGCTGGCGGGTCTCGCCGGGGGCACGGTCTCCCTGGCGGCGAACGTCGCCGACTGGGCGGGCCGGGTGTCCATGATGGTGGTGCTGGCGTACTTCTTCCTGAAGGACCGGGAGACCGTGCTCCTGAGACTTGAGCTGCTGCTGCCCCGGCGGGTGCGGGCCACGGCGGTGCGCATGGGCAACGCCGCCTGCCGGGAGCTGCGGCTGTACCTCCAGGGCCAGCTGATGATCGCGGGGGTGGTGGCGGCGCTGTCCTTCGTGGCGCTGACCGTCGTGGGCGTGCGCAGCGCCGTGGTGCTGGGGCCGCTGATCGGGCTTCTCAACATGATCCCCTACTTCGGCCCGTTCATCGGCGGCGTCCCGGCGGTGCTGATCGCGCTGGCGGACAGCTGGCAGCGGGCGGCGATGACCCTGGCGGCACTGGCGGTGGTGCAGCAGCTGGACGGCACCCTGATCTCCCCGCGGGTGATGGGCAGCGTCACCGGCTTTTCCCCGGCGCTGGTGCTGGTGGGCATCTACGCCGGCGCGCGGGTGGGCGGCGTGGCCGGAATGCTGCTGGCCATGCCCGCAATGCTGGTTTTTCGGTCACTCTACAGAATTTTTATGCAAAAATATGAAAACATTTGATCTTTTGGGGTTTATGTGTTATAATGATCGTGAATGCAAATGCTGTGCTGGAAAGGCGGTGCGCAATGAACAGCAGACTGGACGAGACGAGGCACTTCAAGAGCCTCACGGATGTCCCGGAATCCGCGGCTGAGATCATCGAGGTGGTCTATCAGGCGCTGAAGGCCAAGGGACACGACCCCATCATGCAGATGGTGGGCTACATCATCTCCGGTGACCCCACCTACATAACCAGCTACAACAACGCCCGTTCGCTGATCCGTCGGCTGGAGCGGGACGAACTGCTGGAGGAATTTGTGCGCTTTTACGTCGTCGAGCACGACAAGGATTGACCCCCAAACAGCATTTGCAGCATCGCCACAGGCATTGTCAGGGCTGGAAATACGGTTATTTCCAGCCCTGTGACGTATCAACGAGGAACTGCGGACAAAGACTATGCGGATGAATCCACTGGGCCGAAGCGGCCTGACGGTGTCCCGGATGTGCTTCGGCACGCTGACGATGTCGCCCCTGCAACAGAACATGACCCCGGAGGCGGGCGCGCGGCTGCTGGTGTACGCCTATGAGAAGGGCGTGCGCTTCCTGGACACCGCCGACCTCTACGGCACCTATCCCCACATCGCCCTGGCGCTGAAGGACGCGCCGGACTATGTGATCAGCACCAAGGCCTACTGCTGGGACCGGCCCACCGCCCAGGCGGCGCTGGAGCGGGCCTACCGGGGCCTCGGGCGGGACTACGTCGATCTGTTCATGCTCCACGAGCAGGAGTCCCTGTATACCCTCCGGGGCCACGAGGAGGCCCTGGAATACCTGGCCGAACAGAAGGCGCGGGGACACATCGGCACCGTTGGCGTCAGCACCCACTTCGTGGCCTGCGTGAAGGCCGCGCCCCGGTTCCCGATGATCGACGTGATCCACCCGCTGATCAACCTGGAGGGCATCGGCATCCAGGACGGCAGCCGCAAGGACATGGAGAGCGCCATCGCCGCCGCCCGGGAGCGCGGCATCGGCATCTTCGCCATGAAGCCCCTGGGCGGCGGGCACCTGATCTCCGGAAGCAAGGCCGCGCTGGAATACGCGCTGAACAATCCCCTGCTGGACGCCGTCGCCATCGGTATGCAGAGCGTGGAGGAGATCGACGCGGACGTGGCCATGTTCGAGGGCGACCCCACGGCCTTTGAGCGGCTGGAGAAGCTGCGCCACCGCGAGCGCCGGGTGATGGTGCACGACTGGTGCGAAGGCTGCGGCAAGTGCGCCGCGCGGTGCAGGCAAAAGGCCATTGAGGTCGTGAACGGGCGCGCTGTGGTGGATCAGGCGAAGTGTGTCTACTGCGGCTACTGCGCCCGGGCCTGCCCGCAATTCTGCATAAAGGTGGTGTAGCCATGCGGGTGATCTGCCTGGACATCGGTGAAAAGCGCATCGGCGTGGCCGTCACGGACCCGCTGGACATCTCGGCCCAGGCCGTGGAGACCATCCAGGTGCAGGGCTTCAACAAGGACGCCCAGCGCGTGTTGGAGCTGTGCGCACAGTATCAGACGGACCGGGTGCTCTGCGGGCTGCCGCTGAACATGGACGGCAGCGAGGGCTACCAGGCCCAGCACTCCAGGGCCTTCGCCGAGAAACTCACGGAACTGGGGCTGAACGTGCGCTTCCAGGACGAGCGTCTGTCCACCAAGCAGGCACGGGACGTGCTGCTGGAGGCGGACATGCGCCGGGGCAAGCGCAAGCAATACATCGACCAGCTGGCGGCGACCTACATCCTGCAGGGGTTCATGGACGCGGGCGGCTGGCTCGAGGAAAGCAACAAAATCCAATTAAAGGGAGTATGGCATATGAGCGAGAACATGAATCACGATCTGGACATGGAGCGCGAGGACATCGTGGAGCTGGTGGACGAGGACGGCAACGCCGTGCGCTTTGAGCATCTGATGACCCTGGAGCACGAGGGCAAGCCCTACATCTGCCTGGTGCCCGTGGACCCCATGGAGGACGTGGGCGAGGACGAGCTGGTGATCCTGCGCATCGAGACTGACCAGGACGGCAACGACGTGTACGCCACCGTGGAGGACGACGCGGAGCTGGACGCGGTGTTTGAGAAGTACCTGGAGATCGCTGAGGCGGACGAGGACTGATGTGGGCGGGGGAGCAAGCTCTCCCAATCGCCTGATGAGTCTGCTTGAGAAGGGTGCTGTTTCAAAATACCGTTGACGGCACGATCCTCAACGTAGGGATGCCATATATGGCGTCCGCGGGCGGCATATATGCCGCCCCTACAGGGATGATTGCAACGCCCGGATAGATTATGAGGCATCCGCAAACAGGGCGCTGCCGTTTGGCAGCGCCCCTTTGTATAGAATGAATTGTGAGCGGCGTCTGTAAGCCGAGTTCTGTATTGGACGATCATCTGTCTGGGCCTGCAGTTGCCAGCAGGCTCTAGCGATTACCCGGAAGCGCGACGGGCCGCCGCCGAGCCGCCCCGAGGGGCGCTCATGCTTCCCTATCAATCTTGCACCAGGTGGGGTTTACAGCGCGGACCAGTTGCCAGGCCGCGGGTGAGCTCTTACCTCGCCTTTCCACCCTTGCGTCCCGCCGAAGCGGGATTCGCGGACTATCTCTGTTGCACTTTCCTTGAAGTCGCCTTCACCGGCAGTTAACCGGCACCCTGCCCTGTGGTGCTCGGACTTTCCTCAAACGCTTGCGCGCCTGCGACCGTCTGGCGCCCTCACAAATCAATCCTTGTATAACCCCTCCTGCCACTTCGTGGCCGCCTCCCTTTTCAAGGGGAGGCAAGGGGCGTTGGACGTCAAGAATGGCGCCCCTGCGAATCATACCCGCGTCGTGGGACAGGTATGTATCAGTCCCCCGCGTCATAGAGGATGCGACCGCAGTTGTCGCACTCCACGATCCTGTCCCCGTTCTTGATGTCCAGCAGCGTGGCGCTGGGCAGGGACATGAAGCAGCCGCTGCACTGGCCGTTTACCAGCTTCGCCATGGGCGGCGTGCAATGCTGCTTGATGCTGCGATATTTGGCCAGCAGCGCCGGATCCACCTTCTTGGCCTCCTGCTCGGTGTGGGCGCGCATGTCCTGGAGCTTGGCGGTGTCGGCCTTGAATTCCTGGTCGTACGCCACCTTCAGCGTGTCGAACTCCATCTTGGTCTTGGCGGCGCGCACGCGGATCTCCTTCTGCTGGCGATCCTTGGTATCGGCGTCCTTGCGCATCTTGGCCAGCTCCGCCTCATACCGCTGCAGGCTGTCCAGCAGCTTCGCTACGGCCTCGGCCTGCTTTTCGGCGTCCTCGGCGTTGGCGGGCGGGTTGTTGTTGAAGTTCTCCGTCGCGCTCTCCAGCAGCTTCTCCAGCCGCGCGGCCTCATCCTCCACGGCGGCCAGGCGGTCCTGCATCACGGCCACGTCGTTCTCCAGCCTCTTCATATTGGCCTGCTGATCCTTCAAAAAGTCGCGGGCCTTCACCAGCTTCTGGCGATTCTCCGACTGGCGCATCTTCGCCTCGAAGCCGTCCGTCTCCATATCCACCTGCATGAACTGCCAAAGGGTATCGAGCTGCATATCATCCATCCTCTCTATAAAAACAGGCTTGCTTCACTGCTTTTCACACGTATCTTATATTGTACAGCATCCGCGGCCTTTTGTAAAGCCGCCGCCAATGCTAAAATTCCGGGACGCTCCGTAGCGGCATGGCCCGCTTCCAGCACGCACAGGCCGTTGTCCGCGGCGTCCAGGGCCTTGTGGTAGGCCATTTCGCCGGTCAGGTAGACCTCCGCGCCGACGTCCAGCGCCTGATGGGCGTAGTCCTCGCCCGCGCCGCCCAGCACCGCCGCACGGCGGATCGTGCGCCCGGGATCGCCGTACCTGCGCACCGGGCTGCCCAGAACGGCCTCCGCATGGTCCGCAAACCTACCGAAGTCGGTTTGTTTGGGCGTGCCGACGCGCATGCCGTTCTCCAAAACCTCGATATTTTCCAATCCCAGCGCCGCCGCCAGAGCGTCGTTCACGCCGGGATGGGCGTTGTCATAGTTGGTGTGGGCGGCGATCATGGCGATGCCGCTGCGCACCAGCGCGCACAGCAGCCGCCCCTCCCCGTCCGTCTCGCAGAGGTTCTTCCGGCCCCGGAACAGGATCGGGTGGTGGGTCACGATCAGATGCGCGCCCGCATTTTGGGCCTCTTTCAGCACGTCCATGCTCAGATCCAGCGCGCAGAGCACCGTGTTCACCGGCGCGTCCGGACAACCCGCCAGCAGGCCCACGTTGTCCCACTCCTCGGCCAGCTCGAAGGGCGCGATCTGATTCACCAGTTCAAGGATGTCCGCTACCGTCTGAGACATGCCAGCACCTCCTCCCAGATGGCGATTTCCTTCTCAAGGGGTTCCGTCTGCGCCGCGTCGCCGGAAGCCGACGCGCCCGCCAGCGCCTTCTTTGCCACTCGCAGCCGAAATTCGGCGTAGGGCTCAAGCGACTCCGGTCGGTTTTTCAGCAGCACGGGCCCGACGATGAGTTCCTTTTCACTGTATGACGCCCGTCCGGGCCTGGCGCAGATGACGACGTAGTTTCTTCGCCCGTCCCGGGCCACGGCCTCGTCGTAGATCTCGTAGCCGCAGTCCATCAGGGTCCGGCGCAGCTGCGGGGCCGCTACGTTGGGCTCCAGGATCAGCCGGGCGTTCCCCAGCCTCTCCCGGCCCTGCCGGACGATCCCGGCGATGGTCGCGCCGCCCATGCCGGCGATCACCGCCGCGTCCACCGGCTCCGGGATGGCCAGCGCCCCGTCCCCCACGGCGAATCGGACCCGGTCCGCAAGGCCCAGGTCGCCCATCAGCCGACGGGCCTTGTCCAGGGAAGGCGCGGAGATGTCCGTGAGCACCATCCGCTCACACTGATTTTGCTGGAGCATAAAAGCGCCGAGCCTGCCGTGGTCGCAGCCCACGTCGGCACAGCATTCGCAATGTCCGACCAGGCGCGCGATCAACGACAGGCGCGGGTCCAGCACGATTCTGCCAGTTGAGTTCATCAGTCGATGGAATCCTTCAATTTCCGGGAGCGGCTGGGATGGCGGAGCTTTCTGAGGGCCTTCGCCTCGATCTGGCGGATGCGCTCGCGGGTGACCTTGAACTCCTTGCCCACCTCTTCCAGCGTCCGGGCCCTTCCGTCCTCCAGGCCGAAGCGCAGCTTCAGCACCATTTCCTCCCGGGGGGTCAGCGTGGAGAGCACGCTCATCAGCTGCTCCTTCAGCATGGTGAAGGCGGCGGCCTCCGCGGGGGCCGGGGCGTCGTCGTCGGGGATGAAGTCGCCCAAGTGGCTGTCCTCCTCCTCGCCGATGGGGGTCTCCAGAGACACGGGCTCCTGGGCGATCTTGATGATCTCCCGCACCTTGTCCTCCGGGATGCCCATTTCCGCGGCGATCTCCTCCGGCAGCGGCTCGCGGCCATATTCCTGCAAAAGCTGCCTGGACACGCGGATCAGCTTGTTGATGGTCTCCACCATGTGCACCGGGATGCGGATGGTGCGGGCCTGGTCCGCGATGGCGCGGGTGATGGCCTGGCGAATCCACCAGGTGGCGTAGGTGGAGAATTTATAGCCCTTGCGGTAGTCAAACTTTTCCACCGCCTTGATCAGGCCCAGGTTGCCCTCCTGGATCAGGTCCAGGAACAGCATGCCGCGTCCAACGTACCGCTTGGCGATGGACACCACCAGGCGCAGGTTGGCCTCGCACAGGCGGTGCTTGGCGTCCTCGTCGCCCTCCTCCATCCGCTTGGCCAGCTCGATTTCCTCCTCGGCGGTCAGCAGCGGCACCTTGCCGATCTCCTTCAGGTACATGCGCACCGGGTCGTCGATGGAGATGCCCTCAGGCACGGAGATGTCGATCTCCTCCTCCTCGACCTCGGCCATCAGCTCGGCCTCGGGAATGGCCTCCTCCTTGATGACCTCGATGTTCAATCCAGACAGCGTGTCCAATATGCGATCAAACTGCTCCGGGCTCAGCTCCACGTCGCCCAGCGTTTCAACGATTTCCTTGTAAGTCAGTACACCCTTCTGCTTGCCGGTCTCTATCAGCTCGCGCACCCGCGCGGCCATCATATCCTGATTCTCATTCTTATTGCTCAATCCGGGCCACTCCTTTCGACCGGTCAACCTTCCGATTCCCTGTTGGCGGCATCGATGCGCCGCAGGATTTCCAGTTTTTGCTCCTGCGAAAGCGTATCGACTTTCTGTCTGTATTCGTCTTCTCTTTCTCTTTTCCGGGCCTGGCGCAGCGTGCGCAGGTCCTCCTGCGCCACCTCCAGGGCCTTTTCCCTGTCCTGGGGCAGCGGCGTGAAGTTCAGCGCCCGCACGGCCCGGTTGCGCTCGGCATCGTCCTGGATGCCGCCGATGTAGCTCGCGGCGGAATGGCCGTCGATCAGCCACCGCGCCAGCTTTTGGTGATCCTCGCTGGTGAAGTCCTCCGGCTTGAGTATCTCCGGGGAAATCAGCCCCGCCGACAGCATGGAGATCAGCTCCTGCTCGGCCTTTTCGACGCCCGAGGGCTCCGTTTGGTTCCGCCGGGTCCGGCGGATGGGCTGGGCAGTCTGGCTGACGGCGGTGGCACCGATCTGCCGAAGCAATATCTCCCGGTCGTAGCCGGTCTCGTTCACGAGCCTTCTGAGATGGTTCTCCATCTCCACCGGGCTCTTGACCTGCTTCAATATCGCGCAGCAGCGCAGCGCGTACTGGGTCATGCCGTCCTGGGTAGCGGTGTCCAGGCCGTCCTTGGCCCGAAGCATCCGGTAGGTCGTGGAATCCAGCTTGGGAAGGGCCTCGAAGCCAGTCAGGCCGTTGGCCTTGATGAAGTCGTCCGGGTCCATGCCGTCGGGATAGTCGATCACCCGCGCGGGCAGGCCCTGGCCGTCCAGGATGTCCAGCGCCCGAAGGGCCGCCTTCTGACCGGCGGCGTCGCCGTCGTAGCTGATCCACACCTGCGGCGCGTATCGCTTCATCAGCCGCGCCTGCTCCTCGGTGAGGGCCGTGCCCAGCGTGGCCACCACGCCCTGCACGCCGTGCTTGCGAAGGGAAACGGTGTCCATGTAGCCCTCCACCAGCACCAGCCGCCCCACCGAACGCTCCTTCGCAGCGTAGTTCAGCGCGTAGAGGCCCATGCGCTTGTTGAACACCGGCGTCTCCGCCGTGTTCAGGTACTTGGGCTGGGCGTCGCCCATGGCCCGCCCGCCAAAGCCCAGCACCCGGCCCTGGGCGTTGATGATGGGAAACATCACCCGCCCGCGGAACATGTCGAAATACTTGTTCTCCCGGCGGACCACCAGACCCGCCTTCTCCAGGAGGCCCGGCTCGTAGCCCTGCTTCTCCAGATGATGCAAAAGGCCGTCCCAGCCTTTGGGAGAAGCTCCGAGGCCGAAGCGGCGGATGTCCGAATCGTTGAGGCCGCGCCCGTAGAGGTAGTTCAGGGCGTCCGCGCCCTCGTCTGTCCACAGCAATCCGTGGAAGAATTTGGCGGCGGCACGATTCGCTTCATACATCTGCTCCCGTTCGTCGCGACTGACGCGAACCTCCCCCGGCTGGGCGCTTCGCTCCGGAAGCTCCATGTGGGCGCGCTCCGCCAGGAGCCGCACCGCGTCCATGAACTCCATCCGCTCCAGATCCATCACAAAGTTGATGACCGTGCCGCCCTTATGGCAGCCAAAGCAGTAGTAGAGCTGGGATTCGGTGTCCACGGCGAAGGAAGGCGTCTTCTCGTTGTGGAACGGGCAACAGCCCCAGAAACGGCGGCCCTTTTGCTTGAGGGGGACGTATTCGGAGACCACTTCCTCCAGGCTGACGCGGCTTCTCAGCTCCTCCAGCCAGGCGTCCGACAATCTTCCGCTCATGTCATCCTCCCTTTTTTCTTCTTATATGTGGCCCTCGTTTCGGCGGCGGTTACAGTACATGTATTATTCGCCGGATGCGGCGTTTTTCCTGCATCCATTTTACAAATTCCGCAAGAAATTCATGGTTGTGCAGAAACGCGCCGACGGGACTGACGATTATAATACTATATACAACGTCCTCGCGAAAAATCCTTTATTTCATATATTTTTTACTGATAGCCACAATGATGGCTGCTTTCATCGACATTCCGCTTCACGTCCGCGCCGCCATCCGGCATAGTATACCGCGAAAGCGCCAGCGTTCGAGCTTTGGCGCTTCCATCCGTTGAAATGCTTTCCAGATGGAGGTTATCGATATGCCAACCGTGGTTTCAAAATTCGGCGGCAGCTCCACCGCCAACGCCGCCTGCTTCCGGCGGGTGCTGGACATCGTGCGGGCCTCCCCGGGCCGCCGCTGCGTCGTGCTGTCCGCGCCGGGGATCGACGAGGCCCACCGGGAAAAGGTGACGGCGATGCTGGAGGAATGCTGGCGGAGCGGGGATGCCGGAAGGGTCGGGAGAATTGCGGAACGGTATGGGGAAATCGCCGAAGGCCTGGGCGTGAAGGGCTTTTACGAGGTGGCGAAGGATGAGATCCGACGGGCGCTTGGCGCATCCCGGGAACGTCTGCTCAGCCGGGGCGAATACCTCAGCGCGAAGCTGTTTTCGATGTACGGCGGCCTGGAGATGGAGGACGCCGCCCAGCTGGTCCGCTTCGACGGGCTGGGGCGGCTGTTATACAACACGACGCTGGAAAACTTCGCCAGGCTTGCGGAAAGGCGCGGGCCGGTGGTCGTCCCCGGCTTCTACGGCGCGGACGCCAGCGGCCGGGTGCACCTCTTCCCCAGGAACGGCTCGGACATCACCGGCGCTCTGGCGGCGGCGGGCCTGGGCGCGGGGCTGTATGAAAACTGGACGGACGTGCCGGGGCTGATGACCGCGGACCCGGCCATCGTGCCCGGTGCGCGGCTGATCCCCCAGGTCAGCTACCGGCAGATGCGGGCGCTGTCGAGGGCCGGGGCCCAGGTGCTCCACCCCGCCTGCCTGGACCCGGTGGCCCTGTCCGGCATTCCCACGCGCCTGCGCAGCACCATGGACCCGGCCTCCTTCGGCACGCTGATCGACGAGCGCGTGGAATCCGTCGCGGCCTGCATCGCCGGGAAAAAGGAAGGAGAAACGGCACGAATCACCGTCTTCGGCGTAAACAGGGAGAGGATTCTGGAGGCGATCAGAGAAACGGCAGCTCAGAGTATTCATAGCAAGGATGATTGCAGCGAATTGGTCGTGGAAAGGGATCGATACGAGGCGACGATTCGACATTTGCACAGGGTTTTGATCGAATGAAAACCGACGCTGCAGGATCGGCGCAAGGTCCTGTCTGTCCAAAACACATAGATCCTTCACTCCGTTCAGGATGACAAAGACGCGTGGTCCTGTCATCCTGAGCGAAGCGAAGGATCTGTGCATGCCGGTTTCATGCCGCCTCACGATCGCGTTTGTCGCCATGAAATCGTAAAACGTCATTGCGAGAAGATCATTTTGGCGAAGCGACGATCCGGTTTCCCGTTTTTTGAAGACGGCTTATACTAAATTCCTTCTAAAATATGTACAAATGCGGAGTGGATTTTTCGTTCTGGCAAAGCTGAGCGGCTGAGCGGAGGGAGGCGATGCAGCGCATCGTTGACTGAAGCGAAGCACAGCCAGGGCGGAAAAGACGCACGCAGATGTGCATGGATTAGATGGAATTTGGTATTACCTCAGCGTCTCCATCTCCGCGATGCGGGCCTTCAGCTTCTCCAGCAGGCCCTGGTTGGTAGCCAGCTTCTCCTTCTCGGTCTCCACCAGCTGGGCCGGGGCCTTGCTGACGAAG
Source organism: uncultured Eubacteriales bacterium (assembly GCA_900315585.1). Taxonomy (GTDB): domain Bacteria; phylum Bacillota; class Clostridia; order Christensenellales; family Aristaeellaceae; genus UBA2862. The sequence goes on along the minus strand of OMZP01000005.1, from coordinate 62,849 downwards.
CCGGGGTTGCTCAGCATTTTCGTGGCGCGGGCGATCTCGTTTTCCAGGTTCTTCAGGTCCTTGTCCAGGCGCTTGAGTTCTTTCTCCACGTCCACCAGCTCGCCCAGGGGCATGTAGAACTCGCCGGCCTCGGCCACGAAGGAGGCGGACTTCTCCGGGTTCGGCTCGTCGGTGAGGAGCACCAGGCTGCTCACGTTGGCCAGGCGCTTGAAGTAACCCTCGGCGCTCTGGATGGCCTCCGCCCAGCCCGCGTGGGGACGGGCGATCAGCGTGGCCTTGCGTCCGGGCTGCACGTTCATCTCAGAGCGGAGGTTGCGCACGGCGCGGATCACGTCCATGATGCCGTCCATCCGGGCGGCCTCCTCGGTGAAGTCGTACTCCGGCACGCACACCGGCCAATCCGCAGCGATCAGCATGCCGTCCACATTCGGCAGGTAGCCGTAGACCTCCTCGGTGATGAAGGGCATATAGGGATGCAGCAGCTTCAACATGCCGGTGAGCACGTAGAGCAGCACCTCCTGGGTCGCGGCCTTCACCTCCTGATCCGCGTCGTACAGGCCCTGCTTGGCGGCTTCGATGTACCAGTCGCAGAAGGTGGACCAGACGAAGTCGTAGAGCTTGGTGGCGGCCAGGCCCAGGTCGTAGTTCTCCAGGTTGTCGGTGATGCCCCGCACGGCCTCCTGGTAGCGGGTCAGGATCCACTTGTCCGCCAGGGACAGCCTGGAAACGTCGATGCCCTTGGGCTCAAAGTCCTGCAGGTTCATCAGCACAAAGCGGCTGGCGTTCCAGATCTTGTTGGCGAAGTTGCGGAAGGATTCGATCTTCTCCTCGCTCATGCGGATGTCGCTGCCGGGGGCCACGCCCATCACCAGGGAGAAGCGCAGCGCGTCCGCGCCGAACTTGTCGATGACCTCAATGGGGTCGATGCCGTTGCCCAGGGACTTGGACATCTTCCGCCCCAGCGCGTCGCGCACCAGGCCGTGCATCAGCGCCACCTCGAAGGGGCTCTCGCCGGTCTGCTCGATGCCGGAGAACACCATGCGGGCCAGCCAGAAGAAGATGATGTCATAGCCGCAGGAGAGCACGGTGTTGGGATAGTAATACTTGAAGTCGTCGGTCTGCTCCGGCCAGCCCAGCGTGGAGAAGGGCCACAGCGCCGAGGAGAACCAGGTGTCCAGCACGTCCTCGTCCTGGCGCACCGGGCTTCCGCAGTCCGGGCAGACGGTGATGTCCTCGCGGGTGACGTGGGTCTTTAAGCAGTTGTCGCAGTAGAAGGCGGGAATGCGATGGCCCCACCACAGCTGGCGGCTGATGCACCAGTCGCGGGTGTTCTCCATCCAGTGCAGGTAGGTCTTTTCAAAACGCTCCGGGATGAAGCGCAGCTTGCCGTCGTACACCACCTGGCAGGCGGGCTCGGCCAGGGGCTTCATCTTCACGAACCACTGCTTGGAAACCATGGGCTCCACGGTGGTGTGGCAGCGATAGCAGGTGCCCACCTCGTGGTTCAGGGGCTCCACTTCCTTCAAAAGGCCCAGCGCCTTCAGATCCTCGACGATCGCCTTGCGGGCCTCGTCGGTGGTCATGCCGGCATACTTGCCGCAGTCCAGCACGGTGGGCTCGTCCACGGTGGCGCGGCCGGAGGCGATCAGCTCCGCGTTCTCGGCAGCCTCCTTCGCCCCGGTCATGTGGCCGTCGTAGGTGAACACGCGCACCATGGGCAGGTCGTGCCGCTTGCCCACCTCGAAGTCGTTGGGGTCGTGGGCGGGGGTGATCTTCACCACGCCGGTGCCCTTCTCCATGTCGGCATGCTCGTCGCAGACGATGGGAATTTCCTTGTCGATCAGCGGCAGGATCACGTGGCAGCCGTGCAGGTGAGCGTAACGCTCGTCCTCCGGGTTGATGGCCACGGCGGTGTCGCCCAGCATGGTCTCCGGCCGCGTGGTGGCCAGCTCCAGAAGCTCCCCGGTCTCCTTCACCGGATAGAGGATGTGCCAGAAGTGGCCGTCCTTGCTCTCATACTCCACCTCGGCGTCGGAGAGGCTGGTCTGGCAGCAGGGGCACCAGTTGATCATGCGGCTGCCCTGGTAGATCAGGCCCTTGTCATACAGGCGCACGAAGGTCTCCCGCACGGCGCGGGACAGCCCCTCGTCCATGGTGAAGCGTTCCCGGCTCCAGTCGCAGGACACGCCCAGCTTGCGCAGCTGGCGCACGATACGCCCGCCATACTCCTTCTTCCACTCCCAGGTGCGCTCCAGGAACTTCTCGCGGCCGATTTGCTGCTTGGTGAGGCCCTCCTTGCGCAGGGCGTCCACCACCTTCACCTCGGTGGCGATGGCGGCGTGATCCGTGCCGGGCACCCACAGGGTCGGGTCGCCCTTCATGCGGTGATAGCGGATCAGCACGTCCTGGGGCATTTCGTCCAGGGCGTGGCCGATGTGCAGCTGGCCGGTGATGTTCGGCGGCGGCATGACGATGACGAAGGGCTTTTTACTCTCGTCCTTCACGGGCTTGAACGCGCCGGAGTTCTCCCACATTTCGTAGATGCGGCCTTCAACCTGGTTGGGCTGAAACACCTTTTCCATGGTAAATTCCTTCTTGGCTTCCATGACAATATCCCCCTTGTATTATAGACAGATCACCAATATCGCGCCGACGCCGCAGACGAGCGTGGCTGCGAGCTTGAGAAGGCCGTTCTTCCGGGCGGCGACGCTCGCGACGAGCCCGACGACCATCAGAACGAGGCCGACGATGTTCACGGGCCCGAGGGCCGCGGATTGCAGCGTGCCCTTCTGCATCCCGTTCACCAGGAAGTACGCGCCCACGGCCACGACGATCACCGGCAGAAGCCAGCCGCCATAGCGCCTGTTCTCTCCCGACATGGTATCACCCCTTTTGCGGATAAAAAACGCGGAGCCCACGCCACAAAGGGCGGATTGCTCCGCGGTACCACCTTATTCATCGAAGCGCAATCGCTTCAACCTCTTCGCGCTTTAAGGGGCGCGCCCCGCCGGGTTACTCCGTTCTCCCGGCCGCCTCCGAAGCGACCTTCATCCGTCTGCGTTCCGAGCGGCCTTCCAGCCAGCGAGCCACTCTCTCTTGGGCGCACGAGGGATTACTCCTCTTCGTCATCGACACTTGGATTATAACACTTAATCCCGCGAACGTCAATTTGATTCCGGGCTGTTTACCGAAGTTTAAAACCCGTCGAACTGGTTGCGGGGATCGTTGCTCCTGCGGGTCCTGCCGTCGTCCTCAAGGAACTCGATGTCCAGCCGCTGGAAGCTCACGTCCTCCATGAAGTGCTCCGGCAGGAACTGGGTGCGGCGGAACTCCTCGAACTCCCGGTAGTGCTTATTCAGCCACAGCGGGCGTGGGATGTCAAATTCGTGGCAAAGCTCCGTCAGCGCGTCCTCCACGCCCTCAAAGGCGCAGGGGACCGTGGCCTGCTTCTCGATGCGGTGCTTCTTGATGATCTTCGCCCACAGTCTCGGCATGGGGATCCCTCCGTCGTACAGCGTTGGGACTATTATAGCGCATGAAGGATGGATTGGCAAATAAAGTTTTCTTTTGCGGGACAACCCCTCCGCCTCGCCCGGCTCGGCACCTCCCCTTACACAGGGGAGGCTTTTTCGCGCCCTGCCACGGAGCCATCTCATGAACCAACGTTGATGCGTATCCCCGCAGGGGCGGCATTTATGCCGCCCGCGGACGCCATGAATGCGTCCCGACGATGGTAGCTAAACACGGAGCCACTTCCAGAACCTGCGTTGATGCGCACCCACGCAGGGGCGGCATTTATGCCGCCCGCGGACGCCATGAATGGCGTCCCTGCGTCGTTCTCGATGATTTGCCGCTATTTGCGCGCTGTTCCATGCCTCCCCTGTGTAAGGGGAGGTGGCCGCAGGCCGGAGGGGTTGTCTCCGCTACGCCTCTGACCGCAATCCTGATATATCTTCAAAATCCACCGGCCGTCCATCCCTCGTCAGTTCAAAGTGGATGTGCGGCCCCAACTCCGCCTCGCAGGGCACGGACGGGCCGACGGCGCTGATCACGTCCCCGGCGGCAACGCTTTGTCCGATCTCCACCAGCTTCAGCGTGTTGAGTCCCCGGCAGGTGGAGCGCCAGCCGTCCCCGTGGTCGATGACGATCACATTTCCCCACAGCCGATCGCTGTACGCGTCGGCCACCGTGCCCTCCCGGCAGGCATAGACGGCCTCGCCGGGGCTACCCGCGATGTCCAGAGCCGGGTGGGTCTGCCACTGCATCAGCGTGCCGGACCACACCGGCGCGTCCGGGGCGTATTTCCCCACCACCTCGCCCGCCAGCGGCCAGGCCCAGCGAACGGGCTCCGGCGTGGGCTCGGGCGTGGCCGTGGGCAGCGGCGCCTGGACGGTGATGGCCGCGGGCGTCCGCACCTGCTCCGCCTGGACGCGCTTTGTCCGGTAGCCGTGGGAGGCCAGGGCCAGCGCCGCCAGCAGCAGCGCCAGCCCGCCGTAGTAGGCGATCTCCTTCCCGCGTTTCTTCAACAGCTGCCTGATCTTTTCCAGCATATGAAAACCCCCTTTACCGCCAGTATCGACGGGAAAGGGGGTTTTATTCAGGGTCGATCAATCGTAGTCGTCGTATTCGTCGTATTCGTCATCGTCGTCCCGCTTCCGTCTGCGGGCCTCCCGGCGCTTCTGGGCGCTCTTGCGGCGCATGTACTCCAGCCGTCGCGCCTCGTAGATGCGCTTGCGCCGACGCTCCTTGCGCTTGCCCCGCACCACGGCGGCCACCACCAGAAGCACGATCAGCAGGATCAGCACCGCCGCCAGCAGCACCACCAGCGGATTCTCGAAGTAGCTCAGCCACGGGAAGAAGTCCGTCAACTCCCGCCTGGGCGGCTGCTCGGCGATGGAACGCTCGGCCACCAGCAGGGCCGTGATCTCCCTGCCGGACTGGTCCAGGTAGCGCAGGCGGCCGATGATCTCGCCCTCGGAGATGGGCGCGGCCATGTCGCTGGTCACGGTCATCTCGCAGCGGGACACGAAGTCATCCACCGCCTCGGCCATGGCCTGCTCGTTGTCGTTCTCCACCATGCGCTTGTAGTCCGGGTCGCTGATCTGGGCGATCTTGAGGCCCAGCATACCGTGCTGCGGGTCGCTGTCAATGGCGTTGGACACGCGCAGGGTGGCGATCTGCGGGCTGGCCAGGGTAAACATCTGCTCCATTGAGTAGCCGGTGTAGCAAGTGTAGCCATAGTTGAACATGCGGATGGTGTCGATCCACTTCTCCTGGTTGGCCACGCCGCCCAGGTCCACCGTCACCAGCCGCACGCCGTCCCGCTCCGCCGCGCCCACGAAGCACTGGCCCGCGGCGCTGTGGTAGCCGGTCTTGATGCCGATGCAGTCCGGGTAATAATAGGTGTTGTCCTTCTTCAGAAGGGAGTTGGTGTTGGTGACCCGCACCTCCTGGGGGGTGTTGTTCCGGGTGATGGTCATGGTGTAGCTGGGCGCGGAGACGATCTGCCGGAAGGCGTCCAGCTTCACGGCCTCACTGGCGATGCGGGACAGGTCCAGCGCCGTGGACCAGTGGTTCTCGTCGTGGTAGCCGTGGGGATTGGCGAAATGGGTGTCCTCGCAACCCAGCTCCGCCGCGCGGGCGTTCATGCGCTGCACGAAGCCCTCCACATTGCCGCTGACCAGCACCGCCACGGCGTTCGCGCCGTCGTTGCCGGAGGTGAGCATGAAGCCGTAGAGCAGATCCCGGAAGGTCATCACGTCGCCGGGGAACACCGGGATCAGCGAGCTGTCCGCGGGGATCTCGCTGGCCTGCTTGGGAATGACGATGGTGGTGTCCATGGCGATGCCGCTCTCCAGCGCCAGCAGCAGGGTCATCACCTTGGTGGTGGAGGCCGGGTACATGCGCTGGCGGGCGTTCTTGGCAAAGAGTATGTCGCCGTTGGTGGCGTCCACCAGCACCGCCGCCGGGGCATAGAGGTGCCCCTCGTGCAGCAGCTGCGGCACGTTGCGGTTGTAATCGGCGGGCGTCTCCTCGGCCATCGCCGGCAGCGCGCAGATCAGCGCCAGCAGCGCGGCGAGGAGCAGGGCCAGTCCTCTCAGGCGTCGAAGCATGGAATTACCTTCTCAGATCAGTATAAACTTTAATCATTATACCACCCGCGGGCGCATTTGTACAGCGCGGGCAGGGAATCCTAACAATGGGTCACTTTTGGGTTTTGACCGCGCTCCTGCGCTTTTTGTTCCGCCTGTGACGGCGGCGGCGCTTCTGCTCGGTGACGTACCAGGCCGCGCCCACGCTGACGATCAGCAGCACCAGCAGCGCCAGCACCACGGCGAAGGCGGGAACGCCGCGCTTCGGCGACGGCTCCGGCTGGGTCTGAGGAGCCGCGGTCTGAGGCGCTTCCACGGGCGGGGCCGGGGCCTCGGTGATCACCGGCACGGCGGTGGGCCGGGCGGCCACGTCCCGGCTGGCCACCAGTTGGGCGGACACCTCGCGCCCGTCGGGCAGGGTGCAGCGCACGGCGCCCAGGGCCTCGCCCTCGGCGATCGGGGCGGCCAATTCCCGGGTCCATTCGATCTGCGCCGTCTCGGCAAGCGCGAAAGACTTCTCCTTGAGCGCGGCATCGCTGCCGGAGACGACCTTGACCGTCTGTTCCCCGCCGGTGATCTCCGAAAGGTTCAGGCGCAGCGCGCCGTCCCCCTCCTGGGCGTTTTCGACGGAAACGGTGTCGAACGATTCGGCGGCGCGCTCCAACAGCGCGCTGGCCGCCACGTCCTCATAGCGGGTGAAGCCGTACTCGAACAGCTTGGCCGCGTCGTACCACTTGTCCATCTCCCCCGCGCAGTTCAGCACCACGCAGATGACCCGCATGCCGTCCCGCTCGGCGCTGCCCACGAAGCACCAGCCCGCCTTGCCGTGGTGGCCGGTCTTGATGCCGGTGCAGTCCGGGTAGTAATACTTTTGGTCCTTTTGGAGCAAAGTATTGCGGGAGAGGATCTCGGCGGACTTGGTCTCGCCGCCCCGGGTGACGGTGATGGTCCAGGTGGGCTGCTTCACGATGTCCCGGAAGACCGGGTTGGTCATGGCGAAACGGGACAGGGTCGCCAGGTCCTGGGCGGTGGTGTAGTGCTCGGCGTCGTGGTAGCCGTGGGCGTTGACATAGTGGGTGCTCTCCAGGCCCAGCTCCGCCGCCCGGGCGTTCATGTGCTGAACGAAGGCGTCGATGCCGCCGTCCACCAGCACGGCCACGGCGTTCGCGCCGTCGTTGCCGGAGGAGATCATGAAGCTGTAGAGCAGGTCCCGGTAGCTCATCACGTCGCCGGGCTGCACCGGGATCACGGAGCTGCCCTCCGGCACGTCCCCCGCCTCGGCGGGAATGGTCACCTGCTCGTCCAGGGAGATGCCGCTCTCGATGCCCAGCAGCAGGGTCATGATCTTGGTGGTGGAGGCCGGGAACATGCGCACCCGGGCGTTCTTGGTGAACAGCACCTCCCCCGTGTCCTCGTCGATCAAAAGGGCCGACTGGGCATAGAGGTGCTCCGGCACCAGGCTTTCCGGCGCGCTCATGTCGTAGGGCGCGACCTCCGCCAGGGCCGGGATGGAAATTATCAGCACAAACAGCGCCAGAAGCGCCGCGAGGGTTCTTCTCAGGTGGATCATTTGCGTCTCCTTGTGTATGGCCGCCGGTCGCTTTCGCGCTATCCGGCATTGTATATCTTATCAGAAGATGCGAATTTTGTACAGCGAGGCAGTAAAAACCTAACATTTAAAAAAAACAACTTGAAATCATGTCAGGAATCGTTTATAATAATAACAAAAACGTGAAAATGGTTTGACATACATACGTGAATCATTGTTACAACGGCTTCAGAGGAGGAGTAACCATGCCCAAGCGGATCTTGATTGTCGATGATGAGCCTTTGATTGTAAAAGGTTTGAAATATTCTCTTGAGCAGGACGGCTATGAGACGGATTCCGCCGCCGACGGCGAGGAGGCCGTGGAAAAGTTCTTCAACGGCAACTATGACCTGGTGCTGCTGGATGTGATGCTGCCGAAGGTGGACGGCATCGAGGTCTGCCAGCGCATCCGCGAGCGCAGCAACGTGGCCATCATCATGCTCACTGCCAAGGGCGACGACATGGACAAGATCCTGGGCCTGGAATACGGCGCGGACGACTATATGACCAAGCCCTTCAACATCCTGGAGGTCAAGGCCCGCATCCGCACCATCTTCCGCCGCTCCACCATGATGCAGCGGGAGACCGGTCAGCGCGTCATCACGGTCCGCGACATGCAGCTGAATGTGAACAACCGCTCCGTGACCGTCGGGGGCCGCGAGGTGAACCTCACCGCCAAGGAGTTTGACCTGCTGCACCTGTTCGCCACCAACCGCGGCAAGGTGTTCAGCCGGGAAAACCTGCTGGAAACCATCTGGAAATACGACTATCTGGGCGATCTTCGCACGGTAGACGTGCACATCCGCCGCTTGCGCGAGAAGGTGGAAAAGGTGCCCAGCCAGCCTGAGTACATCTTCACCAAGTGGGGAGTGGGCTACTATTTCACTGACAAGGATTAAAGCCTTCATACATTCCATACGCTGGAAGATCACCCTCGCCTATCTGCTGATCATCGTCGTGGCGTTCTCCGTCATCGGGTTTTCGCTGATTCAGCTGGTGGGCGAATATCTGTTTACCCAGCGCAGCAGAGACGACCAGAGAATCGCCGACAGCCTCGCCGAGAGCTTCAGCGATTATTTGGTCGCTTTTGATGCCGGGAGCATGTATGAATCCGCTCTGGAGACCGCCCGCGAGCAGCAGAGCCGGGTGCTGGTGCTGGACGCGCTGTGCGTGGTCCAGGTGGACACCGCCTCGGAGCTGAACGGCCAGCGATTCATCACGTCGGAGATCGACGGCGTTTTGAAGGGCTCCGCCGGGGCGCACGGCTTTTACGACGCGGGCCGGGCCTCCGGCAACTTCTGGTTCCGGGCGGTGCTGAACGGCTTTTCCGGGGCCAACGCCATGACCGGCGTGTTCGCCAGCCCCATCCAAAGCGGCGGGGAGCTCGTCGGCGTGCTGGTGTACATCAGCCAGGTGCAGGAGATCTACGAGAGCCTGCGGGATTTGCAGATCCGCATCCTGTCCTGGATGGCCATCGTGCTGGCGGCGGTGCTGGTGGTGGACCTGCTGGTGCTGCGCACCATCACCCGCCCCATCGGCGAGCTGAACGAGGGCATCTCCCGCATGAGCAAGGGCGACCTGTCCGCGCGGGTGCGGGTCCGGGGCAACAACGAGTTCGCCGGCCTGGCCAGGGCCTTCAACAGCATGTCCGAGCGCCTGGAGCAGCTGGACAATTCCCGAAGCCAGTTCGTCTCCAACGCCAGCCACGAGCTGAAGACGCCCCTGAGCACCATGAAGATCCTGATCGAGACGCTGATGTATCAGGACCCGATGGACCCCGCCATAACCAAGGAATTCCTCACCGACGTGAACAAGGAGATCGACCGGCTGAACCGCATCGTCTCCGACCTTTTGACGCTGGTGAACATCGACAGCGGCGTGAAGCTGAATGCCGCGGAGCTGGACATCGGCAGCCTCGTATCCGAGCAGGTGAAGCGGCTGTCTCCCCTGGCCCGGGAGAACGGAATCGAGCTGGACTGCGTGGCGAAGGAGACGCTGGAGGTCAACGGCGACCAGCTGAAGCTGCAACAGGTGGTGTACAACATCATCGACAACGCCATCAAGTACACGCCCCGGGGCGGCGAGGTGCACTGTTCGGTGATCCGCTCCGGCAGGAAGGCGGTCATCCGCGTGTCCGACACCGGCGTGGGCATCCCCCAGGAGGACCTGCCCCACATCTTCGACCGCTTCTACCGGGTGGACAAGGCCCGCTCCCGGGAGACCGGCGGCACCGGCCTGGGCCTGAGCATCGTGAAGCAGTTCGTGCTGCTCCACGGCGGCACCATCGACGCCAAGAGCGCCCCCGGCAAGGGCTCCACATTCATCATCGAGCTGCCGCTGGCGGAGAAGAAGAGGGACGGGTAAACCATTACAACCCCTCAGTCAGCTTCGCTGACAGCTCCCCTTACACAGGGGAGGCATGATAAACACAGCATACTCTCAGGCCTCCCTCGTGCAAAGGAAGGTGGCCCGCACAGCGGGCCGGAGGGATTGTGCATTCAGGCTTCAGAAAGGAGGTTGATCTCATGCGCAAGGCGCTATCCTTCGTCGCGCTTATGCTTGCGCTGGTTCTTACGCTGTCCGGCTGCGTGCTGCGCGGGCCGGAGACCGAGGCCGCGGGCGAGATCAGCCTGCCGGAGCCCGACAGCGAGCCGGAAAACATGATCCTGGGCGAATCCATCTCCGGGAATCTTCGGGAGGTGGCGCTGTACCGCGCCGCGGCGGACTTCTCCAGCTTCTCCACCGTGAACCAGAACCTGCGCGCCGAGGTGGGCCAGAGCCTGCCGGAGGCCGCCGTGGAGGCGCTGCTGGCCTCCGGGGACGCCGTGAACGCCCAGGAGGCCTACGACGTGAAGCTGCTGGGCTGCGAGTACGCCTGCGGCACCGCCACCGTGAACCTGTCCATCGACGCGCGAAACGCCAGTTCCCCCCAGGCGCTGCTGGCCCTGGAGGCGGCGATCGGCAACACGCTGCTGGGCATCAAGGGCGTGCGGGGCGTGAACGTGCTGATCGCGGGCATGAGCGAGGGCTGCTTCCAGCTGCCCGTGGGCGTGCAGACCGGCATCGTGCCCAGCGTGACCGCCGCCTACGCCCAGCTGCAGGCCGAGAGCGACCGGCTGAGCCAGTCCGACGCCGCGCCCATCGAGCGCACCGCTATGCTGTACTTCCCCAGCGAGGGCGGCGGCTGGCTGGTGCCGGAGCTGAGGGTGCTTTCCGTGTCCGGCGGGGCCTTCGCCCCGGCGCTGATCGACGCGCTGAAGGCCGGTCCCCGGGACGAATCCAGCGCCATCGCCTCCATCCCGGAGGGCGTAGAGCTGCTGGAGGAGGGGCCCACGGTGGAGACCCTGGCCACCGGCGAACGGGTGCTCACCCTGAACTTCTCCCCCGCCCTGGCCAACTACCTGGCCTTCTCGGGGCTGGAGGTGTGGGAGCTGGCGGGCTCCATCACCCTGACCATGACCTCCTTCCTGCCGGAGCTGGACGGCGTGCGGGTGATGGTGAACGGCGAGCCGATCACCATGTGCGCCATCGGCGACACGCTGCTGCAATTCCCCGACGGGATGATGCGCCGCAGGGACTTTGCCGACCGGGTGGGCAGCGTGGCGACCCTGTTCCTGTTGGACGGCGCGGACCGGCTGACGCCGGTGGAGCGGGCCGTGTCCATGCGAAGCGCCCTGTCCCCCAAGAGCCTGCTCACGGAGCTGCTCTCCTACGCCGGCGCGGAGGGCGCGGCATACCGGCTGCCCCTGTCCGTGAACGTGTATGCCGAGGACCTGCTGGGCGTTCAGGTGGTGGGCGGCATCGCCCGGGTGAACCTGTCCGCCAACTTCTATCGAAGCTGCCAGCGGCTCAGCCCCCGGGCCGAGCGCGACCTGGTTTACGCCATGGTGAACACCCTCTGCGCCCTGGACGGCATCCGCGCCGTGCGGTTCTACGTGGAGGGCCGCGCCGCCGACACCCTGGCCGGGAGCGTGTACCTGAGAAGCCCGCTGCTGCCGAGCCCCGGCCTGGTGGCGGAGGCTACAGCCGCACCGTGACGCCCCGCTCCGCCATCCACCGGTTCACCTGCCAGAGATACCCCAGCAGCTGCGGGCCCGCCATCAGCTGGCCGAACCAGGGTGTGTCCGCCGGGTTCAGCTCCGACTGGGCGATCTCCAGCACCCGATCCCGATCCACATAGTTGAATATCGGCGCGTCCCCATCCGAGACCATCCGCAGCGCCATCTCCCGCGTCAGCTGGGCGAACTGCGGGCTGCAGGTCTTCGGATAGGGGCTTTTTTTGCGCCGAAGCAGCTTTTCCGGCAGCAGATCCCGCACGGCGGCCCGGAAGAGGCCCTTCTCCTGCCCGTCCATGGCCTTGACGCTCCAGGGCACGTTGTAGACGAACCGCACCAGACGCTCGTCGCACAGCGGCGTCAGCACCTCCACCCCCGCGCCCTCGCCCATGCGCACGGCCCGCTCCTGGAGGTTCGGCATGAAGAACTCGAAGCACAGCCGCTGCATCGTTCGCAGGCGGCGCTCCTCCTCCGGGTAGGCAGGTCCGGGGTCCGCCCGCCGCTTCCGGGTCTCGAACACGTCTCCCACATACTCCGTCAGGCGCAGCTTTTCCCGGATCTCCGGCCGCAGAATCCCCTCCCGCAGCGTAAGCGAGCCGGACCAGGGAAAGCCGTCCAGCGGCGCATCACTGGTGAACCAGGGATACCCGCCGAACACCTCGTCGCCGCACTCGCCGGACACCACGTACCGGTCGAACCTTGCGATCTCCTGGCACAGCAACAGCAGCGACGCGTCGATGTCCGCCATGCCGGGAAAGCCCCGCAGCGACATCGCCCGACCCATGGCCCGCGCCAGGGTCGCCGCGTCCAGGGTGACGGCGCGGTGCTGGGTGTGAAAGGCTCCCGCCGCCAGCTTCACATAGGGCGCGTCCGCCTCCGGGCGAAAGGCGTTGGGGCGGAAGTCCCGGTCGTTGCCCAGGTAGTCCACGGAAAAGCTGCGCAGGTCGCGGACATCCCGGTTCAACAGCGCCGTCAGCGCCGTGGAATCCAGCCCGCCGGAGAGCATCACCGCCGGATTCAGCGGCGCGATCTCCGCCACCGCCGCCTCCAGCAGCTCCCGGGTGCGCCGGATCGTCGCGGCGGCGTCCAGTTCGTGGGGCGCGTCCTCGATCTCAAAATACCGGTCCACGCGCAGGCGGTTTTCCCGGATCAGAAGCGCGCAGCCCGGCTCGAGCATCCGGATGTCCCGGTAGAAGGTGCGCCCAGGCGTCCTTGCCGGGCCCAGGCCGAACAGCTCCCGCAGGCCGTCGGCATCCGCCACCGGCTCCACGTGGGCAGATTTCAGCAGCGAATCCGGGTGGTCGGCGAAGGCCGCGCCCTTTGCGGTGCGGGCGTAGAACACCGGCTGCTCGCCCATCCGATCCCGGGAGAGCACCAGCGCGTCGGCGTCGGAATCCATCACGCAGGTCATCACCGGGCCCTCCACGTGTCGGGGATAGTCCGCGCCCCAGCGGCGGTAGGCCGCCAGCACCAGCTGGGAGGGCGACGCACCGCTCTCGGCGTTCAGCGCGGCGATCAGCGCCTCCCGGTTGCGCAGCCGCCCCCGGGCCATGGCGATCACCCCGCCCAGGGAGGCCGTGCCCCGGGCGCACAGGGTCATGCGCCCCTTGGTGATGCAGGGCGCGTCGCAGGCCGCGCTCAATCCGCGGGAATAGTCCGAGTGGTACACGCCAAAATAATTCATGCCCTCACTCCTTCGCTCGATCTGCCAAATTCTATGTCTTTTCGCGTCGGGGCATGACGAAGGCGCGCGGATTTTGTGGTTGTGCCGGGGCGTGTTTTCTGATATAATTTTCACATACAATCCACAAGAAGGAGACCTCGCCATGATCCTCAAAATCCTCGGCAACAACGGCCCCTACCCCGCCTTCGGCGGCGCGTGCTCCGGCTACCTGCTTGAAAGCGACAGCGGCGACACCCGCGTGCTGATCGACTGCGGCACGGGCGTTCTGAACCGCCTGATGGACGAGGGCGGCCCTGCCGCGCTGGACGCGGTGCTGCTCAGCCACCTGCACTACGACCACATGTCCGACATGCTGCCGATGCAGTACGCGCTGCAATTCAATCCCCGGCCAAAGCCGCTGCCCGTATACGCGCCGGACGCGCCGGAGGCGGTTTATGCGCTGTTGAAGGCGCCCTGCTTTGACCTGTGGCCCGCGAAGGACGTGACCATCGGCGAGATGCGGGTGTCCTTCACCCCCGCCCGGCACCCGGTGCCCACCAACGCCATCGCCGTGGAGTGCGACGGCCGGCGGTTCGTTTTCACCGGCGACAGCAACCAGGACGCGCTGGTGGAGCTGTTCTGCGAGGGGGCGGACCTGCTGCTGGCGGACTGCGGGCTCTCCACCGCCGACCACAGCTTCACCGCGCCCCACTACTCCGCGAAGATGTGCGGGGAGCTGGCGAAGAACACCCGTGCCAAGCGGCTCCTGCTGACCCACCTGAACCCGAAGTACGACCCCGAGGCGCTGCTTGCCGAGGCGCGGGAGGCCTTCCCCGCCGCGGAGCTGGCCGAACTGGGCGAGACCTACTATCTCTAACCCGCCATGAAACGCCCCGACCCGTTCCCGCTGCGCCAGGCCCACGCCCGGCCGCTGGCGTGCTTTGCCGCCGCGTTCCTGCTGGGGCTGATGGCCGCGAAGGCCCGTCCGCTGCCCCTGTGGGCCGCGCTGGTCGCGCTGGCGGCGTCGGCTCTTGCGGGCTTTTTGCTCCGAAGGCGGCGCTGGATAGCCGCCCTGTGCCTGCTGCTGGCGGGGCTGTCGGCGGGCTCGGCGCGGATGACGCTGGCGCTGGACGCCATCCCGGAGGTGGAGACCCGGTATTCGGTGGCGATGACGGGGCGGGTCGTCTCGGAGCCGTACCAGAACCCGGACACCGGGCGGCTCATCTGCCAATTCAAAGTGGAGACGCTGGAGGGCGAACCGTCAGACCTCCGATTGAGGCTATACCTGCGGGACGAGGCGCCGGTGCCGGAGGATGCCATCGCCTACGGGCAAAAGCTGGCGTTCACCGGCCACATCTGGCAGGCCGACCCCGTCACCAATCCCTACGAATTTGACTTCGGGGACTACCTGAGAAGGCAGGGCCTCTCTGCCTATGCCACGGCGAAGCTGGAGGAGGTCACGATCCTTGAGACCCGGCGGGACGCGCGCTCGTTCTTCATCGACCTGCGCAAGGCGGCGGCGAAGCGCATCGACGCGCTGTTCCCGGAGAACGCGCCGCTGGTCCGGGCGCTGGTGCTGGGCGACCGGAGCCTGCTGGACGAGGAGTTCCGTCAGTCCCTGAACCGCACCGGCACGGCCCATCTGATCTCCATCTCCGGCTTGCACGTGACGGTGCTGGCGGCGCTGCTGGCGCTGTTCCTGGGGCTGTTCCTGCCGAAGAAGACGGCGAACCTCGTCGCCGTGCTCATCCTGATCCCCTACGGCGCGGTCATCGGCTTCAACGCGCCCTTCGTCCGCGCGCTGATCATGTTCGCGCTGGTGTGCCTCGCCCCGGCGGTGGGCCACCCCAGCGACTCGGTGACAAGGCTTGCGGCGGCGATGCTGGCCTACCTGATGGCGCGGCCCCTGAGCATCGGCGACGCGGGCTTCGCGCTGTCCTTCTCCGCCTCGGCGGGGCTGCTGCTGCTCTCGCCGCCGCTGACAAGACTCTTCGGGCTAAAGCCGCTGCAACAGCATCGCTATCTGTCCAGCGGGTGGAAATCCCTTTGGAAGGAGTGCCTCTACTACTTCCCGTCGCTGTTGATCGCGTCCCTGGCGGCCCAGCTGGCAACGCTGCCCACGGTGGTGACCTTCTTCGGAGTACAATCGCTGGTCTCCCTGCCCTTCAACCTGGTCTGCGTGCCGCTGTGCATGCTGGGCTATGTGCTGGCGGTGGTTGCACTGCTGATCTCTCTGATCTCCATGCCCGCGGCGGCGCTTCTGGCGCGGCTCCCGGAGGGGCTTTTCGCGCTGCTGATCACCGCGACCCGCGTCAGCGTGGAACTGCCCGTTTCCGGCGTGCGCTTCGGGCGCTATCCGGCCCTGCTGGTGGCGCTGCACTGGGCGATACTGATCGCCGCCTCGGACCTCACGCTGCTCCGGGAGCGCCTGCGCAGCTGGCTGCCCTTCGCGCTGATCCTGGTGGCGGGGCTCTCGGCCCTCGTGACCTTCGCCCGGGCATACCCGTTCAGCGTGATGTTCATGGACGCGGGCCAGGCGGACTGCGCCATCGTGCGCACCCGGGGACACACCTATGTGTTCGACGCGGGCGACACCTACACCCCCGCCGCGGACTACCTGAACGCCACGGCCCTGGGCGTGGACGCGGTGTTCCTCTCCCATCCCCACCAGGACCACGCCGGCGGTCTCACCGACATCCTGACCAGCTTCAAGCCCGGCGCGATCTACGTGCCCGCCGGCTGGTTCACGCCGGAGGACACCTCCCCCGCCGTCACCGAAGCCATCGACCTGGCCCGGGAGATGGGCGTGCCCATTGTTAAATTGAAGAAGGGCGACGTGCTCGACCTTCCCAGCGGCGCGACGGTGGAAATCTTCTCCCCGGACGGCACGGCGGTCCCGAAGGACGTGAACGACATGTCCATGCTGGCGCTGCTCACCTGCGAGGGCCAGCGGGTGCTGTTCACCGGGGATCTGAGCGAGGGCGGCGAGCCGGATTTCATCCCGGACGCGGACGTGCTCAAGGTCGCCCACCACGGCTCCTCAAAGGGCACCAGCGCGCGGTTCCTGGAGGCCTGTACGCCGGACATCGCCGTGATCTCCGTGGGCGAGAACAACTTCGGGCACCCGGCGGAGGAAACGCTGGACAAGCTGGAGGCCGCGGGCGCGGACATCCTGACGACCCGGGACTGCGGTGCGATCACGCTGACACGGCAAAATGGCGCGTGGCGGATCGAAACCTATCTGGAGGCTTCACATGACGTGGAATGAGTTTTACCAGGCACTCAAGGCGAAGGACATCGCCCCGGTGTACCTGTTTACCGGCCCGGAGGCCTACATCAAGCGGGAAGCCCTGGAGGCCCTGCGCGCGGCGCTGCTGCCGCCGGGGTTGGAGGCGCTGAACGACGCGACGCTGGAGGGCGTGACCGCCCAGCAGATCACCGACGCCTGCGAGACGATGCCGATGATGTGCGAAAAGCGCATCGTCACCGTTCGGGACTGGGCGCCGCTGATGCCCGGCAAGGCCAAGAATGAAGAGGCCGACGCGGAGTGGATGCAGAAATGGCTGGAGAACCCGCCGGAGACCTGCGCGCTGGTGTTCTACATGTGCAGCGACATGGACGGCCGCAAGAAGATGGCGACGCTGCTCAAGAAGAAAGCCGTCGTGGTGGACTTCCAGCTGCTCACGGACGCGGAGCTGACCCGCTGGTGCGCGAGGCGGCTCAAGCCCCTGGGCAAGCGCATCGACCCCGCGGCGCTGAACACGCTGACCTACATGGCCGGGCGTGAGCTGACGCGCCTGGCCGGGGAGCTGGACAAGCTGGCGGATTTCCTGGGAAATGACCGGGAGGAGATCACCGAGGCGGACGTGCGGGCAATCGTGCCCGCGTCGCTGGAATACAACGTCTTTGAGCTGTTGAACCACCTGCTCGCGGGCGATTGGATGAAGGGTCAGCAGACCGTAAACAGCCTGCTCCAGGGCGGCCAGACCACCATGGGCATCCTCGCCATGCTGACGCGGCAGATCCGGCAGCTGACCCACATGAAGTGCGCCCTGGACGCGGGCACGCCGGTTCAGACCGTTCAGAATCAGCTGAAGATGCACCCCTATGCCGCCAGGCAGACCGCCCGCCAGTGCGCCAAGCTCAGCGCCGACTGGCTGACGGCGCTGTATGAGAAGTGCGTGGAATATGACTATGCCGTCAAGAGCGGCAGGCTCCGGGACAAGGACGCGCTGGACGTGCTGGTCATCGAAATCGCACTTGCGGGGAAAAGCAAGCGGTGATATAATGTCTCTGGGAACCTTTCGTGGGGTTTTCCCATCTAAGAAGCGCAAAGAACCCACCGGAGGTGGTTATATGAAAAAGGCATTGTGCATCGCGCTGGCGCTGCTGATGATCGGCGCGTCGGCCCTGGCCGCGCCCCAGCTGTCGGACGGGCTGTTTACCAGCGCCAAGCAGGCCGTTGGCTACCTGGCCTCCGGCGAATACGAGCGGCTGGTGACGTTGCTGCCCTTCTCGGACGTGGCCCCCAGCGCCAGCGAGTGGGAGAGCTTCGCCGGGAACTATTCGGACCTGACGAGCGTCCAGAGCACCTACGCCGTGGCCTTCTACAGCGGCAGCATCTGGGTGGTGGCCGTGCCGGTGCAGGAGCCCGCGGATGGCAGCGTGGAGGTGCTGGCCCTGTCCAGCGAGGACGGCGCCACCTTCAACGGCTATCGCTACGCCACCTGGAGCCAGGTGGAGACCGCCTGCCAGCAGAGCGACCACGTGGTCTGGAACGAGGAATACGTGGGCGGCACGCCGACGGTGGTCGCGGACTGATTGGCAAATGAATAGATAGCAAAGCCTTCCCCTTGAGGGGAAGGCTTTGCTTGTCTGTGATACAGCACAGGCTTCCCCTCGAGGGGAAGCTGTCGCGAAGCGACTGATGAGGTGTCCCCGTCTGGAGAAGATCGTCTATTACAACCGATGACACGGCATGTGTTGACACCTCATCCGTCCCGCTGTGCGGGCCACCTTCCCCTCAAGGGGAAGGCTTTTGGATGCCCTTGCGCCAGTAGAAGGCTCTCTTTGAAGAAAGGACGACGAGCGGGCGGCGCAACGCCACCCCTCATCGTGAATCGTCTCCTGCACGAAAAAGGAGCCGCTCACATGAGCGGCTCCTTCGCTTTGGTTCGTCAGTCGTCCTCTTCCTCGTCCTCAGGAAGCTCGGCATCGTGATACACGTTCTGCACGTCGTCGTGGTCCTCCAGCCAGTCGAGGAGCTTGGTGACCTTCTGGATGCTCTCCTCGTCGGTCAGGGCCGTGGTGGTGGTGGGCACCATGGCGCGCTCGGCGGACAGGAAGGTGCAGCCGGCGGCCTCCAGGTTGTCGCGCACGGCGGAGAAGTCGTTGGGCTCGGTGTAGATGATGGCCTCGTCCTCGCCCATCTCCACGTCCGCGGCGCCGGCGTCCAGGGCCAGCATCATCAGCTCGTCCTCGTCCATGCCCTTCGAGTTGTCGATTTCGATGACGCCCTTGCGCTCAAACTTCCAGGCCACGCAGCCGGAGGCGCCCAGGGAGCCGCCGCACTTGTCGAAGATGTGGCGCATCTCGCTGGCGGTGCGGTTCAGGTTGTCGGTCACGACCTCCACGATCACGGCGATGCCGCAGGGCGCGTAGCCCTCGTAGGTGACCTCCTTGTAGTTGGTGGCTTCGCCCTCGCCCGCGG
Source organism: uncultured Eubacteriales bacterium (assembly GCA_900315585.1). Classification (GTDB taxonomy): domain Bacteria; phylum Bacillota; class Clostridia; order Christensenellales; family Aristaeellaceae; genus UBA2862. Next base: position 43,741 of record OMZP01000005.1, on the reverse strand, counting down.
CCTTCTTGATGGACCGCTGGATGTTGTCATTGGGCATGTTGGCGGCCTTCGCCTTGGCGATGACGTCCTTCAGCTTGCTGTTCAGGTTCGGGTCGGCGCTGCCGCCGGTCTTGACGGCGATCACGATCTCGCGGCCGATCTTGGTAAAGATCTTGCCCTTCGCGGCGTCCGTCTTGGCTTTTTTATTCTTGATGGTAGACCATTTGTTATGTCCCGACATGGACAATCCCTCCCAGTTAAATCTACATATATCATAACACAATCGGGATAGACACGTCAAGACAAACAATGTATATTTTAAGCTGACATTGCAGGAGGGGGTGGAAATATGCCCATCGTGACGGACATTCGGGAGAATCGCGGGATCGTGGAGATCGCCTGCGAGGGTGTGACCGTCGTCCGCGTGAGAAGGGCGCATTATCAGAAGTGCCCGCTGGAGATCGGCGCCGACATCGACGTGGAAGGCTACGTCGACAAGGTTGCCGCCGCCCAGTTCGCGGACGGCTACGAGGCCGCGCTGACCAGCCTGGACTTCTGCGCCCGCTCCGAGAGGGAGATCGCCAACGCCCTGCGCCGCAAGGGCTATGTGGAGCCCTGCGTGCTGGCCGTGACCCAGCGGCTTCGGGAGAACGGGCTGATCGACGACGCCCGCTACGCCCAGCGCATGGCCGAGGTGCAGTCCGGCAAGGCCGTGGGCCTCTACGCCTTCAAGCGCAGGCTGAAGGCCAAGGGCATCTCCGACGACGACGCGGAGGAGGCGCTTTCCGCCTTCGACGACGACCATCAGCGCGCGGCGGCCCTGGAGGCGGGGCAAAGGCTGTGGCGCAAGTACGAGGCCCTGCCCCCCCGGGAGGCCAAGGCGAAGCTCTCCCAGGCCCTGGCACGACGGGGCTTCTCCTGGGACGCCATCGAGAGCGCGATCGGGGAAATCTTGGAGGAGTGAGGAGTTAAATCCTCTCCCTCGGCTTGCCGCAGCTCATCCGGCCCTCCGGGCAGGGTCCGAAGCGGCAGCTGGGACCGTACATGGCGAACAGCGGCGGGCACGCGATCTGCAGCCGCATGAGCATCTCCCCGGCCACGGCCCGAATCTCCCACTGGGCGCGGCTGCAGGTGCGCAGCTTCATGAAGTGCATCAGCTCCCGGGCGTTCATGCCCAGCAGGATGTCCAGTTGGTGGCCGCTCATGGCAAAGTAGCTCGCGTCCTCGGCCTTGATGCCGAGGCGAAGCGCCTCGCGGGCGGCTTGGGCCTGATCCTCAAAGGCCGCGCGATAGACCTTCTCCGCCTCGGGGATGGCCTTCACCGTCTCCGGCAGCACGTAGGTGCCCCCCGCCAGCGCCGCCAGCACCGGCGGCACGATGGGCGAATCCACGCGGTGGCGCACGAAGTGGGTCAGGCAGGCCAGGGAGATGCGCCGCACGCCGAACACGTAGTTGAGCAGCTCCAGTTCCCTCGGCCGGGCGTCCAGCATCAGCGCGCGCAGGTTCGCCTGGTTGGCAAAGCTCCCGAAGGCCGGCTCAAAGCGCCCGGAGAAGCCCATGGCCGCCTCCAGCAGCGCCATGGCGTTGGGGGTCTCGGACAGCAGGTCCGCGCCGCCCGTAGCCTCCATGGGGTCCCCGATCTCCCGGGGCAGCTCCGTGGGTGCGTAGGCGGGATAGCGACTGAGCTCCCCGTCGATCACTCCGGGATAGATGGCGTCGAACTGCGCCTTCAACTGCGCGCCCAGGCTTTCCAGCTCAGCGAAGCCCTTCCCCCGCCCCGCCAGCATGGCGCAGATCAGCGCGATCAGCTCCCGAGCGTTGACGGTCATGTAGAAGTTGCTCCGCAGGCAGTATGGCAGCACGAAGCGGGCATCCTCCTTGGGCACGCCCAGCGCCATCAGCTTCTCATAGTCGGCGAACCGCGCTTCCATGGCCGCGCCGTAGACGGCCCTCTGAGCGTTGTCCAGGCCCTCCGGCACCACGTAGCCCGCGCCCGCGAAGTCCACGTAGCGGCGGGATTTGACCGTGTAGGAGGCCAGGCGCGCCTCGATGACGAACTGCTCCACCATCACGGACACGTCGTTGAAGGCGACGGCGAAGGTCTGGTGCTCAATCACGGACTTATGGCCGGAGGCCAGCACCTTGTTCAGCAGCTTCAGGTCCTTCTCGTCCCCCTGGCTGCGCTCAAAGATCTCCAGGGACGTGCCCTGCTGGGTGGAGATGCGCGCAGACGAAGCGGCCACCCGCAGCGCCTCCGGATTCTTCACGATGATGACGGCCTTGCTCTTGTTCATATCGCAACCCCCGCGTCTATAGGTTAGATGCATTATAACACAAGGGGCGACGTTTGTCGCCCCTTGTCTGTTATTTTTTCTGTCACTCGGCCCTTTCGCTGTCGCCCAGGGATTCGCGGGCGGACACCACAACCTTCTTGTCGTAGCCCGCGAACACGTATTTCACCAGCTCCTTGTCCGGCTTCGGCGTCACCAGGCTCACCACCGGCACGATCACCAGGCCCGCCAGCATGGCGAAGGCGCCGCAGTTGATGGGGCTCTGGAGCAGGGCCGGGAACGCGCTCTTGAACAGCATGTTGGCGACCATGATGCCCGCGCCGAAGATCATGCTGCACCAGGCGGAGGCGCTGGTGGCCTTCTTCATGTACAGGCCGTAGAGGAACGGGGCCAGGAACGCGCCGGCCAAAGCGCCCCAGGAAATGCCCATCAGCTGGGCGATGAAGTTCACGGTGGTGGAGTACTGGATGATGGCGATGACCACGGAGATCAGTATGAACACCACGATCAGCACCCGCATGGTAAACACCTGTTTCTTCTCGTCCATCTTCTTGATGACGTTGCCCTTCAGGAAGTCCAGCGTCAGCGTGGAGGAGGAGGCCAGCACCAGGCTGGACAGCGTGGACATGGAGGCCGAGAGCACCAGGATCACGATGACGCCCAGCAGCAGCGGGCTGAGGCCCTCCAGCATCGTGGGCACCACGGCGTCGAAGCCGCCCACGGGGGTACCGGTCAGGCTGGGGTCGATCTTGTCGTAGAACAGCCGGCCGAAGCCGCCCAGGAAGTAGCAGCCGCCCGCCACCACCACGGCGAACAGCGTGGAGATGATCGTGCCCTTGGAGATGTCCTTCTCGGACTTGATGGCGTAGAACTTCTGCACCATCTGGGGCAGGCCCCAGGTGCCCAGGGAGGTGAGGATCACCACGCCCAGCAGGTTCAGCGGATCCGGCCCAAAGAAGGAGACGAACTGGCCCTTCATGCCTTCGTAGGGCACCTCGGTCAGGCCCTGGTAGGCTGCCATGAAGCCGCCGTTGGTCTTGAGCACCGCCAGGATGACCGCCACGATGCCCACCAGCATGATGATGCCCTGGATGAAGTCGTTGATGGCGGTGGCCATGTAGCCGCCGGCGATGACATAGATGCCGGTGAGCACGGCCATCATGATGATGCAGACGGTGTAGTCGATGTTGAAGGCCATGCCGAACAGGCGGCTCAGGCCGTTGTACAGCGAGGCGGTGTAGGGAATCAGGAAGATGAAGATGATGGCGGAGGCGCCGATCTTCAGGGCCTTGCTGTCGTATCGCTTGCCCAGGAATTCCGGCATGGTGGCGCTGTTGAGCTGCTGGGTCATGATGCGGGTGCGGCGGCCCAGGATCACCCAGGCCATCAGCGAACCGATGAAGGCGTTGCCCAGGCCGATCCAGGTGGAGGCGATGCCGTACTTCCAACCGAACTGTCCGGCGTAGCCCACGAAGATGACCGCGGAGAAATAGGACGTGCCGTAGGCAAAGGCGGTGAGCCACGGGCCCACGGAGCGCCCGCCCAGCACGAAGCCGTTGACGTCGGTGGCGTGCTTGCGGGTGTAGAAGCCGACACCGATCATGATGCCGAAGAACACCACCAGCATGAGGAGCTTGATGAACATGGGTTGAACCTCCTTCGTAATGCGCGAAGGACGAAAAAACGCCCTCCGCATGTCGTCCATGCAGAGGGCGGAATGACCGCTGTACCACCTCTGTTCGGTGCCGCCTCGCGACGGTCGCCCTCGTCGGGTACGGCCAAAGCCCATACCCTATCGCTGTAACGGGCGAACCCGGCTGCGCCTACTCGGAAACCCTTTCAGCGGGCGGCTATCGGAAGGTAATTCGGAAGAGCGCCGCAGACTGCCTCGCACCGTCCGGCAGCTCTCTTGCTGCTGGGTCTGCTCCCCTACTCGTTTCCGGTCACTGCCTTTGTTGTGCCATAGTTTATCACTTTATCACGCTGATGTCAATAGGAGTTCTTCAAATCTTAACCGAACGCGAAACGCGATTCGCAAAAGATCCTTTCCTGCGCTCAGAATGACAGCGCCGCTTTCCGTCATCCAAGCGAAGCGAAGGATCTTCCCATCCGATCCACTACCCCAGCTTCAGCGCGAATTCGATCAGCATGATGCCGATCAGGTGGCCCGGGTAGAACAGGTAGAAAACCCACTTGTTGATCTTGAGCTTTGAATAGGTGTGGATGTAGATCAGCGGCAGGGCCAGCAGGGCGAACACCTGGATGTCGAAGGACAGGCCGAAGATGCGGTAGCCGCCGCCCCGCAGGCTCCACCAGACCATAAACGCCCCCACCACCGGCAGGGACAGCCACCAGCGGTTGATGAACAGGTAGAACAGCACAATCAGCGCCACGCCCCGCCAGCCATAGTTGATGCTGCCCTGGATCTTCCATACGATCAGCGCCAGCGCCAGGAAGCAGGGAATCTGCCTGTCCCGCAGGGACCAGCACGCAAGCAGTCCCAGCGCCAGCGTCAGCATGATGTTGGGCGTCGCCCAGCACTGCACGTAGAAGTTCACCACCGCCCCCACCGGGTTGTCCGCGAAGCGGATGGCGTACATGGACTGGGTGCTGTGGGCCAGGGCCACGGCGTAGAAGGGCTGGGAGATCAGGCCCATCAGCACGATGCGGGACAGGTACTTCATCCGGTTCCGGGAATAGACGCAGCCCACGGCGATGCAGTAGGCAAACAGCGGGAAGGCCAGCCGGCCCAGGATGCGGAACGCGCGGTATTGCGGGAAGAACATCTTCCCCGCGTGGTCCAGCACCATGGCGATCATGGCGATGACCTTGATGAGGTCGGTGTCCCGGTTCAGGTTCACGTCCTTCGGGGCGAAGGGCCACCGCCCGGCTGGTTTTCTGGATGGCATTGATTTGGAACCTCCGATGTCGGAATGGGGATGGATGGTGCGGATCGTTATGGCATGACTTCGGCAATCATGGAGTTAAAAAGCGTTTCGTACAGATTCTTCGCCTTCGCTCAGGATGACACACTGTGTGCATGTCATTCTGAGCGGAGCGAAGAATCTGTACGTTACAAATTTGGTATTGAATTGTGGCTCACTCGTCCTCGAAGATGGTCTCCTTCTCCGGGTTCTCCTTGGGAGCCAAGGGCAGCGTGATGAGGAACTCAGTGCCCTCGCCCAGCTTGGAGTGGACCTCGATCTCGCCACCCATCGAGCGCACGATGTGCTTGACGATGGCCAAGCCCAGGCCCGTGCCGCCCATCTGGCGGGAACGGCCCTTGTCCACGCGATAGAAACGCTCGAACAGCCGGGGCAGGTTCTCCTCGGCGATGCCGATGCCGGTGTCAGAGATGGTGACGTTGGCCTCCTGGGCGCTCTTGAACACCTGCACCGTCACGGAGCCGCCGGGCTTGTTGTACTTGATGGCGTTCTCCGTCAGGTTGATCAGCAGCTGCTCCACCCGGTCCGGGTTGCCGATGATGTACACCGGCTCGCTGCCCAGCTTGTAGTTCAGCGTGACTTCCTTCTCCTGGGCGTGGATGGACAGCATCTCGCACACGTCGCAGGCCTTCTTGTCCAGGCGGATGCGCTCGGTGGCCACCTCGTCGTTGCCGGATTCCAGCTTGCTGATGGACAGGATGTCGTTGATCAGGCGCGTGAGGCGCTCCGTCTCCATCTGGATGATGTTCAGGAACTTGTGGGCCATTTCCGGATGGTCGATGGCCCCGGCCTGCAGGGTCTCCACGAAGCCGCGGATGGAGGTCAGCGGCGTCTTGAGCTCGTGGGACACGTTGGCGGCAAAGTCCGTGCGCACCTGCTCCAGGCGGCGCAGCTCCGTGATGTCCTCGACGATGGCCAGCGCGCCCACCACCCGGTCGTCCTGCTTCATGGGCGACACGTAGAGGCGCAGCGGTCGGTGTCCCCGGCCCACGGCGGTGCGGGCCGCCACCTCGTTGGTGTAGACGCCTCCCTGGCGCATGGCCTCGGTGAACACCTCGTCCAGCTTCACGTCCTTGGACACGTCGTTGACGTTCTTGTACTCCGGGTTGCCCACGATGCCCAGCAGCTTTTTCGCCACGGAGGTGATGAAGATGACATTCATGCTCTGGTCCACGGCGATGATGCCGTTCTGCATCTGGGACATGACCTGGCTCAACACATGATTCCTGTTTTTCTGTTTGAATATGCGATCCTGGATCCGCGCGATGATGGCGTTGTACTCCGCTGCCTGGGGGTCGCTGTCAGAAAAGCCTTCGATGCGTGCGTCGAAATTGCCGTCGGAGAAGCGATCCAGCGCCGCCATGACCTGGTCCACGCGCCGCTCGCGCTTGACCACGCCGGAGAGCACCACCACGAACAGCACCATGCTCATCAGGAAGATCGCTGCCAGCAGGATCAGGCTCCGATTGCTTCCCAGCAGGGTCCACACGTCGGTCTCGCGCCTGGCATACGCTAAAAATGCGCCATCTTCATACTGATAGATGGCGTAGATTGCGCGCTTGCCTTCGGGGTTGGCATGCTGAAAGACCACGGCTTGCCCCACCGCGGCCTTGGAGATCGCTTCTTCGCTGAGCCGGGGATAGCCGTCCCGGGACACGTAGACGGCCTCGCCGTTCTCATCGAAGAGTCCCTTCACCGTCCCCTCGCTCACCGTGAGGGTCTCCAGCGTCTTGACGCGATCCTCCATCGTGTCCGCCTTGCTGAAATTGCCGGTCACATAGCAGACGATGGAGAGCTCTTTGCGAAGCTGGGCGTTTTCCCCTTCGGCGAGCTGGGAACAGTTATAGGTGAATAGCAGCGCAAGAACAACCGTACAGATCAGGGTCACAATCAATGTAACCCTTGATTTCATAGGCGATTCTCCTGACGGTCGTTGAATTTATAGCCGACGCCGCGGATGGTTTCGATATAGTGGGCGTCGTCCCCCAGCTTCTGGCGGATGTGCCGGATGTGCACGTCCACGGTGCGGGTCTCGCCATAGAACTCATAGCCCCAGATGCGATCCAGCAGGAAGTCGCGGGTGAGCACCTTGCCCCGGCTGAGCACCAGCAGCTTCAAAAGCTCGAACTCCTTCAGCGTCAGGCTCAGCTTCTCGCCGTTGCGGAACGCCTCGTAGTTGCCCACGTCAATGGTCAGGCCGCCCACATGCAGGATGCCCTCTTCCTCGTTCTGCGGCGCGGCCCGGCGCAGCAGCGCCTTCACGCGGGCGATCAGCTCCCGCACGGAGAAGGGCTTGGTGATATAGTCGTCCGCGCCCAGCTCCAGGCCCAGAATCTTGTCCACCTCGTCGCCCTTGGCGGTGAGCATGATGATCGGAATGTCCGCGGTGGTCGGCGCGCTCTTTAAGCGGCGGCAGACCTCCATGCCGTCAATGCCGGGGAGCATAATGTCCAGCAGCACCATCGCCGGACGCTCATGCGCACAAACCACCAGCGCATCCTCGCCCGTGGCGGCAGTGACAACTCGATAGCCGGAAGCCTCGAGGTTGAACGAAAGCAGTTCAAGAATATGGGCTTCATCATCAACGGCCAGAATCAATTCATTTGCCATGTGCGTATCCTCTCTCTCAATGTATTTGGTTATCTGGCGCCATCGCCAGCAGTACCCTGGTCAAAGTCGCTGAGCAGCTTGTTCAGCTCGTCCCTGAAGGTTTGGATGTCCCGGAACTGGCGATACACCGAGGCGAAGCGCACGTAGGCCACCTCGTCCAGGTTCTTCAGCCCGTCCATCACCAGCTCCCCCACCACCTTGCTGGGGATCTCCGATTCCGGATAGCTGTTCAGCTTTTGTTCGATCTCCCGCACCAGCGCGTCGATCTTTCCCATGGAGACCGTGCGCTTCTCGCAGGACTTCACGATGCTGCTGCGCAGCTTTTCCACGTCGAAGGCCTCGCGGGTCTGATCCTTCTTGATGATCATCAGCGGAACCAGCTCGACGCGCTCGTAGGTGGTAAAGCGCCGCCCGCAGCTTTCGCACTCCCTGCGCCTGCGGATGGAGGTGCCGTCGTCGTTCTGGCGGGAATCGACCACACGGCTCTGGGTACAGCCGCAATAGGCACACCTCATGCACATATCACCTCTTATTATCTATTATACACAAAAAATAACGTAAAGTCCAGCCCCTTTCTTAAATTATTTGCATAAAAAGTCTTGAAATGCTTGGTTTTTTTACGAAGCGGCCCTATTTATTAGTTCTTCACGGAATGTTGAGGGATCAGCAACATGAGTTTTCGAAACATGACGCACAGATCCTTCGCTGCGCTCAGGATGACAACGACCCAAGCCTGTCATCCCTCAGCTTTCCGTGATGAGTCGATTTATTGCTTTTCACGGCATTCCGCGGGCACCTCCACCAGGATCACGTCGTCCCCGATGCGCCGCACCCGGCCCCAGGGAATCACGCAGCCCTCCCGGTCCTGGCGCAGGAAGCCCAGGAGCCCGCCGGAGCGCCCCGGCACCACCAGCGCCTCGGCGCAGGCGGAATCGTTCAGCACCAGGTCGATGGGCCGGCCCAGCTTCCTGCCGTCGACGATGTTGATCACGTCCTTGCGGCGAATCTCCGAAAAGCTCATGCGCCATCCCTCCTCTGATACAGGATATGCGCGGGAGGCAAAATGCGTGAAAGCCGCTGTCGAAGGTCATCGTTCGGCGCGAATCGCACCGGATTGGCCCGATTTGCTTCGACATTTTCCCACACCTTCGACAGCGCGCTCAATCAGGCGGTTTACAGCCCCTTTCACCGGTTTTCCCAACGTCTTTCGCGCCCTGTCCGGCCCGTACATCTGCGAATCCGTGTCGAATCCCTGTGCGAAGGGCGCGAAAGGAGCGGCATGCCGTCGAACTTTTACTCGATCCCCTCGACAGGAAATCGTTGAGATCGGGCCCCGGTTTTGGCTATGATGGAGCGCGGGGTGAGGCGGTATGAGCATCGAGGCGTTTCTCCTTTCCAATCTCCTGGCGAACGGGGCCCTGCTCTGGGCGACGGCCAGGGCGCTGGGACGATTCGAGGGCTGGCGGGTGCTGCTCTGCGCCCTGCTGGGGGCGATCGGTTCCCTGCTCCCCGCCGTAAATCCCGCCCTCTGGCCCGCGTCTATGGCGCTGCTTATCCTGACGCCGCCGCTGCTGCTGGGGAAGGTGGTCCCCTTCCTCTACATCAGGGCCACCCTGCTGCTCGCGGGCGGGGCGCTGCTCTCCGGCGGGGTGAGCCTGATCCTCCGGCGGACGGGACCCGCGGGCGCGGTTTGCGCGCTGGTCGGCGCGTCACTGCTCGCCGCGCTGTTTGCGGCCAGGAACCCCCTTCGGGGCGACTGGGAGGTGCGGCTGGCGCTGACCGTGGACGGGCGCACGGCCCGCTTCCCCGCCCTGATCGACACCGGGAACCGCCTGCGGGAGCCGCTGTCCGGCCAGCCGGTGGTGATCGCGGAGGCAGGGCTCCTGGAGGGCATCCTCCCCCGCTCCGGCTGGCGGGAGCTGCGCTTTGGCTCGGTCAATGGCGGCGGGTGCATGGCCTGCTTCAAGCCCAGCCGGGTGACCATCGAACGGGGCCGGAAAACCACCCGCGGCCCGGATGTCTGGGTGGCCGTCTCCCCCGCGCCCCTGCCCGGCGAGGCCCGTGCCCTCGCTCCCGGGGAGTTTTGCGCCTACATTCATTGAAATACATAAAGGAGGGTTTCCCATGGCCATGAAATCCATTCGACAATCCATATTCGGCCTGATCGTGCAGATTCGCCGGGGCTCGGTGTGCTACATCGGCGGCAGCGACCTGCTGCCCCCGCCCCTGTCCCGGGAGGAGGAGATCGCCCTGATGCGCCGGGTGAACCAGGGCGACACCGCCGCCCGGGCGACGTTGATCGAGCGCAACCTGCGGCTGGTGGTGTACATTTCCCGGAAGTTTGAGAACACCGGCATCAGCATCGAGGACCTGATCTCCATCGGGGCCATCGGCCTCATCAAGGCCGTCAATTCCTTCGACCCTGACAAGAACATCAAGCTGGCCACCTACGCCAGCCGCTGCATCGAGAACGAGATATTGATGGTGCTGCGCAAGACGAACCGGCTGAAGCTGGAGGTGTCCTTCGACGAGCCGCTGAACACCGACTGGGACGGCAACGAGCTGCTGCTGTCCGACATTCTGGGCACCGAGCCGGACCTGGTGAGCAAGGACCTGGACGCGGACATCGAAAAGCAGATGCTCCACACCGCCATCCAGACGCTGAATCCCCGGGAGAAGTACATCGTGGGGCTGCGGTACGGCCTGGGCGAGGACAAGGAGCACACCCAGAAGGAGGTGGCCGACCTGATGGGCATCTCCCAGAGCTACATATCGAGGCTTGAAAAGCGGATCATCGGGAAGCTGCGGGAGGAGCTTCAAAAGATGGCGTGAAAACACGATCTTCACGGAAAGCGGTTGGGATGGTATCATGTAGTCTGTTGACGCTACGTACAGATCCTTCGCTGTGCTCAGGATGACAACGCATCGAAGTGTTGTCATCCTGAGCGCAGCGAAGGATCTGTGCATATCCAATATCTGACAACATATGCCTGTAAAGCCACATAGAGAAGATAAAAGCACCGGATTGCCACGTCGCTTCGCTCCTCTCAATGACGTTGCCACAACATGTTCGTGATATGTCATTGCGAGAAGAGACATGAACTGTCCCGACGTTGCAATCCGGTCCTTTTTTTATTGGTTTACTTGATTACCTTCAGCGCCTTGCGGTCGATGGTCAGGGCGACGAAGATCAGGAAGATGACGCCCTTGATCAGCTGCTGGGTCTGGGGATCGTAGCCCAGGATGGCCAGGCCGCTGTTCAGCACGGCGTACATCAGCGTGCCGACCACGATGTTGGAGAAGCGCACCTTTGCGCCGCCGGTGATGGGCAGGCCGCCCAGCACCAGGGAGATCAGGATCTGGGTCTCCAGCTGGTTGCCCGCGGTGGCGGTGATGGAGCCGACCTTGATGACGTTGACGAATGCCGCCAGGCCGGTCAGCGCGCCCGCGGCCACGAAGGCCAGGAACTTCACGCGGTCCGTGTGCACGCCGGAGAAGCGCGCCGCGGTCTCGCCGGAGCCGACGGCCTTCACATCGTTGCCGATGCGGGTAAACTTGAACAGGAACCAGCCGATCAGCAGCACCGCCACGGTGATGCCGATCTTGAGCCCGTTGTTGTCCAGGGCCTTGATGGCGGCGCTGGCGGGCACGGCGGTCTCAGTGGTGAAGTAGGCGCAGACGCCGCGGAAGAGGTACATCGTACAGATCGTGACGATGAAGCTCTGCAGCTTGAACTTCACGTGGAAGAAGCCGTTGATGGCGCCGATGGCCGCGCCGCAGAGGATGCCGCCCAGGATGGCCAGCGGGATGTTGATGAAGCTCAGCGCGCTGACCACCAATGACGCCACGCCCAGGGTGGAGCCCTCGGTGAAGTCGATGGAGCCGAGGGTCATCACGAAGAACACGCCCACGGCCACGATGGTGGGATAGTAGATCTGGCTGAGCAGCAGCCGCAGCTTCTTCGGGGTGAGGATCTTGCCCTGGGTCATGATGTTCAGGACGATGATGATGATCGCGAAGCCGATCAGCGGCAGCAGCGCCTTAAACGTATCTCCGGTCAAAAAGGCGCGGAGCTTGGATTGTTCGTTGTCTCTGGTTTTCGTCTTTTCCATCTTCCCCGCCTCCTTAAACCATTTTGGCAATCAGGTCTTCTTCGCTCAGCGCCGGATCGCGCATGAACTCGCCGTTGATGCGCCCGTCCTTCATCACGAAGATGCGGTCGGACATGCCCAGCAGCTCCGGGATCTCCTCGGAGATCATGATGATGCTCTTGCCCTGCTTCTGCATCTCCGCCATCAGCGCGTAGATGGCCTGCTTGACCTTCACGTCGATGCCGCGGGTGGGCGAATCCAGCACGAGGATGTCGCTGTTTTTGCCGATCCAACGGGCCAGCACTACCTTCTGCTTGTTGCCGCCGGAGAGGTCCGACACGAACTGGTTCACTCCCTGCATCTTGGTCTGCATCTGGTCGGCGAACTGCTGGGCGAAGCGGGTCAGCTTGCGCCCGTTCAGCAGGCCCTTGGTGGCCAGGTCGTCCAGGGAGGGCAGCACCACGTTGTTGCGGATGGACTCATTGATGATGATGGACTCGTTGTCGCGGTCCTTGGAGGTGTAGGCAATGGAATGCTTGATGGCGGTGGGGATGCTGTCGATGGCGGTGCCATCGGCCAGTGTCACGCTGCCCTTGCGGTTCCAGCTCGCGCCGAAGATCGCCTTGCCCACCTCGTGCATGCCGCACTCGGACAGGCCGCCGAAGCCCAGGATCTCGCCCCGGTGCAGCTCGAAGCTCACGTCCTCGATCTCCCCCGGCACGGTGACGCCCTTCACGGTCAGCACCACTTCCCTGGAGACGGGCGTTCCATAGTCGGTGCGGTAGTAGGCGGTGCCGATCTCGCGGCCCACCATCAGGCGCTTCAGGTCGTCCTCGGTCACGTCGGCGCTGTTCACCGTGTCGATGTACTCGCCGTCGCGGAGGATGGAGACGGTGTTGGAGTGGGCCAGCACCTCGCCCAGGTCGTGGCTGATGAATATGACCGAGCGGCCGTCGTCGCGCACCTGGTCCATGATCTTGTACAGCTCCAGTCGTCCGTTCTGGGACAGGGCCGTGGTGGTCTCGTCGATGACCAGGATCTTCGGCTTCATGTAGGTCGCCTTGACGATCTCCACCAGCTTGCGGTCCTCGAAGTTGTAGTTGTCGATCATCATGCCGGCCTTGATGCGGCCGAAGCCGTAATCGTCCAGCAGCTTCTGGGCTGCGCGGTTCATGGCGCGGGTGTCCTTCACGCCGTAGTGCATGAAGGGCTCCTCGTGGCCCAGGTAGATGTTCTCGGCCACGGTCAGGCCGGACAGGGTGCCCATCTCCTGAACGATGATGGAGATGCCCTCGTTGTTGGCCTCCACCTGGTTCTTGATGTGCAGCTCCTTCCCGTCCAGGGTGAAGGTGCCGCCGCCGATGGTGTAGATGCCGCAGAGCATCTGGCAGAACGTGCTCTTGCCGGAGCCGTTCTCGCCGATCAGGGCGCGAACCTCGCCGGGAGCGATGGTGATGGACACGTCGTTGACGGCGTGGGTCATGCCGAAACGCTTGTCGATGTGCTCGGCCACGAGCAATGCTTTCTTATCCATGTGTCCGCCCCCTTACTTCACGACGCTGCCCTTGCCGCCGCGGGCAGTCAGCGTCACGATGATCAGAAGGGCCGCGCCGGTGACCACGTTCTGGATGGTGGTTGGCGCGCCCAGGGCCACGAAGCCGCTGAAGATCATGGAGATGATGAACTCACCCACCACGATGGCGGTGATCGGCACGCCGTACTTGCGGAAGGCGACGCCGAAGAAGGTGCCCATCAGAGGCTGGAAGTTGCGGCTCATGGTGCTCATGCCGGTGAGAGCCGTCATGGTGGTGCCGTAGGACACGGACAGTATGGCCATCACGCCCACGAAGAAGTGGAGCAGCATGAAGCCGATCAGCTTGTACTTCTTCACGTTGATGCCCATGTTCTTGGCTGTGAACTCATTGCTGCCGATGGCGGCGCAGTAGGTGCCGATCTTGGTGTAGTTCAGGATGAAGTACATCAGCAGGAAGGCCAGCAGCGCCAGGATGTAGTTGCCGGGCGCGCCGCTGAAGAAGCGGTAGGCCGGGTCCAGCGTCTGCTTGTCGCCGCCCGCCACGAACACGGCCACGCTCTCGAACACCAGCATCACGCCCACGGTGACGATCATCGAGGGCACGTTCAGCTTGTTGTACAGCATGCCGATCAGGAAGCCCAGCAGCGTGCCGCAGCCCAGGCAGCCCAGCACGAAGCCGACGTAACCGAACTTCTGGGACAGTATGACGCCCACAATGCTCGACAGCACCACGTTGGAGCCGACAGCAAAGTCGAACAGGCCCATCACCACGATGAAGTAAAGCCCGCAGCCGCCGACGGAATAGATGATCGAGGATTGCAGATAGGATGAAAGGTTATTGATCGAGCCGAAGTTGTGGGGGGTCAGGATCTTGAAGATCCCGTAGACCACCAGCACCATCACAGCCAGCAGGACGATTCCGTAATACTTGCTGTGCTTCAGCTTTTCCAGGGTCTTGGACATAGCTTCGCTTCCTATTCTTTCGGCGGACCGCAGCGCGGCTTGGCCTTAATGGTCGAGTGCCAGACTTGGGAAAAGCGGGCTCCGCCGCGCCTGACGGCTGCCCGCTTTTCAAAGGATCGGTTTGGAGATTACTTGGCGTGACGCGCCACGACGTCCTCAACGGACAGCTTCGCGCAAGCCGCGGCCAGATCGTCATAGGACATGGCGGCCAGCTCGGTGATCTCGTCCGCGTAGTAGGGCAGCTCCTCGCCGGTGAAGTACTCCGCGTAGTTCGCGTAGGACTCCGGAGAATCGACGAACATGTAGGGGAACACCATGTCATAGAAGCTGTCGGTGGGCACTTCGTAGTTGCCCTTGATGGCATTGTAGACCATCAGGAAGGCGAAGAAGGGGTCGGCGTAATGTCCGCCGGACTCCGCCGCCATCGCGCCGGTCTCCAGCTTGACATCCAGGTCCGGCAGGAAGTCGGTGGAAACCACGGCGATCTTGCCGGTCAGGCCCTTGGCCTCGATGCCGGCGATGGCGCCCAGCAGGGTGTCTCCGCCGCCGCCAGCGACGATCAGAGCGTCGATGTCGGGATTGGCGTCGATGATGGCTTCAGCCGCCTGACGGCCGGTGTCGGTGGTGGTGCGGCCGTACTGGGGCTCGAGCATCTCCATCTGGTCGTCGGCATGGGCCTCGTTCCAGGCCTCAACGCCCGCCTGATAGCCGGCCCAGCGGCCCAGGAAGGTGGCGTCGCCGGGCTCCCAGCCCTCGAGGCCGATCTTGCGGCAGCCCTTCTCGCCCAGGATGGTGACGAGGGTGTAGCCGTTGTCGAACTCGGACTCATGCACCGCGCCCACATAGTAGGGGGACTCGCAGGCCTGAGCGTACTCGTCAGGGTTGGCTTCCGGATCGATCACGCGGAAGAACTGAGCCACATACATCTCGTTCTCGTCGCAGGTCTTGATGACGGAGGCCATCTCGGCGGAAGCGGAGTTGCAGATGATCATGCCGTCGCAGTCCGCCATCGCGAGGTCCTCGGCGGAAGCGGTGACCTTCTCGGAGATGTGAGCCTGATCCACATAGACGGGGGTGACATCGCCCAGGGCTTCGCAGGCAGCGTCGATGATGCGCTTGCACTCGCTGCCCAGAGTGTCGGTGGAGCTCCAGATGGAAACGCCGATCTTGATCTCGGCGCTCGCGGCCAGAGCCACGCTCAGCAGCATGGTCAGAGCCAGCACCAGGGCCAGAATCTTCTTCATAGTTGGTATCCTCCTCATTCTTAGGCTTGGACGCCTTCGCCGCCGTGGTAGGCGCACCACCTGACGGCTCGAATCGCCCTGCCTTTTTAATAATTATACCATTATTCGCTTATAAGTCAACGATAAATTGTCCTGATTGCACAGTTTTTTATGTAAATTGGACATTAACGATAATGGGAATATCACACAATCTTTGTCCTTTCAAATGTAACAGTAGGGGCGGCGTTGCGCCGCCCGCCGGGTACAGGGGTATAAATCGCACCCGGGCGGGCGCCGAAACGGCGCCCCTACAGCTGTCTTACACCGCTTAACGCAGTCTTGGACAACAATACAGGAAGGGTTCGGATTACTTCTTGGCGATGTACTTGCGGATGTCCAGGGCGACGGCCAGCACGATGACCAGGCCTTGCACCACATAGTTGTAGTAGGGATTGACGCCCAGGAACTGCAGGATGATCTTCAACAGCTCGAACACCAGCACGCCGATGAGGATGCCGGGCACGGTGCCGATACCGCCGGTGGTGGAAACGCCGCCGATGGTGCAGCCCGCGATGGCTTCCAACTCATAGCCCTGGCCCATGGAGGCCGAGGCGCCGCCGGACTTGGCGGCCAGCAGGTAGCCCGCCAGGGCGTACATCACGCCCGCGGTGGCATAGATGCGCACCAGGGTGAAGGTGGTGTTCACGCCGGAGACCTCCGCCGCGACCTCGTTGCCGCCGATGGCGTACATGTACTTGCCGTGGCGGGTCTTGTTGTAGATGAACCAGAACAGAAGGCCGAAGATCAGCGCCACGAACAGCAGATACGGCAGATGGAAGCTCTTGGTGCTGCCCAGGCGGCCGTTGATCAGGCTGGTGTAGATCTTCTGGAAGCCGCCGATGGGCTGCGCGTCGGAGATCACCAGGGAGATGCCGTAGATGATCGTCTGGGTGCCCAGGGTGGCGATGAAGGGCGGCACGTGCAGCTTGGTGACGATGAAGCCATTGATCAGGCCCCAGCACAGGCCGATGACCAGTACGACGATCAGCACCAGGCCGATGTTCATCTCCGGCGCCCACTTCCACAGCTTGTTGGCGTAGTCGCCCTTCTGGCACAGGATGCCCGCGACCACGGCGGCGAAGCCCACCTGGCGTCCGGCGGACAGGTCCGTGCCCTTGGTGATCAGGCAGCCGGACACGCCCAGGGCGATCAGGAAGCGGACCGCGGTGTTGCTCGTCAGGTTGGAGAAGTTGGCCCAGGAGAAGAAGTTGTCCTTCAGGCAGCCGACGACGATGGCGGCGACCACAAGCAGCAGCGCGATGGGGTTGCCCTTGATCACCTTTATAATCCTATTGACGGTGCTCTCTTGTCTCTTTTCCATGTTCGTACCCCCTCGTTATTCAAACTGTGTGGCCAGCGCCATGATGTTTTCCTGGGTGGCCTCGCTGCCGTCCACGAAGCCGGTCACCCGGCCGTCGCACATCACCATGATGCGGTCGGACATGCCGATCAGCTCGCTCATTTCCGAGGAGATCATGATGATGCTCTTGCCCTCCTTGGCCAGGTCGGCGATGATGCAGTAGATCTCATACTTCGCGCCGACGTCGATGCCGCGGGTGGGCTCGTCCAGGATCAGCACGTCCGGGTTGTTCGCCAGCCACCGGCCCACCAGCACCTTCTGCTGGTTGCCGCCGGAGAGGGATTTGATCTGGGTCTTGGAGGAGGGCGTGCGGATGTTCATCTTCTTCACGTTGTCCTGCACCAGCTGCTCCACCTTCTTGGCGTTCAGCACGAACCCGTGATCCAGGTACTTGTTGAGCGAGGAGATGGAGATGTTGTCCGCCACGCTGAGCACGCCCATGATGCCGCTGCCGCGGCGATCCTCCGTCAGCATGGCCACGCCCTGGTCGATGGCGTCCTTGGGGCGGGCGATGTTCAGGGGCTTGCCCTTGTAGAGGATCTCGCCGGTGGTGTGGCTGCGGATGCCGAACAGGCCCTCCATCAGCTCGGTGCGCTGGGCGCCCACCAGGCCGCCCACGCCCAGGATCTCGCCCTTGCGCAGCTGGAAATTCACGTGGCGGAAGGAGCGGGGATTGATGGACGTGAAGTCCTTCACCTCGAACACCACCTCGCCGGGCACGTTCTCCCGCTTCGGGTACAGGTTGTGCATTTCGCGGCCCACCATCTGGGTGATGATCTTGTCGGTGGTCAGCTCGCTGGCCTCCCAGGTGCCGATGTACTTGCCGTCGCGCATGATGGTCACTTCGTCCGCGATGCGCAGGATCTCGTCCATCTTGTGGGAGATGTAGACGATGGCCACGTTCTCGCTCTTCAAATCCTCGATGATGCGGAACAGGGCCTCCACCTCGTTGCTGGTCAGGGACGAGGTGGGCTCGTCCAGGATCAGCACCCGGCAGTTGGCGGAGACGGCCTTGGCAATCTCAACGGACTGCATCTGGGAGACGCTCAGCTCCCCCACCTTCTGCCTGGGGTCGAAGGTCATGCGAACCTTCTTGAGGAGCTCGGCGGTGTCCTCGTACATCTTTTTATGATCCACGATGGGGATGAAGCCCAGGGCCTTCTTCATGGGATAGCGGCCCAGGAAGATGTTCTCGCCCACGGTGCGGGCGGGGATGGGCTGCAGCTCCTGGTGCACCATGGCGATGCCCTTGGTCAGCGCGTCCATCGGATCGGTGATGGTCACGGGCTGGCCGTCCATGCGGATCTCGCCCTCGTCCATCTTGTAGATGCCGAACATGCACTTCATCAATGTGGATTTGCCCGCGCCGTTCTCGCCCATCAAGGCGTGCACCTTGCCGGGGCGCAGCTTCAGCTGCACGCCGTCCAGGGCCTTGACGCCGGGGAACGATTTGCTAACGCCGGTCATCTCCAACACGTATTCAGACATGCTGGCATACCCCCTTTCTTTGCTTGCGTCAGTGCTCTTCCCACCGCCTCCAACGGATTGGGGACAGTGGGAAAAACGCTGGATGGTCAAACCCAAATTGACGGGTGAACAGTTCCCTGCCCACCCGTCAACGTGTCGCCTACTCAGTCAGGCTGCGTAAGTGGGTGTCGAATCAATAATTCGCCTCGGCGTAAGCCTTGTCCACCTTCACATAGTCAACCCAGTAGTAGTTCTCGATCTCTTCGCCGTTCAGCAGCTTCACAGCCACGTCAACCGCCGCGTGGGACTGGCCGATGTGGTCGTTCAGCACGGTACCGGTCATTTCGCCGGCCTTGATCAGGTCGATGGCCTCGGCCAGAGCGTCAACACCCAGCAGATAGATGTCCTCGCCCACGGTGCGGCCAGCGGTCTGGATGGCGGTGGCGGCGCCCAGAGCCATGGCGTCGTTGTTGCAGAACACGACCTCGATCTGATCGCCGTAGGTGGTCAGATCGGTCGCGCACAGCTCCTGGCCCTTGGTCTGATCCCAGTTGCCCACCTGGTCGTCCAGGCACTCCACCTCGTAGCCCGCGTCGGTCAGAGCCTTCACGGAGAACTCGGTGCGATACTGGGCGTCGATGTTCTCGGGGTCGCCCTCGATCATGATATAGGAAATCTTGCCGTCGCCGTTGATGTCGCCATGGTTCTCCAGCTCAGCGACCATCTCGCCCTGGAAGGTGCCGGACTGACGGGCGTCAGCGCCGACGTAGCAAACCTGGGGGTTGTCCAGGATGCCGGCATAGCTCTCGTCGCCGTCGTCGCCGAGGGGCTCGCGGTTGATCAGCACCAGCGGGATGCCGGCGTCCACGATCTGCTCGATGACGGCGTCCGCGGAAGAGGTCTGCACCAGGTTCAGGATGATGACGTCCATGCCCTGGGTGATGAAGTTCTGCACCTGGTTGGTCTGCTCCGCCATGTCGTTCTTGGCGTCGGCCATGGTGATCTCATACTTCACATCGTCGGTCTCGAGGGTCTTGAAGTAGTTCTCGATCTCGTTGCGATACAGGGTCATGAAGTTGTCGGTGTACTGGTAGATGGAAACGCCCACCTTGTAGGTCTTGGCTTCGGCGGAAGCGACGCAGAGCGCGCTCAGCGCCAGCATGGCCACCAACAGGACTGCGAGAAGCTTTTTCATGGTTACCGTCTCCTTTAAAAATATTTTTCAGCGGTCGAGCCGCATGAAAACGCGCCAGCGCCCATATATTGGGCCGCATTTCTCAACGCAAAGGCAATATGTTGTGCACAAATCCGCAAAACAGTCTTCGCAAATTACAGGCATTATAGCATCAACTTGTGCGATATGTCAATATGTGAGGAATCAGGTAAAACGTTTTAGGGAAAATATTTTTGCCCGTTTTTGATCCCGGTTGGTTTGTAACCGACCTATATAATTGTTAGAACCCGGCTCCCGCCGGTATTGCCAATTCCGCCCATTTTCAGACATATTTTTATGATTTTCCTGTCGAAATATCTTTTCAAACGGGATGTTTTCTGTTATAATTGTTATGGAGCATATTAACATGCTTACGAACAAGGAGGAATGCACCATGAAAAAGCTCGTATCCATCCTGCTGGCAGCCCTGATGCTGCTGTCCGTCGCGGCCTTCGCCGAGGGCGACTACCGCGTGGCGATGATCACCGACTACGGCGACATCACCGACCAGTCCTTCAACCAGACCACCTATGAAGCCTGCAAGGCCTTCTGTGAGGCCAACGGCGTTGACTTCACCTACTACAAGCCCAACGGCGACTCCACCGCCGAGCGCGTCGCCATGGTCGAGAAGGCCGACGACGAGGGCTACAACGTGATCGTGATGCCCGGCTACGCCTTCGGCGAGACCATCGCTGAGGTGCAGGAAGAGTATCCCGACACCACCTTCATCGCTCTGGACGTTTCCGAGGGCGACCTGGGCGGCGCTGCCGTCGCCGACAACGTGTACTGCGCGGTTTATAAGGAAGAGCTGTGCGGCTACATGGCTGGCTACGCGGCTGTGAAGCTGGGCTACACCCACCTGGGCTTCCTGGGCGGCATGGCCGTTCCCGCCGTCGTGCGCTATGGCTTCGGCTTCGTGCAGGGCGCCAACGCCGCGGCTGAGGAGCTGGGCAACGCGGGCGACGTGACCGTCGAGTACGTGTACGGCAACCAGTTCTATGGCGACGCCGACATCACCGCCTACATGGACAACTGGTATCAGAACCTGGGCGTGCAGGCCGTGTTCGCTTGCGGCGGCGGCATCTTCACCTCCGCTGGCGAGGCTGCCGCGAAGGTGGACGGCGGCAAGGTGATCGGCGTTGACGTCGACCAGGCTGCCACCATCGACGGCCTCTATGGCGAGGGCATCACCGTGACCAGCGCCATGAAGGGCCTGGCTGCCACCGTGGAAACCCTGCTGACCAAGACCGTCGCCGGCGAGTTTGAAGGCGGCAAGGTCGAGGCCCTGGGCCTGGTGGGCGAGGATCCCGCTGCCAACTATGTGCAGCTGGCCGGCTCCACCCAGTTCGGCGACGGCTTCACCGAGGACGACTACAAGGCGCTGGTGGCCGCCATGTTCAACGGCGACGTGACCGTGTCTGACGCCATCGACGCCATGCCGGAGACCTCCATCACCGTGAACGACCTGGGCACCGTGAAGTAAGAACCCCCTGTTTCGGAGGAGCGTTTCGCTCCTCCGAAGCTTTGACAAAAGCCCCCGGACAACCCCTCAGTCGCCTTCGGCGACAGCTCCCCTTACACAGGGGAGCCATCTCCACCAAAGCCTCCCTTGTGTAAAGGGAGGTGGCCCGCGCAGCGGGTCGGAGGGATTGTGGTAACCCGGAGGTTTTTGTCAAAGGAAATGGAAAACGACCTCTTCCGTCTCCGCTGCGCGGAGCCACCTTCCCCTGAAGGGGAAGGCTTTTGGGCACTTGCCTTCCTGTTCAGGGAAGGCGGCGTGTCAGCGCCGGAAGAGGTCGTCCCCCATTCTCATTTGATACCACAGCAATGGAGGGGAGCGGAATTGGAGAACCAGTATGCCATTGAAATGCTGCACATCACGAAGCGTTTCCCCGGCATCATCGCCAACGACGACATCACGCTGCAGCTGAAAAAGGGCGAGATCCACGCCCTGCTCGGCGAAAACGGCGCGGGCAAGTCCACGCTGATGAGCGTGCTGTTCGGGCTGTACCAGGCGGAAGAGGGCGTCATCAAGAAGGATGGCAAGGAAGTCAAGATCAACGACCCCAACGACGCCAACGACCTGGGCATCGGCATGGTGCACCAGCACTTCAAGCTTGTGGAATGCTTCACCGTGCTGGACAACATCATCCTGGGCGTGGAACCCACAAGCAAGTTGGGCTTTTTGCAGAAGGCGGAAGCCCGCAAGCGCGTGGTGGAGCTGTCCAAGCGGTACGGCCTGCAGGTGGACCCGGACGCGAAGATCGCGGACATCACCGTGGGCATGCAGCAGCGCACCGAGATCCTGAAGATGCTCTACCGGGACAACGAGATCCTGATCTTCGACGAGCCCACCGCCGTGCTGACGCCCCAGGAGATCGACGAGCTGATGCAGATCATGAAGAACCTGGCCGCCGAGGGCAAGAGCATCCTGTTCATCAGCCACAAGCTGGCCGAGATCATGGCCGTGGCCGACCGGTGCAGCGTGCTGCGCAAGGGCAAGTACATCGGCACCGTGGAGACCAAGGACGTGACCATGGAGCAGCTCTCCGCCATGATGGTGGGCCGCAACGTGAACTTCCACGTGAACAAGCCTGAGATCACCCCCGGCAAGGTGATCCTGGATATCAAGGACATGAGCGTGAAGAGCCACAGCCACTCCGGCGACGCGGTGAAGCACGTGAGCCTGCAGGTGCGCGAGGGCGAGATCGTCTGCATCGCCGGCATCGACGGCAACGGCCAGACCGAGTTCGTCTACGGGCTGTCGGGCCTGGAGCCCCTGTCCAGCGGCACCATCACGTTAAACGGCAAGGACCTGACCAGGACCGCCATTCGCCAGCGTTCCATGGAGGGCATGAGCCACATCCCGGAGGACCGCCACAAGCACGGCCTGGTGCTGGATTATACGCTGGAGGACAACATCGTGCTCCAGACCTACTTCGAGCCCCGCTTCAACAACAAGGGCTTCCTGCGGCGCAGGAACATCCGTGAGTATGCCAACAAGCTGATCGAGCAGTATGACATCCGCTCCGGCCAGGGCCCGATCACCATCGCCCGCAGCATGTCCGGCGGCAACCAGCAGAAGGCGATCATCGCCCGCGAGATCGACAAGGACCCGAACCTGCTGATCGCCGTGCAGCCCACCCGCGGATTGGACGTGGGCGCCATCGAGTACATCCACAAGCAGATCGTCGAGCAGCGCAACCAGGGCAAGGCCGTGCTGCTGGTGAGCCTGGAGATGGACGAGGTGCTGGACGTGTCCGACCGCATCCTGGTGATGTACGAGGGCGAGATCGTGGGCGAGCTCGACCCGAAGAAGACCAATCCGGAAGAAATCGGCCTGTTCATGGCAGGCGCGAAGCGAGAGGAGGTCCCCAGCTATGCAGGCTAACCATTCCCGCGAGTCCCTGCTGAAGAAGCCCGGCGTGCAGACGCTGCTGGCCAGCCTGATCTGCATCCTGCTGGGCCTGCTGGTGGGTTATATCGCGCTGTTGATCATCAATCCCAGCGGCGCCACCGAGGCCATCGTCGGCGTCATCAAGAATTTCTGGGCCTATTCCAAGCCTGAGAAGCAGTTGAAGAACTTCGGCTGCACGCTGGTCACCACCGCTCCCCTGCTGATGTGCTCGCTGTCGGTGCTGTTCGCCTACAAGGTGGGCCTGTTCAACATCGGCGCCGCGGGCCAGTACGTGGCCGGCGCGGGCGCGTGCCTCTACTGCGCCCTGGCGCTGCACATGCCCTGGTATGTGTGCCTGGCGGCCGCCATGCTGGCGGGCGCGATCCTCGGCGCGATCTCCGGCACGTTGAAGGCCTACCGCAACGTGAACGAGGTCATCAGCTGCATCATGCTGAACTGGATCTCGCTGTACCTGGTGAACACGCTCCTGGCCCCGGTGAAAAACCCCACCGGCAAGGACACCTTCACCGTCGCCTCCCAGAACGCGGGCGCGCTGCTGCCCACCCTGGGCCTGGACGGCCTTTTGAACCAGAAGAACGTGACCCTCGCCATTCCCCTGGCGATCCTGGTGTGCGTGGCCATCTGGGTGCTGCTGACCAAGACCAAGCTGGGCTACGAGCTGCGGGCGACGGGCCTCAACAAGAACGCGGCCAAATACTGCGGCATGCGCGACCGCTACAACATCATCCTGACCATGGCCATCGCCGGTGCACTGGCGGGCCTGGGCGCGGCGATGCTGTACCTGTCCGATTTTGAGCAGTGGGCCGTCACCCAGGCCTCCGTGCCCGCCATGGGCTTCAACGGCATCGCGGCGGCGTTCCTGGGGGGACTTAACCCCATCGGCGCCATCTTCTCCAGCTACTTCATCCAGCACATCACCCGCGGCGGCGCGAACGTGGATATGAACATGTACTGCGCCCAGATCTCCGACCTGATCTCGTCGGTGATCATCTACATGTGCGGCTTCGTGCTGTATATGAAGCTGTTTATGAACAAGCGGCTGGACGAGAGGGCCCAGCACAAGAAGGGGGGCAATGCCTGATGCTGCTGCTTTTGCAATACACCCTGATCTTCACCTCGGTGCTGATGCTGGTGGCCCTGGGCGGCTGCTTCTCTGAGCATTCCGGCGTGATCAACATCGGCCTGGAGGGCATCATGGTCTTCGGCGCGCTGGGCGGCGCTCTGGTGATGAAGTACATGCCCGCGGACACGGCGCCGATCCTGATGATCTGCATGACCGTGCTGGCCGCCATGCTCACCGGCATCCTCTATTCGCTGCTGCTGGCCGTGGCCGCCATCAACTTCAAGGCGGACCAGACCCTGGTGGGCACCGCCATGAACCTGCTGGGCACCGCCGCCGCCACCGTCATCGTGAAGGCCATCAACACCGCGGCGGATTCCTCCAACACCTCCTCCGAGATCATGTACATCGGCCCGAAGAAGAGCTTCATCATGGTGGAGGGCACGGAATTCAGCTGGTTCATGATCCTGGCCGTGGTCCTGCTGGTCGTCTCCTATGTGGTGCTGTACAAGACCAAGTTCGGCCTGCGGCTGATGGCCTGCGGCGAGCATCCCCAGGCGGCGGACTCCGTGGGCATCAATGTGTACAAGATGCGCTACGCGGGCGTGATGATCTCGGGCCTGCTGGGCGGCCTCGGCGGACTGGTGTACATCACCGCCGGCGTCTCCGCCTGGAAGTTTGAAAACGGCGTGGCGGGCTTTGGCTTCCTGGCCCTGGCCGTGATGATCTTCGGCGCCTGGAAGCCCCAGCGCATCGCCCTTGCGGCGCTGCTGTTCGGCCTGTTCCGGTCCCTGTCGAACGTCTACACCGGCTTCGACTTCCTGAAGAACCTGAACCTGCCCAGCACGGTGTACAACATGCTGCCCTACATCATCTCCCTGGTGGTGCTGGCGCTGTTCAGCAAGAACTCCGCCGCCCCGAAGGCCGAGGGCATTCCCTACGACAAGGGCTCTAGATAGCGGAGAATGTAACAATATTTGCGATTTTGGCGCGCAGGGCTTTTCTTTAGCAAGCCAATGTGCTATAATACTACCGCAATGGTATTTCCTGGAAATACGAAAGGGAGGAATCTGCTATGGGAAAGATGCTTAAAGAGTTCAAGGAATTTGCCATGAAGGGCAACGTCGTGGATATGGCCATCGGCGTCATCATCGGCGGCGCGTTCGGTGCGATCGTCACCAGCGTGGTCGAAGACCTCATCACCCCGTTGATCGGCTCCATCTTCGGACAGCCCGACTTCTCTGGCATCATGGTTGGCCCCATCGCGCTGGGCAACTTCATCAACGCGGTCGTCAACTTCCTGATCATCGCCATCTGCCTGTTCGCGGTCGTGAAGGGCATCAACGCCATGAAGAAGCCCGCTCCGGCTCCCAAGGCCGCGCGCGTGTGCCCCTTCTGCAAGAGCGAAATCGCGGACGACGCGACCCGCTGCCCGCACTGCACCTCCGAGCTCAAGTAAGCTCTATCTGGGTTTCAATGCAATCGGCGTCGATCTGGGATTGACGCCGATATTGTATGTCACAGGACGGTTTGAATGAGAAAGACGCTGCAAGAAAAGCTGAATGTGAAGAAGGCCGCGCGCTTCGCGGTGATCATCAACGGGCTGCAGATCGCCGCGATGATCGCCGTGCTGCTGTATGCCATCTTCCGCGCCAACCCGGAGGGCCGGTTCGTGGAGATCGCCGCCATCGCCGCGGCGCTGCTGATCGTGGGTTGGGGCGCGATCCTGGACATCCGGGAGGCCCTGGGTGCGGACAGGATCGCCAGTCAGGCGCGGATGCTGGAGGAGGCCTACGGCCAGCTGGAGGATTTGAACGGCACCCTTCGCAAGCAGCGGCACGACTTCATGAACCATTTGCAGGTGATGTTCTCGCTGCTGGAGCTGAACGAAGCCGGCGAGGCCATGAAGTACGTGGAGAACGTCTACGGCGACATCAAAAAGACCGGCAGCGTGCTCAAGACCGCCATCCCCGCGGTGAACGCGCTGATCGCCGCCAAGAAGCAGGATTGCGAGGATCGGGGCATCGCCCTCAAAACCCATATCACCGCCAACTGGAAGGAGATGCCGGTGCCGGGCTGGGAGATGTGCCGGGTGCTGGGCAACTTGATCGACAACGCCCGGGACGCGCTGCTGGAGGACGGGGAGAACCGCGACAGGCGCATCGACCTCGCCATCGACGAGACGCCCCGCGCCTATACCTTTCGTGTGGAGAACAACGGTCCCGCCATTCCCCCGGACGCGCTGAAGCACATCTTCCAGATGGGCTTCACCACCAAGTCAGACGGCCACGGCAGCGGCTTGAGCATCGTGGAGGAGATATTGCAATCCTACGGCGGGGACATCGCCGTGGAATCCGACGAGAGCCGCACGGCCTTCGCCGGGTCCGTGCCCAAGCGGTTCGAGGCCAGAGAAGAATAGACCGAAGTCCGTACAGACTTCGGTCTATTCTTCTTGTTCTTCGGCGAATTTTCGCAAGGCATCCAGCACCGCTTCCCCACTCTCAAGGGCGTTGACCGTCTCCCGGAACCGGGACGCGCCCCGCATGCCGTGGACATACCAGGCGATGTGCTTGCGCATTTGAAGCACCGCCAGCTTCTCCCCATAGAGCCGCTTTTCCAGCTCGAAGTGGCGCATGGCCATGTCCACCCGCTCCTCAGGCGTGGGCGGCGGCGCAGCCTCGCCCCGCAGGGCCGCGGCGATCTCCCGGAACAGCCAGGGGTTCCCCTGAGCCGCCCGGCCCACGATCAACCCGTCGCAGCCGGTCTCCTCCAGCATCCGAAGGGCGTCCGCCCCGCCGCGCACGTCGCCATTTCCGAACACCGGCACCTGCACCGCCCGCTTGACCCGCGCGATCACCTGCCAGTCGGCCTCGCCGGAGTACTGCTGCATCCGCGTGCGGGCGTGGACGGCCACGGCCACGGCACCGTTGTCCGCGCAGATCTGCGCCACCTCGACGGCATTGATATGGTCAGCGTCCCAGCCGGAGCGGATCTTCGCCGTGACCGGCAGGGGCGTGGCGTCCGCGAGGGCCCGCACCACCGCGCCGATCTTCTCCGGGTGGAGCATCATGGCGCTGCCCTCGCCGTTGCCGGTGATCTTCGGGGCGGGACAGCCGAAGTTCAGGTCGAAGAACTGAAAGCCCCGGTCCGAAAGCTGCCGCCCCGCCTCAGCGATATACTCCGGCTCGCTGCCGAAGAGTTGGAGGCCCACCACGCCCTCGCCAGGAAGCCGGGCCAGCAGGTCGTTGGCGGCGCGGTTCCTGCCCCCCGAAAACACCCAGCCCTTGGCGGAGAGCATTTCGCTGACGGCCCAGGCCGCGCCCTGTTCGTGGCACAAAAGGCGCATGGCCGCGTCGGTGACGCCCGCCATGGGGGCCAGCCCCGCGCCCTTCGCCGGGAGCAGGTCGGTGATTTGAAAAGACATAGGCGCCTCCGTTCGTTTGTTGACATCAGTATAACAACTTTTCCATGGAGTTGTCAAACGCTTGCATTTACCATGCCCAATCGTGTATAATAAGATAGCATAGTTTTGAACCCGCCGCATAAGGTGAAGGGAGCGCCCATTGCCGGAAGCGGAGGGATGGATATGTTGTTTTCACGGAACGCCGCGTCGCCCCGGCCCCATCGGCCAAGGCGGAGCCTGCCCGCGCTGGAATGGGTGGAAGACGCCGCCGGGCGGTGCGCCCGCGTCACCGTCGTGGGAAGCCGGAGCCTGCTGGTGGAGAACCACACGGGGCTCATCAGCTTCACGGGCGAGTGCGTGCGCCTGAACACGGCCCGGGGGCCGCTGTGCGTGACCGGTAGCGATCTGACGCTTCGGGACATGCGCCCCGGCGCGCTGATCGTTCGCGGCAGCATCCAGAAGGTGGAGCTGCCCTGCCCGGGAGGTGACGCGCCCGATGAGGGGTGAGGTCGTCCTCCGGGTGGAGTGCCTGATGCCGGAGAAGCTGCTGGAGCGGGCACTGAACAAGGGTGCCGCCTTCCGGGAGGTCCGCAGGGACGGACCCCGCGCGCTGCTGATCCAGTGCGACGCGGCCAGCGCGGCGCTGCTGCAAGATGAATGTGCCCGTTTTCGCCTGCCCGCGAAGGTGCTGGAGCGCCGCGGGCGGAGCGCGCTTTCCGCCTGGGCCCGAAGGCGAATCACGCTGCCGGTGGGCCTTGTGGTGTTCGCTGCGCTGTGCTGGCTGTTCCTGGGACGCGTCTGGTGGATCGACTGCGCCTTCACCGGCGAGGCCGCCGATCTGGGCGACAGAGTCCAGCTGGAAATGGACGCCGCCGAAGCCGGAATCCATCCGGGCATGGGGCGGGACGCGGACTGGGAGGCCCTCGCCGAGCGCCTCAAGGCCGGAGCGGGCGACTACAGCTATGTGGGCGCGCACCTGCGGGGCGTGCGGCTGGTGATCGAGGCCGTGCCGGAGGTCCCATCCCCCGACCTCTACGACGTGTCGGCGGCCCGGGACCTGGTGGCGGACCGGGACGGCGTGGTGCTGAGCGCCGTGGCCCGATCCGGGGAGCTGTGCGTGCAGCCGGGAGACGCCGTGGTGCGGGGACAGCTGCTGATCCGCGGCGAGGAGCTGGCCGAGAAGGGCGAGGACGGACCGTTGACGGAGCCCATCGCGGCCCTTGGCGAGGTGATCGTCCGGACCTGGGCTGTCGGGGAGGCCTCGCTGCCCACCACGGTCCAACGGCTCAGGCTCACGGGAATAAGCGCCGCGTCCAGCCGACTGGTCACGCCCTGGGTGAGCTTCGACATCACCGAAGGCGAACGCTACGCCGAGCAGGTCTCCACGACGGAATATCTGCCCGTCGGCGGGGTGTTCCTGCCGGTGGAGATCGAGCGGGTCACGAACCGCCAGGCCGTTCTCGAGGAAGCCCGCCTGGACGCGGAGGCGTTGAAGCGGCAGCTCGCCGCCCTGGCCTTCGCGGACGCCACCCTGAAGCTGGAGCAGGGCGGGCCCGGGAATTACACGATACGCAAACGCTGGATCGACTTTAAACCCTCGGGCGACCGCCTGTGCGCCCGGGCCGTGATCGAGATCAGCGCCAACGCCGCGGTGACGCGGGATAAACTCAACTGAAACACGGGATATACTACTGGGAGGCAATTCGATTTGGAGCACACGTCTGAGACCTACACCGAACGCATGAGCGTGGACGCGCCGGAGCAGTTCATCAACATGTTCGGCATCCGCGAGGAGAACATCCCCCTGTTCAAGGAGGAGCTGGGCGTGGACATCTACGCCCACGGCGGCGAAGTGACGCTGAGCGGCGACCCGGAGAAGGTGTCGCTGGCGCGGCTGACGCTGGAGAAGCTGAACGAGATCGTGCTGCGGGGCGAGACCGTGGACCGCACCCGCATCCGCTACGCCATCGAGCTGGCCGCCGAGGGCAAGGCCGACCGCATCGGCGAGATCATGCGGGACGTGATCGCCATCACCTACCGCGGCCGACAGGTGAAGTGCAAGACCCTGGGCCAGAAGCAGTATGTGGACGCCATCAAGAACAACACCGCCACCTTCGCCGTAGGCCCTGCCGGAACGGGCAAGACCTATTTGGCCATCGCCATGGCCGTGGTGGCGCTGAAAAACAAGGAGATCGAGAAGATCATCCTCACCCGCCCCGCCGTGGAGGCCGGGGAGAAGCTGGGCTTCCTGCCGGGCGACCTGGCCCAGAAGGTGGACCCCTACCTGCGTCCCCTCTACGACGCGCTGCACGAGATGCTGGGCCTGGACGCCTACCAGCGGCTGCTGGAGCGCGGCGCGGTGGAGGTGGCCCCGCTGGCCTACATGCGCGGACGCACGCTGAACGACGCCTTCATTATCCTGGACGAGGCCCAGAACACCACCAGCGAGCAGATGAAGATGTTCCTGACCCGCATGGGCATGGGCTCGAAAATGGTCATCACCGGCGACATCACCCAGATCGACCTGCCCACCGGCAAGAAGAGCGGCCTGGTGGAGGCGCTGGAGGTGCTCAAAGACGTGAAGGACATCGGCATCGTGCAGCTGTCCCACCGAGACGTGGTGCGCCACGAGCTGGTGCAGAACATCGTCCGCGCCTACGAGAAGCACGCCCAGAAGAGCGAGCGCGAGCCCCGGCGGCCCCGGGTGTTCCGCCCCTAAAAGGAGACTGAGAGGGCATGAAGAAGAGCAAAAACCTGTCATCGGGCGCGGCCAGGCTCGGGCCGGTGCTGAAAAGCGCGCTGATACTCATCGCCACCTATCTGCTGCTGGTGGTCATGCTGCTGCTGGGCGCCACGCCCGAGCAGCACGACATCCAGGTGGGTTCGCCCGCGCCGATGGACATCCTGGCCACCAAGGACGTGAACGACGTGGTGACCACTGAGGAGCATCGGGAGGCCGCCGCCGCCCAGGTGGAGCCCAGCTACAAGAGCATCGACTTCTCCGTGGTGGGCAGCGTCTCCTCCAACATGGAGGCCATGTTCAACCAGCTCACCGCGCTGCGGGTGGACCCCCAGGGCGACCTGAGCGACGAGGACCTGGAGGCGCTGAACAACCAGCTGCCGGTGTCCCTGGACCGGGAGGAATACGGCGCGCTGATCGCCTGCGACGAGGACAGCCTCAACCACCTGGTGAACGACGCCATCATCAGCGTGCGCGACACGCTGAACTCCACCCTGCTGGAGGGCACCGAGGGCGCGGCGGTGAACCGGCTGTCCCGGTCCCTGGCGGCGGCGGGCTATCCCCTGCCCCTGGTCTCCATGGCCACGGACGTGATCAGCGCCTGCATCCAGCCCAACATGCTCATCGACGAGGAGATCACCGAGGCCAACCGCCAGAAGGCGCGGGACGCCGTGGAGATGGAGACCTGCGTGAAGGGCGAGGTCATCGTGCGCCGGGGCGAGATCGTCACCCTGGCCCAGTACACGATGCTCTCCTCCCTGGGGCTTTTGAAGGAGGACAACCTGGACGTGCCGCTGCTGGCGGGCATTGCGCTGATCGTGCTGCTGGTCATGGGCTGCGCCTTCCTGTACCTGCACCGCTATGCCGCCCGCAGGCCCAACGCCACGCAGATGCTGCTCCTTTGCCTGATCGCCGTGGTGGTGACGGGCCTGTGCCTGGCCTTCAGCCGGTTCAACGCCTACATGATGCCCATTTCCCTGGGGCTGATGCTGGTGGCGCTGCTGTACAACCAGCGCATCGCCCTCTATTTCAACATCGCCCTGGGCTTCCTGGCCTCGCTGCTGATGGACGCGGGCGGCGGCCTGTTCACGGTCACGATGTTCTCGGTGCTGCTGATGAGCATGGTGGCCGGGCCCATCGTGCTGGCCGTGTTCAACCGCAGCATGCACCGCACCACCACATTGCTGGCCGGCGTGCTGGTGGGCATCGCCAACTTCGTCTGCACCTTCTCCGTGGGCCTGATCAACAGCGCGGAGATCGGCACCGTGGCGACCAATGCCCTCTGGGCCATGTCCAGCGGCATCATCAGCGCCATCCTGTGCATCGGCTTGCAGCCTCTGCTGGAATCCCTGTTCAACCTGGCCACCAACGCCAAGCTGATCGAGCTGTCCAACCCCAACCAGCCGCTTTTGAGAAGGCTGCTGCTGGAGGCCCCCGGCACCTATCACCACTCCATCATCGTGGCGAACCTGGCCGAGGCCGCCACCAGCGCCGTGGGCGGCAACGCGCTGCTGGCCCGCGTGGGCGCGTATTACCACGACGTGGGCAAGCTGAAGCGGCCCGTGTACTTCAAGGAAAACCAGCTGGGCGACAACCCCCACGACCGCACGGACCCGCGGGTTTCCGCCGCCATCCTGACGGCCCACCCCCGCGACGGCGCGGCCATGGCTCAGAAGGCGCGCATCCCGGAGCCGGTGCTGGACATCATCCGCCAGCATCACGGCGACGGCGTGGTGCTGTGGTTCTATGACAAGGCCGAGAAGCTGTACGGGGCTGAGAACGTGGACATCAACGCCTTCCGCTACGAGGGCCCCCGCCCCCGCAGCAAGGAAGCTGCCGCCGTGATGCTGGCGGACACCATCGAGGCCGCAGCCCGGAGCCTGCCGGACCCCACCCCGGAGAAGATCGACGCGCTGATCCATAAGCTGGTGCGCAGCAAGCTGAACGACGGCCAGCTGGACGAGTCGGAGCTGACCTTCAGCGACCTGGAGAAGATCTGCAGCGCCTTCTCCACGGTGCTCACCGGCGTGTTCCACGAGCGGATCGAGTATCCCGACGTAAAGCTGCCGCCACGCATCGAGAACCACGCCGAGGCGGCCAGTGAAGCGTCCACGCCGGAAGTTGCCAAGCCCGCGCCGCCGATTGAGCCTGTCCCGCAGGCGGTGCCTGCCGCGGCCCCGGAGAAGGCGGCGGAGGACGCGCCGGAGGCTCCCGCCGCGGTTGAGGCGCCCGCAGAGGAGGCCGCGAGCGATGGCGATTGAGCTGCAATGGGAGGTGCCCGTGCCGGAGGATCTGACGGGCATGGAGGCACTGCTGAACGACGTGGCGAACGCCTGCTTTGAGGCCGAGGGCATCGAGGACGCAGGGTTCGCCGTGCAGATCGTGGACGACGCGGCCATCCGGGCGCTGAACCGCCAGACGAGGAACATCGACCGCGTCACCGACGTGCTCTCCTTCCCCACGGTGTCCTACCCGGCGGGCAGGACCGCGCGGAACTGCCCGAAGCGGCTGGCCCGGGAGTACGACCCGAGCATGGGCTGCGTCAACCTGGGCGACTGCGTGATCAACCTGGACCGTGCCCGCCAGCAGGCGGCGGAATACGGCCACTCCCTGAAGCGGGAGCTGAGCTACCTGGCCGCCCACTCCGCCTTCCACCTGATGGGCTACGACCACATGAACGACGAGGAGAAAGCAATCATGCGCGCAATGGAAGAAAAGGCCCTGGGCAGCCTGGGCATCACCCGCGAGGGCGAAGCAATGACCTACGAGCGGCTGTTTGAGCTGGCCTGCGAGGCCATGCAGATGAGCTACAGCCCCTATTCCCACTTCAAGGTGGGCGCCTGCATCCTCTCCGCGGACGGGCGCACCTTCAAGGGCTGTAACTTTGAAAACGCCTCCTACGGGGCCACGATCTGCGCGGAGCGATGCGCCGCCAGCAACGCCGTCGTCAACGGCGTGCGCCGCTTCGCCGCCATCGCCGTGGTGGGCTCCACCGCCGTGGCCTGGCCCTGCGGCATCTGCCGCCAGGTGCTGCGGGAGTTCTCCGACACATCCCTTCCGGTGATCGTCGGCCAGTACGGCAAGGGCTTCACCGTGAAGACCCTGGGCGAGCTGCTGCCGGAGGGACTGAGCCCGGAGGACCTTGGAGTGGATGTCAATTCGTGATCGAAAGGCCGTTATCCAGCGCAGTTTTATTCACGCGATACCCGCTTCCTGAACGCAGCGTTCAGATCCTTCGCTCCGCTCAGGATGACAACCTCGCGCAGCCTGTCATCCCGAACACAGTGAAGGATCTGTACGAATCGTTTAGAAGCGACCCGCCATTCAGCGCACCACGCCTTTCGACTTCAAACTCAATCAGACAATAAACCTGTTAAGAATACGGAGGAAGCATACTTGACTACCGAAAAAGCATTTCGTTCCGGCTTCGTGGCCATCATGGGCCGACCGAACGTGGGCAAATCCAGCCTGATGAACCGCTTTGTGGGCGAGAAGGTCGCCATCATCTCCAACCATCCCCAGACCACCCGGAACAAGCTGCTGGGCGTGGCCACGGGCAGCGACAAGAGTCCCTTCGGCCCCGACTGGCAGATCGTGTTCGTGGACACCCCCGGCCTGCACAAGCCCCGCACGAAGCTGGGCGAGTACATGATGAAGACCGCCGAGGAGGCCAAAGAGGGCGTGGACGCCGTGCTGTGCGTGGTGGACGGCCAGCACATCGGCGCGGGCGACCGGGCCATCCTGGAGGAGCTCTCCAAGATGCGCTGCCCGAAGTTCCTGGCGGTGAACAAGATCGACATCGTGCCGGAGGAAAAGCTGTTCCCCCAGCTGGCGGAGCTGCATCAGATCGGCTTCGACCAGATCGTGTCCACCTCCGCCCGCTCCGGCGAGAACTGCGATTTGCTGTTGAAGCTCTTGATCGAGGCCATGCCGGAGGGCCCGAAGTACTTCCCCGACGACATGATCACCGA
The DNA here is from genome assembly GCA_900315585.1 of uncultured Eubacteriales bacterium. Classification (GTDB taxonomy): domain Bacteria; phylum Bacillota; class Clostridia; order Christensenellales; family Aristaeellaceae; genus UBA2862. Next base: position 9,413 of record OMZP01000005.1, on the reverse strand, counting down.
CCAGCCGGAGCGGGTGATGTGCGCGGAGATCATCCGGGAGAAGGCCCTGCGCAACCTGCGGGACGAGGTGCCCCACGGGGTGGGCGTGGAGATGCTGCAGATCCAGAAGGTGTCCGACACCCTCACCGAGATCCACGCCAACGTGTACTGCGAGCGGGCCTCCCACAAGTCCATCATCATCGGCAAGCAGGGCGCGATGCTGCAGAAGATCGGCAGCGAAGCCCGCGCCGACATCGAGCGGCTGCTGGGCACGAAGGTGATGCTGAAGCTGTGGGTGAAGGTGCGCGAGGACTGGCGCAACCGCGCCGGGGACCTGCGGGCCCTGGGCTACGAGGACTGACATGCCGTCCTTCACCACCCCCGCCATCGTCATCCGCCGGGCGGACTACTCCGATTACGACCGGATGATCACGCTGTTCTCCCCGGAGCTGGGCCGCGTGGAGGCCATCGCCCGGGGCTGCCGTCGACCGAAGTCGCCCCTGGTCAACGCCGTGGAGCCCTTCACCAGCGGCGAATTCCAGCTGTTCAGCCACCGGGAGCGCAATTCCCTGGAGCAGTGCCAGATCTCCGAGAGCTACTTTGAGCTGAGGTCGGATTACGACAAACTGCGCCACGGCGTGTACTGGCTGAAGCTGCTGGACGCCGCCATCCTGCCGGACACCCCTGCGCCGGACCTGTTCATCATCACGCTGCGGGCGCTGGCCCACTTGAACTACGGGGAGCTGCCGCCGGAGCTGGTCACCTTCGCCTTTGAGTGCCACTTCATGCGGCTGATGGGCCTGTCGCCCCGGATGGACAGCTGCGTGCGCTGCGGAAGGCCCATCGACGGCGACTGCCGGTTTGACGCGGATCTGGGCGGCGCGATATGCCTAAGTTGTACGTCCCCCGCTCCCAGGCTCTCCAACGGCGCGCGGCGCATCCTGATGAAGACGCCCCGCACCCAGTTTGACAAGTTCCAGCTCCTCGCGAGCCGCCCGGAATGGCCGGAAGCGGCGCGCTTCATGCGCAGCTGGGTGAACCTGCGCATGCGGATGGATCGCTTCGCTCCACCGCTGGTCGAGTCCGCGAAAGAACCGTAAAGCCCCTTCGCCAGCCCCGGAATGCCTGCCATACGGGGCACGGCGAGGGGTTTGTGTCGTTAGGGATGTTAAACCCGTGTGATATTTTTAACTTTTCAAAGCGGAGGATTTATAGTATAATAGAGCCAGCTGTAAGGCAGCCACATTGAACATTTTAAGGAGGATTTCATCCATGAAGAAGTTTGTCTGTTCCGTCTGCGGTTATGTGCATGAGGGCGACGCCGCGCCCGAATTCTGCCCCGTCTGCAAGGCTCCCGCCAGCAAGTTCATCGAGCAGGCCGAGGAAATGACCTGGGCCGCCGAGCATGTGGTGGGCGTTGCCCAGGGTGCTCCCGAGGACATCATCGCCGACCTGCGCTCCAACTTCACCGGCGAGTGCAGCGAGGTGGGCATGTACCTGGCCATGAGCCGCGTCGCCTATCGCGAGGGCTATCCGGAGATCGGCGAGTATTGGAAGACCGCCGCCTTTGAGGAAGCCGAGCACGCCGCGAAGTTCGCCGAGCTGCTGGGCGAGGTACTCACCGACAGCACCGAGAAGAACCTGAAGATGCGCGTGGAGGCCGAGAACGGCGCCACCGCCGGCAAGACCGACCTGGCCAAGCGCGCCAAGGCCCTGAACCTGGACGCCATCCACGACACCGTACACGAGATGGCCCGCGACGAGGCCCGGCACGGCAAGGCCTTCGCTGGGCTGCTGAAGCGGTATTTCGGGAAGTAAAAAGCAAGGAAAATCAAGGGTTTTCAGGAGCGACTCCGAGAGGGTTGCTCCTCTTTCTTTTTCACGGCTTGTACTAATCTTGTACTTTTCTCCTTCGGGCACCCTCCTAAATGCCCCACCTTGTACTTTTTTCATCTTGTACCATTTGGCATTGCCATTATACCATGAAATAGATAACATCTCAACAACAACTATCATACTACAGCCAAACAAGATTATTATGACTTCAAAGCACCTTTGAAGCATCTTTCCATTAATTCTTAAAGACTCATGACTTTATATTTTTGAGTATATTCTTTTATTCCGTAATTCTGTTAACTACCAGTAAATTAAAACGTTTGGACGATGCTATTAACAAAACTCTCAAGCTCCCCGTAAATAGGCCATTTTCAATGCCTCTCATATTCATCTTGTCATATTATAACGACTGGTGTCAGCTATGAATTGGGTATAATATACTCACAAGGTTGAGGGAAGCAACCCAACCGCAATAGAGAAGAAGCCCTGGCGGGGCCGATACAAATACCGCTGAATAGAAAGGAAATAATAATGACTAACATCATCATCAACGCCAAGAATCACACCATCGAGATGAACAAGACCGTCACCAAGGCCGCTTCCAGGTTCGGCACTCCCGAGTACAACGAGCTTCAGGAAGCCCGTCGCGCCTACCCCACCTTCCGCGTTGTCACCGTTGCCAAGAAGACCGCGAAGCCCGTCTACAAGGGCCTGACCTTCGAGTACATCGAGAAGTACATCGCCGCGCACGATGACGATGAGAAGTCCATCACGGCTGAATACCTGATGCTGCGAGGCCTGGATGAAGCAGGTAAGAACGCCGACGCGGATTCTGCCAACTACAGCGACATCAAGGACTGGTTCTTCCAGACCTTCCCCGCTATTGAGCAGTTCCACTCTGAACGCAATGCCCTTCTGGAAAAGATTGCCCAGCGCAAGGCCGAGAAGCAGGCGGCAAAGAAAGCCGCCTGACTCCTCCCCCACTGTATTTACACCTCGACTTCTGTATGACTTATAGAAAGGATAATTCTTATGACGAATACTCTGAAAATCAATCACGTCAATCACACGATCGTTATGGACAGGACCTTCGCCAAGTACGCAACTGATACCAGAAGCGAAGAGTATGCACATCTCCAGCAGGTTCGTCGCGATTATCCTGGTTATCAGGTCATCCAGCGTCGCATTCGGACCAACAGCGACAAAAAGACCTACAAAGGGCTGACCTACGAGTATATGGAGGACTACATTCTGACGCACGGCAGCAATGAGATGCGAAAGGTAAATTACAAGGAATATACCGAAATGCGCATCATCGCTGAATGTCATGGAAAAGCCTTCCGCTATCCCGTGATCAAAAGTTGGTTTCTCGATAAGTACCCTGAAATCGCAAGCTTTGGTATGGAAGAAGCCGTACAAGTGATAGAGTATGGCAAATCGGCCGCGAAGGCGGTTGCGGCGGCACCCTCTGACGAGCAGGACAACGAGGCCAGCGGCAACCCCATCGCCCTGCTGGAGGCCCCTGAGGGCGTCAACGAGGCAGCCTAACAACTACCAAGGAGGATGATACAACTTTATGAAAGGATCAAAGCATCTATCGGAACTTATAACAAGCAAGGACCAACTCCTTGCAGGTCGAATCAACATCATCGAGGCCAACGTCAGCGCGGGCAAGACCTGGTTCGCGCTGAACACCCTCCCTGAATGGACCAACCCCGAAAAGATACTCTACCTCATCGATACCCAAAACGGCGAATATCGCCTTCTGGAAAACATCCTCACTGTCAGCCGCCAGACCTACTCCTTCTGCGAGTACGGCAATAAGCATACTTGGGGAGAGACCCTTGAAGGCGCAGACGGCAAAATGCCCCTGATGACCTATGCGGGCTTTGGCTCCGAAGTGCGCTACGGCGGCCGCCAATTCAAGTGGCACGACTACGATTACATCGTCTGCGACGAGATGCAGAACCTTATCAATTATCAGCGATTCAAGGGAAACAAAATCAATCTGGAGGCCGCAGAAGACGCGCTGCGTACCATTTTGAGGGAAGGTTTTACCAAGGTCATAGCCCTCAGCGCGACGCCTTCAAAGGTCAGGGAACGCTTCGGAGAATTGTGCTATGACGTTCCCTTCGACAGAAGCGACCTCTGCCGACTGGAAACCTTCGCGGAAATCCCTTACGGTGAGAGAGCAGAGTCCATAATCCTGAAGAACAAAGGGAAAACGGGCATCCTCTTCACCGAGAACGTGGCAGATATGAAGAAGTATATCGCCTACGCAAACAACATCGGAGTGCGCGCGAACGGCTTCTGGAGCGTCCGCGATGACACGCAGAAAAAGCACCCTATGACCGAAGAACAATTCAATTTGCGGGATACCATTTTGGGGGAAGAGTTTCTTCCCACGAACCTCGACCTCCTTGTAATCAACAGGGCTTCCGAAACCTGTATCAAGATCGATGGGAAGAAGCGCAAGGTCGATTATATGATAGTGCATAATAGCGACAAGGAGACGCAAATCCAGGTTCGCGGCCGCTATCATGGTGACCTTCCCACCTTCTACTACCACGACATTGAAGCCGCGAATAACTATGCTTGCCAGCATATTCCTGATAAATACTTGAACGTGCGACTTTATGGAGAAGAACGTGATGAACTTTGTTCCCTTCTCCACCTCAGGAAGGAAAAGGATCCGTACAATGGACACTATAAATGGCCAACTGTGCGCGCGTACCTTATGAAAAATGGGTATCAGGTGAACGATGGGATCAAGGACAGCAAACGAAACGGTCAATACTATTATGTTATTTCTCCAAAGGATACCAATTTGGGGGAGCTCTTATAAGAATTCCCCCAAGATGGTACACCAATTACATAATAGATTGTATGAACCCCCCCAGTTGAAATAATTCGAAGCTCCGTGCTTCGCACTTCGCATCGAATTATTTCAATCCCCCCCTAAAGGGGGGAGGGTTGGTTGATAAAGGAGGATTGAAAAAATTGTTGTGATAAAGATGATGAAAGCGGAATACGCGCAAATTTCTAAATGTGCGGATTCAGCAAGCCAAGTATTTAGAGTCAGTCTATTCTTTGACTTGTTGTTAAATTTAAGTTATAATACTAATGTAAGGTAAAGGAAATACCTTAAATACGAAAGAAAGGAGGACGCTGAATTTGAACACTGAAGCATTAGAGAAAATGAATCTCAACGATGAACTCACCCAAATGGTGAAGAACTACCTCACCCATAAGTGCGGCAACATCAGTGAAATTTGTTTAGCGGTTGCCGCTATATCGGACCACTTACTTGCTCTTATCGATCCTGATTTCTGCGGCGTTACGGATTATCACGAATTCTGGGTCGAACCAAGTTGTTGTAGTAAAGAAATGTATGATGCTATCGACAAAGCCTTTGAAAAATCATCCCTTTAAGAGTCTAAATCACAACAGGACAACCATGTCAATGCCCCCAGAAACAATCTACAACAATGACGCCATCTACCGCTTCCTGATCTACTACTTTCTCGAAGACCTCCCCTCTCTCGAAACCGATGACAGATGGACCCTCGCACAAACAATGGCTGCGTGGCTGCCTTATGAAAAACGCCTCGCTGATATACTCAAGAAAATTGAAGGCTTGCGCGGCCGCAAGTAGTGGAAAAGCAGATGCTTGATGCGTCTGCTTTTCCCTTTATCCTCTTTCTTGGAAACGGTGATACACTATTCGATATTCTTTAATCCATCATACAGCTCGTTGAATGATTTGGTATTGCTGCATCTTCCAAAAGAAAACTGTTTGCTTTCTCCGAACTCCAGCAAAAAGCATTTCTCAACTATGTAAGCAATGTCGCCAGATTTATACTTCATAAACACTCTCCAATATCATGGAGCATCCACATACTTCCGCTGAACTCAATTGGTGCTTGCGGAATGAATATATAAGTTTACGAGCGGCCCCAAGTAATAGGAAAAGGCGGATGCTGATGCATCCGCTGTTCTCTATCTAAACTTGACCGCCGTTCCGTATGCCATGACTTCGGCCGCGCTTTGCATGATACCAGAAGTGGCGTAACGCACACCCACAATCGCATCAGCGCCAAGGCGCGCGGCTTCTTCCTGCATCCTGTCCGTAGCGATTTTGCGTGCGTTGTCCATCATGTCGTTGTACTTCTTCAGTTCGCCGCCAATCAGGGTCTTCAAGCCAGCGCCGATGTCCCTGATGGCATTGACCGTTTGGATGGTGCTTCCCTTGACCAGTCCCAGCGCTTCCAGTTCCTTGCCGCTGATAGTGTCCGTTGTTACGATAAGCATTTGATTACCCTCCTTATCAGTACTTGATGGCGTAGTAAATCACATAAACCCAGCCGAGAATGCCATGAAATATCGCCCAGCCGATGGAATGCCAATTCACATAGCTGATGACCATAGCCAGTGCACTGCCAAATGAGACGCCTGCCTTGACGGTTTGTGTAACGTTGGTTCTCTTCTCCTCATTCATGATGGTTCCTCCTCTTCATTCAGTCGTTGGTGGCATATGTTGAGGTAGCGGCGCTATTTGGGAATGCGGATCGGCGTTTCCTGTATATAACCCCCGCCCCTATTTAGCGTCGTAATCAATCGGCAGGCCGTCAGCTACAAGTTGGTTTTTCACCGCTTGGATGATGTAGGCTTGCTTGCTCGCCGTCTTCCCCTGATCGATCAAAACCTGAATGCGTTCTGAGATCCTGTCTTCCCTTCTTGGCTTAATCAGGATTTGCTCATTGTTTGCCTTCTGGTATTCCGATATTCTATCAATTTGCTTTTTCGTTGCGGGCATAATCATTCCCCCCTTTTATATATGATATCAGTCTTGGCATCAGATGTCAAAATGTTTTGTAGGATATCCTAATATTTAACATTCAAAAAGTAGGATATCCTATTGACATGTAGGATATCCTATGATATAATATACTTACAAGGTTGAGAGAAGCGATCGGGTAGAAACCTAAGCCTGCTCCCTTCTACGGTGCGCCAGAAGATGCAATAACCGAAGCAATCAGGTCAGACGCTTCTCTCCGCCAAATAATGAAAGCGAGGTTTTCAGAATGTGTAACGCGAACGAGAGCATCATCACCAAGGTGGAAGAACTGATGGACCTGCGGAAGATGGCTGAAGAGCTTCAGAACCAGATGGACGCCATCACCGACGAAATCAAGGCTTACATGGGAAGCGAAGAGACCATGATGGCGGGTTCTTGGAAGGTCACTTGGAAAGAGACCGTTTCCCGCAGGATGGACACCAAAGCCCTGAAGAACCTGCTGGGCGATGCGCTGGAAGAGTATTACAAGACCATCGTCACGCGCCCCTTCAAGGTCATCTAAAAAGGTCTGAGCATCTACCACAACGCTCAGACCCTGCCCCACAAAACCAACACCACATTGAATCAGGGAGCAAGGCCATTCTACCACAAAAGCCTTGCTCCCGCAAGAGAAGGGAGCCAGAAAAATGGATATCTACGGAGAAATCACCAACCGCATCATGGACCAGCTGAATCAGGGGATCATCCCTTGGCAGAAGCCTTGGCAGGCTTCAGGGTCCGCAATCTCCCACGTTACAGGCAAGCCCTACAGCCTTCTGAATCAAATGCTGCTTGGCAAAGCTGGCGAATACGCCACCTTCAAGCAGGTCCAGCAGGAAGGCGGCTGGATCCGCAAGGGCGAGAAGGCTTCCATGGTGGTCTTCTGGAAGTGGATGACCGTGAAGGATGAAGAGACCGACGAAGAAAAGGAAATTCCCTTCCTGCGTTATTACAACGTCTTTCATCTGGACCAGTGCGAAGGGCTGGAAGCCAAGCACATAAAGCCCCTTCAGAATAGTGCAAACGCTGACGCCGCCGCGGAAGCCATCATCGCGGATTATGTGAAGCGGGAAGGCGTCAGGCTGGAGCATCAGGAAGGGGACCGCGCCTTCTACCGCCCCAGCACCGACACCATCACCCTTCCGCTGATGCGGCAATTCAAGGAAACCGCGGAATACTACAGCACCGCCTTCCATGAGATGACCCACAGCACAGGACACGCGAAGCGGCTGGACCGCTTGGAGAAGACCGCGTTCTTCGGCTCCGATGCCTACAGCAAGGAAGAGCTTATCGCAGAGATAGGGGCGGCTGCGCTGGTGAACCGCGCAGGGCTGGAGACCGCGAAGAGTTTCCGCAACAGCGCCGCCTACATCCAGAACTGGCTCCAAGCCCTGAAGAATGACAAGAGGTTCATAGTTTCAGCGGCTGGCAAGGCTGAAAAGGCCGTGGCGCTCATCATGGGAGAATGACGACAGCGGGAAGGGGCGCAAGCCCCTTCCCCCACAAACAGGGGGAAATGATTATGACGAAGGCTGCAATCAGGCGAGAGCTCCACAACGTTAAGTGTGAATTGGAATGGCTGGCGTGGTGTGAGAAGGTCCACGATCCAGAATGGCGCTTCATGTCCCAACCTTACAGCAAGCGCCGCGCAAGGCTGGTCAGGACCTGGTGGGCATTGAAGGCGATGCAATAGGGGGAGAACCAAATCATGCTTTATATCGTGAAGGTTTGGGATGAAGGCAACTTGTACGAATATGAATACGGTTGCATTGAACATGCACTGGAACACATGAAGGTTGAAAAGAGTTGCGCAAAGTTGTACCAATACCGCGATGGAGTGGAAGCCGCTGTCGAAGGCGTAGAGAAAACGAATGTAACCGATGACAGCGGCAACGCGGCCATGTAAGCACCGAAACAGCCCCAAACCTGTAAAAGAAAACGGTAAACGAAACGATTTTCAACAATGGACCTTTTCGTTGACAGAAGGGAGAATATACAATGCCCAAGATTTACGGATATGCCCGCTGTAGTCTCGCGGAGGAGCGTGGTCAAGATTTGCAGCGGCAAACACGAGAGCTGAAGGCCGCAGGCGCGGAAGAAATTATCGAAGAGCGCGAGCACGGCGATGCCAAGGTGAAGCCGCAACTGGATTTCCTGCTGGAGCACATCGAGGCTGGCTCCACCCTGATCGTGTGCGAGGTCAGCAGGTTGTCAAGGTCCGTCCTCCAGTTCTGCGAGATCATGGAGACCGTCAAGCAAAAGCACCTTCAGCTGGTGGTCATCGGTTCCATCACGGTCGATTGCCGCAACGGAGAAATGGATCCAATGTCGGCGGCCTTCCTGCAAATGGCTTCAATTTTCAGTGAACTCGAAAAAAGTATCCTGCGTTCTCGTGTGCGTTCAGGGCTGGCGAATGCGCGCGCCAAGGGCCACAGGATCGGCCGCAAGCCCACCACGAAGGATGATATCCCGGGCCTGTTCAAATCTTTCTGTAAAGAGGCATTGCGGACTGTGATAGAATAGAGACATCACAGGAGGCAGAGTATGGGCAGGAAGAGAAACAACGGACTGAGTGAAGAAAAGCGGAACATCATCGGGCAGCTCATCGAGATGTACGACATCAAAACGGCTGCGGACATCCAGGAAGCTTTGAAAGACCTGCTGGGCGGGACGATCCAGAGCATGCTGGAGACGGAGCTGGAGGAGCAGGTGGAGGGTCGGGAAGAAGCGGACCCGGGGTACCACGACAGCCGGAACGGCT
>OMZP01000046.1 GCA_900315585.1 uncultured Eubacteriales bacterium | reverse complement strand
AAACGACGCAATTCCTGTCATCCTGAGCGCAGCGAAGGATCTGTACGAATCATCAAGGGATTACATTCTGCAAATCCCCCAACTTTCCGTGAAGAACCAGTATTAAGCGCCCTGCGGTCAGAGAGGCGACCTCTTCCGGCGCTTCGCGCCACCTTCCCCTAAAGGGGAAGGCTTTTGGCAGAAGGCTTTTGGCATGAAGAAATCCCGCGCTGGAATCAGTGGCGCGGGATTTCGTGTTTTGCCGGCCGGCAGCAGGCGGCTCCCGGTTCTACCGGGCGTTTCTGCCCAATTCAAACGCCTTCTTGTTCATCTCCAGGAACTTCGCGGGGACGGTTTCCTCGATGGCCTTGAGCCAGGCCTCCTCGGGAATGTCCATGCGCCGGGAGAGCACGCCGATCAGCACGACGTTCACGGCCTTGGCGCTGCCCGCCTGCTCGGCCAGGGCCAGCGCGTCCACGGCGGTCACGTCCGCCATCGCGGAGAGCTTCTCCACAATGTTCTCGGGATAGGCCGCCGCGCCGGTGATGACGGGCATGGGCCAGGTCTTCTGGGTGTTGGTCAGCAGCATGCCACCCTCTCTGAGGTAGGAGATCCAGCGGGCGGACTCCAGGATCTCGAAGGAGAGGATGATGTCCGCCTCGCCCTGGTCCACGATGGGGGAATACACCTTGTCGCCGTAGCGCACGTAGGTGACCACGCTGCCGCCGCGCTGGCTCATGCCGTGCACCTCGGAAAGCTTCACGTCATAGCCCTGGCCCAGCAGCACGTTGCCCAGCAGCTTGGAGGCCAGCAGGGTGCCCTGGCCGCCCACGCCGACGATCATAATGGAAGTGGTGCTCATGTCAACGCGCCTCCTTTTCTTCGGGCTTGATGAACGCCCCGAACTTGCACATCTGCTCGCACAGGCCGCAGCCCACGCAGATGGTGGGGTCGATAGACGCCTTCGAGGCGCCACGCCTCAATCCTCCGGAATGAGACGCGGCGGTCGCTTCGCGACTCGGCATCCCTTCGGGATCGCCGCCCTCGTCGGTGAACCGGATGGCCGGGCAGCCGATCTTCATGCAGCTGCGGCAGCCCTTGCACTTGTCCTTGTCGATGGCCAGCGGCGGCTTCGCCTTCACATACTTGAGCAGCTGGCAGGGCCGGCGCACGATGATCACGCTGGGCGCGTCCGCGGAGAGCTCCTCCTTGATGGCGGCCTCGGTGGCGGCCATGTCCTGGGGATCCACCACACGCACGCGCTCAATGCCCGCGGCGCGGCACACATCCTCGATCCTGATCGGGTAGGTGGGCTCGTTCTGCAGGGTCAGGCCCGTGGTGGGGTTCTGCTGGTGGCCGGTCATGCCGGTGATGGAGTTGTCCAGCACCAGCACCGTGGCGATGGACTTGTTGTAGGCCAGGTTCACCACGCCGGTGATGCCGGAGTGCATGAAGGTGCTGTCGCCGATGACGGCCACGGACTTGTGCGCCGCTTCCTCGCCCAGCATCTTGGTATAGCCGTGGGCCATGCCGATGGAGGCGCCCATGCACAGCACGGAGTCCACCGCGTTCAGCGGCGCGCCGCTGCCCAGGGTGTAGCAGCCGATGTCGCCCAGCACAGTAAGCTTCAGCTTGGAAAGCACCGTGAACAGCCCGCGATGGGGACAGCCGGGGCACATCACCGGCGGGCGTCCGGGCACGGCCTCGTCGTAGGCCGCGAACTTCGGCAGCGCCTCGCCCATGGCCGCACGGATCTTGTTCTGTGAGAGCTCGCCCAGCAGGCCGAACAGGTCCTTGCCGCCGTCCACGCGGATGCCGTTCATCCGCAGGTGGCGCTCGATGATGCCGTCCAGCTCCTCCACCACGATCAGGCGGTCCACCTTGTCGGCGAAGTCCCTGAGCCGCTTCACCGGCAGCGGATTCACCAGGCCCAGCTTGAACACGCTGGCGTTGGGGAAGGCTTCCTTCACGTAGAGGTAGCAGGTGCCGGAGGTGACGAAGCCGATGGCGGTGTCGCCCATCTCCTCCCGGTTGAGGCCGGTGGTCTCCGCCAGCTCGGAAAGGGCCAGCATCCGCTTTTCCACCTCGATGTGGCGCTTCACGGCGTTGGCCGGGGCCGCCACATACTTCTGGGGGTTGCGCTCATAGGGCTTGAGGGCCTTCTCGTCCCGCTCGTGCAGCTCCACCAGGCTCTGGGAATGGGCCACGCGGGTGCAGGTGCGCAGCACCACGGGGGTGTCGTAGGCCTCGGAGATCTTGTAGGCCTCGCCCACGAAGGCGGCGCACTCGCCGGAATCCGAGGGCTCCAGCATGGGCAGCTTCGCCGCGATGGCGTAGTGGCGGCTGTCCTGCTCGTTCTGGCTGGAGTGCATGCCGGGGTCGTCCGCCACGCAGACCACCATGCCGGCGTTCACGCCGATGTAGGACGCGGTGAACAGCGGGTCCGCCGCCACGTTGAAGCCCACGTGCTTCATGGCGCAGAAGCTGCGCGCGCCCGCCAGACTCGCGCCCACGGCGCTCTCGGCGGCCACCTTCTCGTTGGGCGCCCACTCGGCATAGATCTCGTCGTACAGCGCCGCCTGCTCGGTGATCTCGGTGGACGGCGTGCCCGGATAGGACGACACAAACCGGCAGCCGGCCTCGTACAGGCCCCGCGCCACCGCCTGGTTGCCCAGCATCAGCTTTTTCATGGTCCTCTTTCCCCTTTCAGTGTTCATACCGCTCTCGAACGAGAGCAGAAAAGATCCTTCGACTCCGCTTCGCTCCGCTCAGGATGACGATCGTGTTTGTGTCATCCTGAGCAAAGCGAAGGGGCCTCTTCGTCTATTTCAGCAGGGCAGTCACCTGCTCGGGATAGTCGCTGGTGATGTAGTCCACGCCCATGGCCAGCCAGTTCGTCATGGCCACCGCGTCGTTCACGGTCCACACGCCCACCTTCAAGCCCGCGTCCTGCCAGTCGTAGAGGTTGGCGCTGGTCAGGTAGTCGGCCTTCTGGAACACGTAGGCCGCGTTCACGCTCTTGAGGGTCTTGGCCAGGTTCTTGGGCGTCTGGTTGATGATGTAGCCCAGGCGGGTGGCGCCGTCCGCCTTGCGCACCGCCTTCAGCTGCTTGATGAGGAAGGAGATGTACATGGTGCGGCCCTGCAGGCCGTGGCTCTGGATGGACTTCACGCACTTGGCGGCGTTGGCGGTGTCCTTGAGCTCCAGGTTGATCTCAAGGTTCGTCCCGGCCAGCACGTCCAGCGCCTCGTCCAGCGTGCAGATATTGGGGTCCAGGGCCCGGATCTGGGCCAGGGTCAGCTTCTTGAGGGTGTATTTCTTGCCGCCGGCGGTGAAGGTGGCGTCGTGATGCACCACCTGGACGCCGTCCCTGGTGGAGCGGGCGTCCAGCTCCACGGCCCGCGCGCCGGTGGCGGCGGTGTTCTGAAAGGCGGTGACGGTGTTCTCCGTCCAGTTGCCCTTGCCGCCCCGGTGCGCCACGTTCACCACGTCAGCATTGTACTGCTTGCCGGGGGCACAGACGGTGACGCGGAAGCTGTCGGTCTTGCCGTTGTAGGTGGCGGCGGTGATGGACGTGGTGCCCAGGCCGGTGGCCGTGACGGTGCCGTCCGCGGCCACGCTCACCACGGCGGGATCATAGCCGGAATAGGCGATGTGGGAGGCGGTGTTCTTCGGCAGGATCACCTGCAGCCTGGCGGTGTCGGCGATACCCTGGGCCGCGTCGAACTTCAACAGGCGCTTGTCGGCGCTCAGCTTCACGCTCTTGGGGGCCTTCACCACCTTCACGGTGCACTTGGCCGTCACGCCGTTGGCGGCGGTGACGGTGACGACGGAGCTGCCCTTCTTCTTGCCGGTGAGGATGCCGTCGGCCGCCACGGTGACGTACTTGGTCTTGGAACTGGCATAGCTCAGGCCGGTGCCGGTGGGGGTGCCGTCGTTGCGCACGGGCACCGCGCCCAGCAGCGCCTGGTCCCCCAGGCCCAGCAGCACCGTCGCGCCGGGAAGGACGATCTTGTCCGGCCCCGGCAGCACGGAGAGGGTGCAGGAGGTGGTCACGCCGTTGAAGGCCCGGGCCGTGATGGTGCAGGCGCCCTGGGCCACGGCGACCACCTCGCCGGCTTCGTTCACGGTGGCCACGGCGGGATTGTCGCTGGCAAAGCTGGCGTAGGCCACGGTGCCCTCCGGCACGGACAGCGCCAGCGCCCGGTGCTCCTTCTCGATCATGGCGGGGGCCGGGTCGGTGAAGACCAGGGACGCCGGAGCGCCCAGCACCGTGACCTGGCAGCTGGCGCTCTTGCCATTGAAGGTGCTGGCGGTGACGGTGGTGGTGCCCAGGCCCCGGGCGGTGATGGTGCCGTCGGCGGCCACGGCGACGATGTTGCCGTCATACCCGCCGAAGCGCACCTGGCAGCCGGTGTTCTTGGGGAAGGTGACACCCAGCTTGTACTGGGTGCCCACGCCGCTGGCGGCGTCGAAGCCCAGGGTGCCGGAGGCGGCGCTGAGGGTGATCTTCTTCGGGGCCTTCACCACCGTCACCTGGCAGAGCAGCTGCTCGCCGGTGGAGGCGGTGACGCCCACGGTGGCGGTGCCCTTCTTCTTGGCGGTGATCACGCCGGTGGCGCTGATGGGGGCGATCTTCGCGTTGGAGGTGGCGTAGCTGAAGGTGACGCCGGTCACGCCCTCCGGCAGGATGGGCGTCAGCTGGAAGGTCTCCTTCACGCCCAGGGTGAGGGCGGTGGCGTTCAGCTGGATGGCGGCGGGGGCGCTGACCGCGTAGGCCGCTTCGGGCGCGGGCGCTTCGACAACCGCTTCCACGGCTTCCGGGGCGGCTACCGCAGGCATATCCGCGGGCACTTCCACCGGGGCCGGCGCTTCCGGAGCAACCGGAGCTTCCGGGGCGGGCGCGGGTTCCTGGGCAGGCTCCGCGGGCGCTTCCTCTACCGGGGCAGGTTCCGCATGGGTCTCCTCAACCGGCGCGGCCGGAGCTTCCGGAGCGGCCGGAGCTTCCGGCGCGGGCTCCGCGGGGATGTCCTCGCTGAGCGAGAACTCCGGCAGCTCCTCGACTGTCTCCTGGACCGGCTCCAAATTCGGCTCCTCGGCCAGGGCCAGCCCCAACAGCATCAGCATCAGCGCCAGCGTCAGGCTCATATATTTGAAGAATCGTTTCATTGACAGGCCTCCCGTCGATCCTCAAAATTGCCGAAAAGGACACTTCCTATAGTATATCATCATTGTGATGATTTCGCAAGAAATTTGTAATATTTGTATGGTTTTACAAAGGGGCTGTCTCAAAACATAGCTGTTTTGAGACAGCCCCGTATATTCCAGGGGAATGTGGGATTACTGCGCGCCGTACAGCTTCTGCTGGAACGCGCCGTCGGCGACGCCGGTCTGGTCCATGCCGTAGGCCTTCTGCGCCTTCTTCACGGCGGCCTCGGTCATGGCACCATAGCCGCCGTCGGCTCTGCCGTCGTAGTAGCCCAGCTCCCGCAGCCGCAGCTGCAGGTTCACCACCAATTCGCCGGTGGAGCTGGTGTTCAGGGTCTCATAGTTCACTTCCTCGGCCACGGAGCGCTCCACGCCCTCGAACAGCTTCTGCTGGAAGGCGTTGTCGGCGATGCCGTTGGCCTCCATGCCGTAGGCCTCCTGGGCGGCCTTGATGGCGTCCTCGGTCATCTGGCCGAAGGAGCCGTCGGCGGCACCGGTCAGGTAGCCCAGGTCCACCAGCCGCTGCTGCAGCGCCTTGACCTCGTCGCTCTTGATGCCCCGCTGGAGGGTGCCGTACACGATCTCCGGCTCGGGCTCGGGCTCGTCGCTCTCCAGCTGGAAGAGGATCTGCTGGGCCACGCCGTCGTTGTAGGTGGTCACCACCAGGTAGAACATCTCCTCGCCCACGTTGGAGTACTGATAACGCTTGTAGAGCATCTGGGGCACGTTGGTGTTCAGCGCCACGTTGTAGTTGCCGGCGATCTCCGCGTCCATCAGCTGGTAGCCGCGCTCGATGGAATTGCCGCTCTCGCTGCGCAGGCTGATGTCCACCACGTTCTGGGGCACCACGGTGGCCTCGCCGGTGTAGTCGTTCAGCACCAGCTCGAAGCCCGCGCCCGCCTCGTTGCCCTGCAGCTTGTACTGGGTGGAGTACTTGTTGGCGAAGTCGGTGGGGCGCATGAAGGTCTTCATGGTCTGGGTGAAGCTGACGGTCTCATAGGCGGCCTCGTCCGCCTCCACGCGGGCGGTGCCGTCGGACTTGATCTGGGTGGTGTAGGTGAAGCTCTCGCCGTAGGGCACGATGGCGATCACCTGCGGGCCGGCGGGCTGGGCCGGTGTCTCCTCCACGGGAGCCGCCTCGGCGGGCGCTGCGTCAGCCGCAGGGGCCCCGTCGGCAGGAGTTTCCTCGGCGGGAGCGGCCTCGGCGGGGGTCTCCTCCGCGGGCGCTTCCTCAGCAGGAGCGGCCTCGGCGGGGGTCTCCTCCGCGGGCGCTTCCTCAGCAGGAGCGGCCTCAGCGGGGGTCTCCTCCGCGGGCGCTTCCTCGGCAGGAGCGGCCTCGGCAGGGGTCTCCTCAACGGGGGTTTCCTCAACAGGCGCTTCCTCGGCGGGCGCTGCCTCGGCGGCCTCGATGGCCCCGGCCACGGCCTGGGCGCCGTTCTCCGACACGCCGCTCTCGTCCGCCAGGTTCAGGTATTCCTCGCCCACCTCGGCCTGAGTGGGATCGTATTCCGGCACCTCGTCGGAGGACACCTCCCAGGCAGTCGCCTCCACGGGCGTCTCCTCGGCGGGGGCTTCCACCTCGGGGAAGGCCACGTTCTCAGAGCTGGCCGCCTCTTCCTCGCTCTCCGGGAAGATGGGCGCGTCCACTTCGCCGCCCTCGGACAGGTCCCAGCCGAAGTCAAAGCTCTCGGCTTCGGGCTCGGCCTCAGGCTCCGCGGGGGCTTCAACGGCAGGCTCCGCGGGGATCTCCTCCGCGGGGGCTTCGGCAGCGGGCTCCGCGGGGATCTCCTCCTCGGGCGCTTCGGCGGCGGGCGGCTCCTCAACGGGCGCGACCGGCGTGGGCTCCGCGCTGATCACGGCGTCCTGGGTCGCGTCGGTCCTGGGCTTGGTCCCGGCGTACCATCGCTGGGCAAAGATGCCCGCCACCACGCCAAGGATAAACAGGATCACGCCGACGAGGATGACGCGCCGGCGATATTGCGCGCGCATGCGGCGCATGCGGGCCCTCGTAGCCGGGCTCGGGCGCGTGGATTGCTCTTTCATGGTGCTATACCCCCTGTATATCATGTCATAACATAGGTACTGATATTATAGCCACCGCGCCGCGGAGCCGTCAACCCGCAACCATGGCGCAGGGGCTAAAATATCTTGATGAAATTGTGACGCGCAAGGCAGGCGGTCATTCTGAGCGAAGTCGAAGCCTCTGCAATCTCCCCAAACGGCGTTGCCAACTATATTAGACGCCGATTTCCCCCTCCGGGTTCAACGCCTCCACGGCGGGCAGGTCCGCCAGGGTCTCCATGCCGAAGTGCTGGAGGAACTTGTCGGTGGTGCCGTAGAGGATGGGCCGTCCCAGGGTCTCCCGGCGGCCGACCTCCTCGATGAAGCCCTTGTTCACCAGGCTCTGCACCGAATAGTCGCACTTCACGCCGCGCACGGCCTCGATGTCGCCCTTGGTGACGGGCTGGCGATAGGCGATGATGGACAGCGTCTCCAGCACGGCCTGGGAGAGGGGCTGCTTTTGCAGCGGCTGGAGGAAGGCCTCCACCTGCTCGGCAAACTTGGGGCAGATGGACAGAAACACCGTCTCGCCACTGCGGTTCAGCTGGATGCCCCGGTTTTCCAGGGCCAGGTGGTCCCCCAGCGCCGCCAGCGCCTCGTTCAGCTCCGAAACCGTCAGGTTCATGGCGTGGGCCAGGGCGTCGGTGCGCACCGGGTCCCCGGATACAAACAATATCGCCTCGATGATCGCGGATAGATTCTCCATGCCTTCAACAACTCCTTGGTGTGCGACCCAGTCTATCACATTCTCCCGGATCAATCAAGCGCGTTTGTGTTGCGTTCTGTTATCGCAGCTCCCGGTACAGCGCCATAGCCCCGGCATGGTCCCGCATGCCGCTGGTGGCGTCGGGCTGGGAGAGGGAGCAGGCCGCGGCGGCGGTGCCCAGCTCGATGGCCTCCCGCAAATCCTGCCCCCTCCAGGCGGCGTAGAGCACCCCGGAGCAGAAGGCGTCCCCCGCGCCCACGGAGCCCTTGATGTAGCCGGGGGGCAGGATCAGCCCCGGCACCTCCACATACGCGCCGTTCTCGTCCAGGCCGAAGCCGCCCTCCGGGCAGTGGACCACCGCCCAGCGGGCGACGCCCATTTCCTTCAGCGCGCCCAGGGCGTCGGGCACATTTGCCCGGAGGAGCCGGCCCGCGCCGTCCAGCAGCGGAACGCCGGTGATGGCCTGGGCCTCGGCCTCGTTGACCACGCAGTAGTCGGTGTATTTCAGCGCCGGCGGCACCACCCGGCGGCTGCGCTCCCCCGGCGCGGTGACCACGTCCACGGAGGTTTGCACGCCCCGGGATTTCGCCGTGCGCAAGAGCCGCGCCAGCTTCGTGCCGCATTCCTCGTCCGGGGCGTCCAGCGCGTCCAGCAGCAGGATGTAGCCCACGTGGAGGATGTCGGCCTGAAGCGCGTCCCAGTCGATGTCCGCCTCGCAGAAGTCGGCGCTGGCGCCCTTGCAGTAGTAGAAGGAACGCTGCTTGCTCACCTCGTCGGCCATCACCAGCGTGAAGGAGGTGGTCCCGGCCCGAACCACCTGGTCCAGGTTGATGCCGGGACAGGCCCGCAGGCGCGAGAGCATGTAGTCCCCCGCCTCGTCCATGCCCACCCGGCCCAGCGCCGTCAGCGGCAGCGACGGGTCCAGGGCCGCCAGGTCCATGATGTCGTTGCACATGCAGCCGCCGGTGGAGCGGCTCATGTCCCCCACGATGTTCGTCAGCTCCCCCGGCCTGGGGAAGCCCTGGATGGGATAGAGGATGTCCAGCACCGTGGTTCCCGCCACGGCAATGCCCTTGTTCATACCGATCCGCCTCGCTTTCTGACTCCATTATACACCATCCGAATAGGAATCGCCAGATGAAAAAACGTGAAATGAGAACCGTCCCCATTTCACCTATTCCGCTCCATCCAGACGGGGCCCACTAAAAAATGTGAAATGAGAACCGTCCCCATTTCACATTTTTTGGCCGGCGTCTGTTCATCGACAAATGGTGGACGGCATCCCGTTTGTGTGCTATAATGGGCGTACTGATATAGAATCACCCTGAAAGGATTTGGAACCCATGGAAACGAATACAGCCAAAACCAAGAACATCGCGATCCTGATCGACGCGGAGAACGTGCTGCCCGCCAGCGCGGATCTGATCTTCGACCACGCCGCCAGCCTGGGCAGCGTGGTGCGCCGGGAGATCTTCGGCGCGTCCTCGGCCCTGGGCGCGTGGGTGTCCCCGGTGCTGAAATACGCCATCCACCCGAACCTGACCATCAAGGCCAGCAAGGGCAAGAACTCCTCGGACATCGCGCTGGTGATCGGGGCGATGGACCTGCTGGTGGAGGGCGGCGTGGACACCGTCATCATCGCCTCCAGCGACAGCGACTTCTCCGCCCTGTCCGTGCGGCTGCGCACCGCCGGCATCGAGGTGATCGGCATGGGCATGGAGAAGAGCAACGAGCTGTGGCGCACAGCCTGCTCCACCTTCGTGGTGCTGAACCAGAAGGCCCAGGCCGCGGCCAAGGCTCCCGCGAAGCCCGCCGCCCGAACCGCGCCCGCCCGCAGCGCCGCCCCGGCCAAGGAAGCCCCCAAGGAGGCTGAGCCCGCGCCCACCAAGGCCGCCGGACGCGCCGCCCGGGCCGCCGCCATGACCCACGAGGAGCGGGTGGCCGTGATCGCCGGGCAGATCGAGAAGCGGCTGAAGGGCCACGACAAGGTGCAGGTGTCCAACCTGTTCCCGTCCCTGAACCAGCTGGCGGAGTACCGCGCCGACAAGCAGGACGCCGGGAAGAAGCCCCTGAACTACCTGACCAGCACCTTCGGCGACCTGTTCCACTTTGAGGAGGCCGCCGACGGCCAGAGCTACGTGAGCCTGCCGGGAGCCCCGGTGGCGCCGGGAGCCCCGGAAGCGCCGGTGGAAGAGGCGCCGATGGTGGAAGAAGTGCCGGTGGTTGAGGAAGCCCCCGCGATCGAGGAAGCCCCCGCGATCGAGGAAGCCCCCGCGATCGAGGAAGCCCCCGCGGTGGAGGAAGCGCCCGCCGAGGCCAGGAAGCCCGCGCGCCGGTCCCGCCGGGGCGGCCGGGGCAAGGCCAAGGAAGCGCCCGCGGAAGAAATGCCCGTCGAGGCGGCCCCGGCGGAGGAAGCGCCCGCCGAGGAGCCCGTGCAGGTGGTGGACGGCGCGCCCGACCCGCTGGCCATCCTGCTGGGCGAAGGCATCCAGGAGGACGTGGCCCGGCAGATCGTGGCCATCTTCACCGAGAGCGACAGCCTGCGCCAGGCCTACAACAAGCTGCGCAGCGTGTTCGGCAACACCGCCGGGCGGGACTACTACCAGCAGGTGAAGGACATCGCCAGCCGGCAGTAAGTGCTTTCGCATTTACCTAAATTTTATCACAAAATCCCCTTGCTGCGGCGGGGATTTTGTTGTATAATGATTGTTGGCGCATCCTTGCCACGGTTAACCGGCCGTGGCCGAAGTCCACAAGGAGGTGAAAAAGAAACATGAACCAGTATGAAGTCATGTACGTTATTGATCCGACGCTGGAAGACAGCGCCCGGACCGAGCTGATCAACCGTTTTTCCGACCTGGTGAAGAAGAATGGCGGTGAAGTGGATCGCGTTGACGAGTGGGGCAAGCGCCGCTTGGCCTACGCCATCCAGTACAAGACCGAGGGCTACTATGTGCTGATGTACATCAAGGCCCCCGCCGAGCTGCCCCGGGAAATCGAGCGCAACATGCAGATTTCCGACAGCGTGCTGCGCTACCTGACCGTGCGCTACGAAGGTGAGCTGCCCGCCAAGCGCGAGCCGCTGAAGCCCTATGCGCCCCGTGAGGCCGCCGAGGCTCCCGCTGCTGAGGCCGCTCCCGCTGAGGAAGCTCCCGTTGAGGTGCCCGCGGCTGACGTTCAGCCCGTCGACGACGAGAAGCCCGAATCGGAGGCCGAATAACAGCGTCCCCCACACACAAAGGATGGTGTGAAGCATGAACAAAGTCATCCTGATCGGCAACCTCGCCAATGATCCGGAGGCCTTTACCACCCAGAGCGGCATCTCCCGCTCCACGTTCCGCATCGCGGTCCAGCGCCGCTTTGCCAACGCCCAGGGGGTGCGCGAGGCCGACTTTCTGACCGTGGTCGCCTGGCGCCAGACCGCCGACTTCTGCAACCGCTACCTGTCCAAGGGCAGGAAGGTTGCCGTGGAAGGCAGCATTCAGACCCGCTCCTATGATGCGCAGGACGGATCGAAGCGTTATGTGACCGAGATCATCGCCGACAGCATCGAAGCCGTCGGCAGCCGCAGCGAGGAAGGCGGAGCCCGTCCCATGGACAACGGCCCCACCCCGCCGCCCGCCGCTCCCGCCGCCCCCTCGGCCAACGATTTCACCGAGGTCGACGACGACGAGCTCCCGTTCTAAATTTGATCTGTCAAATCAGGAGCGGATTCTTCTTTGGGAGCGCCCTGTGACGCGCCCTTATATCCAAAAAGGAGGAAACGAACCATGTCTGAAGAGAGAGGCGAACGCATTCGCCGTCCCCGTGGCCGCAAGCCGCGCCGGAAGGTCTGTGCTTTCTGCGTAGATAAGATTCAGCACATCGATTACAAAGATGTCGCTCGGCTTCGCCGTTTCACCAGCGAGCGCGGCAAGATCCTGCCCCGCCGCATGACCGGCACCTGCGCCAAGCACCAGCGCCAGCTTTCCACCGCCATCAAGCGCGCTCGCACGATCGCCCTGATGCCGTACGTGAGCGAATAATGCGTGTGCAGAGCCCCGGCTCTGCCAACCGGTACCCATTGAAAGTGCCCTTTTTCACACGAAAAAGGCACTTTTTTTGCTTTACAAACCGCGTATTATCTGCGATAATATAAATGGATAATTAGCCTTGCGCAACATGCGGCGCGGGCAAGCATAGAGTACCGGGGACATCCCCTCGACCGGAGGAAAGATCATGGACTACAGTTTGACCCGGCAGCGCAACGCACGGCGGAAGTACGCGCTGATCCTGTGCGCCATCGGCCTGGCGATCAACGTGTTGGGCTCGCGCATGGCCATCTGGCTGAAGCTGCCGCTGTACCTGGACAATATCGGCAGCGCCCTGGCCGCGGCCCTGGGCGGCAGCGTGCCCGGCATGGCGGTGGGCTTTTTCACCAACGTCATCAACGGCTTCATCGACGCCAGCACGGTGTACTACGCCTCGCTGACGGTGCTGATCGCCATCTTCTCCACCTGGTTCGCGAACCGGGGCTACTATGACTTCAAAAAGCCCTGGAAGCTGCTGGCAGTCGTCGGCGCCTTCGCGCTGATCGGCGGCGGCCTGGGCTCGCTGCTCACCGCGGCCCTCTACGGCTTTGAATTCGGCACGGGCATCGCCGGCCCCCTGGCCCGGCAGCTCCTGGCAAGCGGCGGCATGAGCCCGTTTCTGTGCCAGTTCCTGGCGGATATCCTCATCGACCTGGTGGACAAGAGCATCACCGTGCTGATCGTGGCGGCGGTGTACAACCTGCTGCCCGAGCCCCTCCGGCAGAAGCTGTACTTCACCGGCTGGCAGCAGGCCCCCCTGTCCAGGAAGAACCGGGCGATTATAGATGAGAAGCGCAGCCGCGGGGTCTCGCTGCGGTTCAAGATCATCGTGCTGGTGGCCACCGGCATGATCATCATCGCCGTGGGCATCACCACCATCAGCTTCATTCACTTCCGCACCGCCGCCATCGACGAGCAGGTGAACATGGCCAACGGCGTGGTGCGCGTGGTGGCCGAGACGGTGGACGCCGACCGGGTGGACGAATTCCTGGAGCAGGGCGAGGCCGCTCCGGGCTATCTGGAGATCGAGAAGACCCTGTCCCACCTGGCCGAAAGCTCCGAGGACATCCAGTATGTCTACGTCTACAGGATCGAGGAGGACGGCTGCTACGTGGTGTTCGACCCGGACACCAGCGAGGCGACCGGCGCGAACCCCGGCGACATCATCGACTTTGACGAGGCCTTCCTGCCGGTGCTGGACAAGCTGCTGGCGGGCGAGGAGATCGACCCCATCATCTCCAATGAGGAATACGGCTGGCTGCTGTCCATCTACAAGCCCATCCGCGACTCCAACGGCGTCTGCCAGTGCTACGGCGCGGTGGACATCAACATGGATCACATCGCCACCTCCGGCCGCCAGTTCCTGGCGCGGGTGCTGTCCGTGTTCCTGGGCTTCTTCCTGCTGATGCTGACGCTGGCCATCTGGGTGGCGGAATACAACATCATCCTGCCCATCAACACCATGGATGTGGTCACCGGCCGCTTCGCCTACAACAGCGAGGAGGCCCGCAGCGACACCGTGGAGCGCATCAAACAGCTGGACATCCACACCGGCGACGAGATTGAAAACCTGTACCACTCCGTGGTGAAGACCACGGAGGACACCGTGCAGTACATCGAATACGCCCAGACCCAGAGCGAGACCATCAGCCGCCTGCAGAACGGCCTGATCCTGGTGCTGGCCGACATGGTGGAGAGCCGCGACAAGTGCACCGGCGACCACGTGCGCAAGACCGCCGCCTACACCGACATCATCATGCGTCAGATGAAGAAGGAGGGCATCTATCCCGACCAGCTCACCGACGAATTCATGTACGACGTGGTGAACTCCGCGCCGCTGCACGACATCGGCAAGATTCAGGTGCCCGACAGCATCCTGAACAAGCCCGGCAAGCTGACCGACGAGGAATTTGAGATCATGAAGAGCCACACCACCGCCGGCGCGCAGGTGATCGAGCACGCCATGGAGATGGTGCACGGCGAGGACTCCGGCTACCTGGAGGAGGCCAAGTACCTGGCCCACTTCCACCACGAGAAGTGGAACGGCAAGGGCTATCCCCTGGGCCTGTACCAGGAGGAGATCCCGCTGTCCGCCCGCATCATGGCCGTGGCCGACGTGTTCGACGCCCTGGTGTCCAAGCGCAGCTACAAGGAGGGCTTCCCCTTTGAGAAGGCCATGGCCATCATCGAGGAGGGCGCCGGCAGCCACTTCGACCCGAACGTCGCCGCCGCGTTCATGCACGCCTCCGACGAGGTCAAACGGGTGATGAATATGAATATGGGGATCAAGTGAGAGTGGAATGTGGAAAGTGGAGCGTGGAGTTGACAAGTGACTGGCGCTGCCGTCTCTGCTGACCAAACTCGCGCTGTTCATTATACAAACGTACAGATCCTTCGCTCCGCTCAGGATGACAAACGACGCAATTCCTGTCATCCTGAGCGCAGCGAAGGATCTGTACGAATCATCAAGGGATTACAT
>OMZP01000062.1 GCA_900315585.1 uncultured Eubacteriales bacterium | reverse complement strand
ACGACGCAATTCCTGTCATCCTGAGCGCAGCGAAGGATCTGTACGAATCATCAAGGGATTACATTCTGCAAATCCCCCAACTTTCCGTGAAGAACCAAATAAAGGAAAGCAGCGCCCGCCCCTTCAGGGCAATGTCATTTGGATAAGCAATGACAATCCCTCCGGCCCGCTTCGCGGTCCACCTCCCTTTACACAAGGGAGGCTTTGTAGACATAAACGAAAGGCTCCCCTGTGTAAGGGGAGCTGTCTGCGAAGCAGACTGAGGGGTTGTCTTCGCCGAGAAGCCTTATCTGAATGACATTGCCCTTCAGGGGGAAGGCATTTTCATCTCAACTCTAAACTCTAAACTCTCAACTTTCACAATATCTTCCCCAAAAACTCCTTCAGCCTTGCGTTCTGGGGATGCTCGAAGACCTGTTCGGGGGTGCCCTGTTCGATGATGCGGCCGCCGTCCATGAAGATCACGCGGTCGCCCACCTCCCGGGCGAAGCCCATCTCGTGGGTGACGACCACCATGGTCATGCCCTCCCGGGCCAGCTGCTTCATCACGTCCAGCACCTCGCCCACCATCTCGGGGTCGAGGGCGGAGGTGGGCTCGTCGAAGAGCATCACGTCCGGCTCCATGCACAGGGCGCGGACGATGGCGATGCGCTGCTTTTGCCCGCCGGAGAGCTGGTTGGGATAGGCCCCGGCGCGGTCCAGCAGGCCCACCCGCTCCAGCAGCTGCTTGGCGGTGGCCTCGGCGGCCTCCTTGGTCTTCTTGCGCAGGGTCACGGGGGCGCAGGTCATGTTCTTGAGCACGGTCATGTTGGGGAAGAGGTTGAAGTGCTGGAACACCATGCCCATCTTCTGGCGGTGGTGGTTGATGTTCACCTTCGGGTCGGTGATGTCCACGCCCTCAAAGGTGATGGTGCCCGCCGAGGGCATTTCCAGCAGGTTCAGGCAGCGCAGGAACGTGGACTTGCCGGAGCCGGAGGGCCCGATAATCACCACGACCTCGCCCCGCCTGATCTCGGCGCTCACGCCGTTCAGGGCGTGGATCTCCTTGCCGAAGTGCTTTTCGAGGTTTTCCACGCGGATCAGCACGTCAGTGGTCATTGCTCCTCAGCCTCCTTTCCACCTTGCCGACCACCCAGGTCAGCGACATCACCAACGCCAGATAGATCAGCGCCACGGCGATCAGCGGCATGAAGTAGGAATAGGTCTGGCCCGCGATGGTGTTGCCGCCGTAGGTCAGGTCGCGCACCGCCGCGTAGCCCGCGACGGAGGTCTCCTTCAGGAGGGCGATGAACTCGTTCATCAGGCTGGGCAGCACGTTCTTGATCACCTGGGGCAGCACCACGTGCCACATGGTCTGCAAATAGTTGAAGCCCAGGCTGCGGCCCGCCTCGAACTGGCCGTTGTCGATGGACATGATGCCGCCGCGGATGATCTCCGCCACGTAGGCGCCGGAGTTCAAGCCGAAGGCCAGGGACGCCAGGGCCACGCCGTTGTCGCTCCAGGCGAAGATCACCAGGCAGATGATCATCAGCTGCACCACCACGGGGGTGCCCCGCAGCACGGTGATATACACCTTGCAGGCCCCGTTGAAGAAGCCCAGCACCTTGCGGCCGAAGGTGGGCCGGGCGGTATCGGCGGTCTTATCATAGGTAGAGCGCACGCCCGCGATCAGCACGCCGATGAACACGCCCAGCATCAGCGAAAACAGCGTGATGAGCAGCGTGTTCCCCAGGCCCGTGGTGATGAAGCGCCAGCGGTTGCGCTGGATGAAGTTCAGGTCGAATTGGTATTGGATGTCCTCCCACCATGCCTGCACGGCAATTCCCTCCTTAGGGTATGGAATGTCAGCCAAAAGGCTTCCCCTCGAGGGGAAGCTGTCACACGAAGTGTGACTGATGAGGTGTCCCCGCTGGGCACCGTTCGTCTATCCCAATAGACGATGCAGGCACAGGGCACCACCTCATCCGACCCGCTCCGCGGGCCACCTACCGGGGCCTGTCGGCCCGTTCTCGCGGAAAACAGTCCACTGGACTGTTTTCCGGGCGCTCGAACCCCCTCAAGGGGAAGGCTTTCTGTAATGCGCAAACAGGGGGCGTTACGCCCCCTTGTCTGCCCATGGGATATTCAGCTTATTCGGCGGGGATGAACTTGTCGATGATGGCCTGCACGGTGCCGTCGGCGATCAGCTCGTTCAGCGCGGCGTTGAAGTCGTCATAGATGGCGCTGTCCTTGGCGAAGGCCATGGCGTAGTCTTCCACGGTGTAGGCGGTGTCCAGGATCTTCAGGCCCTCGTTCTGGGCGACGAAGTTCTTGGCGGGCTCGTTGTCGATGACCACGCAGTCCACCTTGCCGGCCAGCAGCGCCTGCACGGCGGCCGCGCCGTTGGCGTAGCGGTCCACGGTGCCCTTGCCCTCGTCCTCATAGTCCCAGGTGGTGTACAGGTCGCCGGTGGTGCCCATCTGCACGCCCACCTTCACGGAGCCGTTGGCGTCCACGATGTCGTCCAGGCTCTCAAAGGCGGCGTCTTCCGGGGCGATGATGACCTGGATGCCGGTGGCGTAGGTGTCGGTGAACTGCACCATCTGCTGGCGCTCCTCGGTGACGGTCATGCCGGCGGCGGCGAAGTCATACTTGCCGGACTGGACGCCGGGGATGCACTGGGCGAACTCGATGTCCACGATCTCCACGTCGTAGCCCAGCTTCGCGCCGATGGCCTTGGCGATCTCCACGTCGATGCCGGTGGCGTTGCCGTCCTCGTCGTAGAACTCATAGGGCGGGAAGGCGGCGTTGGTGCACATGGTCAGGGTGCCGTTCTCCGCCAGCGCAGCGAAGCCGGTGAGCACGAACATGGCGGCAATCAGCAGAGCGATGATCTTCTTCATGGTATGTACCTCCAAATAATCGCGGAGTATGCCTCCGTTGAAGTTGGCCTGATTATACATCCATATGCGAAAAAACGCAAGGGATATTCACGATATTTAACCTAATATGCACATTATGTGTATAAACATACCGAATTGAGCATGATTATTCATCATATTCAAAGCTCAGGCTCTCCCCCTTGATCCGCGCTTCGATCTCGTCGATCACGATGCGGTAGAACTCGGTGTAGTCCGCGTAGTCGTACACCCGGTTCACCTCGCCGCCGATGGATTTCAGCAGCGCGCACACCGGGTCGGCCTTGGCCTGCCGATCCTGGTAGGCGATGAGCCGACCCACCCGGGCGTTCTCCCGGGCCTTGCGCTCCGCGGCCCACCACAGGTCGAACTCGGAGAAGTCGTAGCCGAAGCCCACGGTGTACACGTCTCCCAGGATGAACCAGTCGCTCCAGCTGCGGGGCGTCACCAGGCGGCGAGCCTGGACCGCGTCCTGGAAGGCGTTTTTCAGCTGGCGGTTGTACTTCTGGAGCCGGGAGATGGCCTTGGCGTAGCTATAGTAGCTGAGGATCATGGAATCCGGGCGGCCCAGGTCGCCGTGGATGTGCCACACCGGCAGCGGCGGCAAGTCCTTTCTCTCCATGATATAGCAGAAGTGCAGGTTGTCCTTGCGGTACACCGAGCCGTCCATGCAGGCCAGGGTGCGCCGCCGGTCCTCCTTGCCGAAGTGGTCCTGGCCCAGCAGCACGCTCTCCGCCTCATAGGTATAATTGGTGGTCAGAACGCAGTCCCAGGGCAGGCGAAGGAGCCTGCGCAGCGTGTCGGTGACGCAGGCGTCCGTGGGCTCGAACTCCGCCGCCGCCCGCAGCCGCGCCCCCTCCACGTCCGCGCCGCAGAGGGCTTCCACCCGCATGGCCAGGGGAATTTCCCGGAGCACGTGGTCCGGGATCTCGTCGTTCACGGCGATGCGGGCCAGCAGCGCCTCCCAGCTCACGCCGCCCCGCAGCCGCAGGATGCCGTTGCCCAGCAGCAGCACGCGGGGAAACCGCTGGGCCGCCAGGTTCACCTCGTAGCGCGGCAGCGTCTTGACCCGGCCCGCGCCGGTTTGCCTCTCGTCCATGTCGATTCTTCCTTTGTTAAGGATGATGCCGCTTCTATTATAGCACGCCCCCTCCGCGGAAACCGCCGCGAAGGCGTTAAAAAGGAGCCGTTCGCGCTCACGAACGGCTCCGGATCGTCTGTTCAATTACCGGGCGGTGATGTTGGTCAGCTTGCTCACCTTCACGAAGGCGAACAGGTTGTAGCTGCCGGTGGTGCGGACCAGCGCCCAATCGCCGGACACCGCGCACACGTTCACTTCGCAGGCCTTCTTGATCTTGGTGCTCTTGGCGGAGGTGGAGGCGCGCTGGTAGACGCGGGTGCCCTTCTCCAGGACGGCGTTGTAGTCGCCGGTCACGTCGCCGTGCAGCAGGTCGGAGGGCTGCAGATAGACCACCTTGCCCTCGTAGTACACGTCGGCGTACTTCTCATAGCTGCGCACCAGCACGGAGGTACCGGCGGGAATGCCTCCCACCAGGACGGTCATCTCGGGATCGGCGTAGGCCTTGGCATTGCAGGTGGTGATGTCCCCGGTGTAGGCCAGCGCGGCGCTGGACAGGGCCATGAGCAGGACCAGTGCCAAAACGGCTGTCATCAGTTTCTTCATAAGTAATACCTCCCTGTCAGCTTGTGACTTGTGTGAAAATTATAGCATCACAAATTAACATAGGACAAGAAATTTTGCGAATTAACATAGCAAATATACATTTTTGGAATATTTGCAAATTTTATAAATACCTAAGTCCAAATTATGTCGTTTTGGTCCGGGAAAAGACAGAATCATGACGAAAAAACAGGGGGCTGGGCGGGCTTTGAACCCCCCAAACCCCCTGTGCCGCAGGCCGTCATTCGGTCACGATGGCGATGCCGCTGCTGGCGCCGATGCGGTTGGCCCCGGCCTGGATCATGGCCTCGGCCTCGGCCCGGTTGTGGATGCCGCCGGCGGCCTTCACGCCCACGTCGGGACCCACGGTCCTGCGCATCAGGGCCACGTCCTGAACCGTCGCGCCGGCCTTGGAGAAGCCCGTGGAGGTCTTGACGAAATCCGCCCCGGCGCGCACCGCCGCCTGGCAGGCCGCCACCTTCTCATCGTCGGTGAGCAGGCAGGTCTCGATGATGACCTTCAGCCTGGCTTCGCCACAGGCCTGCTTCACCGCGGCGATGTCGCTCTCCACCCGCGCCCAGTCGCCGTCCTTGGCCGCGCCGATGTCGATCACCATGTCGATCTCCCCCGCGCCGTTTTTCACGGCCACGGCGGTCTCGGCGGCCTTGCTCTCCGTGGGGATCGCGCCCAGGGGGAACCCCACCACGCAGCAGGGCGTGACGCCGGAGCCCCGCAGGGCCTCGGCCACCAGGGCGATGCGGCTGGGATTGACGCAGACGGAGGCGAAGTGGTACTCCCTGGCCTCGTCGCAGATCTTCAGGATCTGCGCCTTCGTGGCGTCCGGCTTCAGCAGGGTGTGGTCAATGTACTTGGCGAGCTCCGTTCCCTTCATGACAAACACTCCAATCCTTGTAATCTCTGTCTCAATTATACCCTCCCCGCCGCCCATGTCAACATGAACGCCGGATGAGATTGTTACAAAATTCAGGTTAAAACTGCATACGCGGGGTTGTATATACATGAATCCTCTATGCAGAAATCCACACTTTCCACACGGTTATCCACAGGTTTTGGGGGTAAAATGCCCCTGATGACGGCATTCTCCGGGTTTTTGCACCGTTTGTGGACGGATGTATAAAAATTTTCCACAGACTTCGGTCTTCTTTGGTCGGATTTGCTTCGCAATTCCCGCCGAAATGTGACTTTTCGCACCATTCCCCTTCAAGATTTTGTCAAATTCAACCCTCTTCCCGGCCTTGCGCCGGTGTGATCCCCCTTGAAAGCCCCCTTTATCCACCCCGAAATGCGGCAAAAACGTTTCAAATTATTGCAAAAGTATTGCATTTAAAGTCCCTTAACAAAATAGGGATATGCACCCCGTTCGACCCTCGCCAAGAGAACCCGGCGTTTCCCCTGTTCCCTGTTCCCTGTTCCCTGTTCCCTGTTCCCTACTCCTGAACCTGTCAAGTTTCGTGCAGTCGAAAAACGCCCAAAATTATGAACAGTAGAGATTCCCGGAGCCGGAGGTCGCCGCCTTACTGCTAATCGAACTA